>PZPG01000012.1:21070-35239 GCA_003045995.1 Bacteroidota bacterium
TCCCACGACGCCAAGGACTCTCAAAGTACACCCCGCCACCGAAAGATCATGGCGATCATCAAGCGGGATGCATACGGCCATGGTATGCGTCGGATCGCCAAGGCACTTGAAGACTGGGTCGATATGATCGGCTTAGCGACGGTCGATGAGGGTATCGATCTCCGAATGGCGGGAGTTCGAAAACCAATTCTTATTCTTGCGGCCCCGAACGAACAAACTGCGGCAGCCTATGTTACCCACAATCTCATTGCTACCATTAGCGATGAGGTACACTTTTCCATGCTCATGGACGGCACTCGCTACCATCTGGAGTTCGACACAGGAATGAGACGTCTTGGATTCCGACCCGAAGAGGCGGTACGTGTGAGGCAGCAGGCAATGATTCACAGGCGGCTCGTTTGCGCAGGAATCTTTTCACATTATGCAACCTCACAAGACCCAGGTTCGTCACTAGTTGCGGAACAAAACAGGGCATTCCAACAAGTCCTAACCCACTTTCCCGAAGTCTCATTGCGACACATGAGTAACTCCGGAGGGATCCTTTTTTACGGCGGGCACATCGAGCACTTTTCCATGATTCGTACAGGGATCGGGTTGATGGGATACGGTGCCGGGCACACACAACCAGGCGGGCTGCACCCGGTAAAATTGTGGCGCTCACGAATTGTTCAAACGCAAGAGGTTCGGGCAGGAGAGAGCGTGAGTTACGGAGCCACCTGGCGTGCTGAGAGGGACGGATTCATCGCTGTCGTTCCCGTGGGGTATGCAGATGGAATTCCTCGTGCACTCAGTAACCGGCTGGAAGTTGCTATCCATGGTCGGCGGTATCCAATTGCCGGAGTGGTTACGATGGACTATATCATGATTGATCTGGGTGAAGAGCGAATCATGCCACGCACGGAGGTTACAATTCTGGGAGGTGAGGCGATGGATGCGAGGGATTGGGCAGAATTGGCCGGTTCCAATATCCATGAGATCCTAACGAATGCAGGACGGGAGGCAGAACGGATCTATCTGCACGAATAATATCTGCACGGATATTATTAGCACGGATAATTTGTTATTCGGATCGTGAGGAGTTCTGCTTACAGAATTTCGAACAGCTCGATATCATATCGGAGGGTGTCGTTTCGGAAGGCCTCGTTCAGTGATCCTTGACGAAGTCCCGAAAAACCGAGCTCAGGCGCGACAAGCAACACCCGTTTCTCATCAACCCGCATTCCTAAAACCCCTCGCTGTAATCCTTCCGTGTAGGCCTGTGAAGGTCCGTAGATGGTTGGAAAGCTGAGCTGAATGTTGGACACGTTAAATACGACAGGCGTGTCGTTGCCATTCTGCCAGGTGCTGTAGATGATGGTTCCCTCCTGGTTTCGCAGGGTTAGATGAATGCGGATCTGATCCCGAATGACCACTTCAAACGGGCTGTCGGTATTGCCTGGATCTACCTGTATGTATTCGAGTCCCTCCTCAATGACGACCGGTTGGAGGCCACTTATATCAAACGGTTCAGCTACATTGTCGAAGTTGGGTTCCGTGAGGGTGAATGCGGTTGGGCCATCATCACAGGAAAGGAATCCAACGCTCATGAAAAGAAAGAGTACCGGCAAAAATCCCGGGATCAGGAGTTGTTTTACGCGAGTCCTGGGGTGAAATTGGTTCTTCATGGAGAGCATAAATCGAGATTATTTTGAATGTGAGTTGAAGATCGCATTTTTTGCTGTTGAAAACCAATCACTAGCGAGGTCTGCTGAGTTAGTCGTTTCCTAACGCTGAAGCCAGGGATTTCTTGTGAAGGTACATACCGTAGCGACTGATGACGATGGCAAACTGGTAGAGGAAAATCACGGGAACGGCTACCATAATTTGGGATACCGGGTCGGGCGGAGTTAGGAATGCTCCCAGGAAAAGGGAGGCGACAATAGCATGACGGCGGAATTTTCGCATCCCGTCTGGCGTAACGATTCCGATTTTTGAAAGGAAGAAGCTGACAACCGGAATTTGGAACAAGATCCCGCAGGCTAGTGTCCAAAGTGCGACCGAAATGAAGTATTCGTTGATGTCGAACTCGTTGCTGATCACATCCGAAATCACAAATTGTGTAAAAAACTGAACGGCGAATGGCACCAGGATGAAATACCCAAAGGCGACCCCCAGTACGAAGAAGAAGTTGATAAAGAGGCTGTTGAGGATGGTCTTTAGTTTTTTTCCACTGCCAAGTGCCGGCTCGATAAAAGCCCAGATTTGATAGAAAAAGATGGGTGAACCGATGATGAAGCCGATGATGATAAGAGTCCCCCAGTAAGTGAAAAACTGGCCCGGCAGTTTGCGGGATATCAGCGAAAGTTCAACCGCATCAATGCGAAGGAAACTGTACATGAGAAAATCGGGACGGGTGGGACCGAGAATGACATCGTTGATGAAGAAGTCCGAAAGAACAAAGGCACCGACTATGCCGGCAACCACTCCAATAAGCCCTTTGATGACTCTCCAGCGGAGCTCTTCCAGGTGCTCGAGGAATGACATGGAGGAGGTGGGGTCTTTTTTGGGGCGGCGTGCTCTGGGCGGGCTGGAGCGCATGATGCTTCGGCGTGGCGAAGGAACAGAAGAGCTACCCGTCTTTTGTCCCTCTTGTGTGGAATCTTCCAGGTTTTCGGAATCTTCAGGTTGCTTTGGATCTTCAGGCACGCTGCTCATTCTCTCATCAAACCGTTACAAAATCGTAAAGCGGAAAATTTTGGCACATCTCGCGCACATCGTCACGCACTCGTTTTCGGTTCTCATCGCTTTCCGGATCCTGTAGTACACGGTCGATCAATTCAGCTACCCGGATAAATTCAGCTTCTCCGAACCCTCGGGTGGTCATGGCCGGTGTACCAATCCGGATTCCGGAGGTGACGAACGGGCTTTCGGTATCGAACGGTACCATATTTTTATTCACTGTGATTCCGGCGTGATCCAGTGATTCTTCCGCTATTTTGCCGTTGAGTCCTTTGCTGCGAAGATCCACGAGGATAAGATGGTTATCGGTGCCGCCGCTCACCAGCTCATACCCGCGACGCAAGAACTCCTCCGCAAGGGTTTTGGCGTTTTTCCGCACTTGCTCTTGATATTCGGCGAATTCGGGCTTGAGTGCCTCGCCAAAGGCAACGGCTTTCGCAGCGATTACGTGCATCAGCGGCCCGCCCTGGGTTCCCGGGAAAATCGCGGAATCGAGCACTTCGCCCCAACGCTTCACACGACCCGATTTGGGCGCTACAACGCCGAGCCGGTTTTCCCCGTCTTTGCCAACGAGAATCATTCCACCCCTTGGCCCACGTAGGGTTTTGTGTGTGGTGGTGGTAACAACATCGGTATAGGGCATCGGATCGTTAAGTTCGCCCGTTGCAATGAGCCCGGCCGTATGCGCCATATCCATCCATAAAAATGCGCCCACCTCATCGGCGATCTCGCGAAATGCCGCGTAATCAAAATCTCTTGTATACGCACTGGCACCGATCGAAATCATTCGTGGTTTTACTTCCTTGGCTTTTTTCCGCACCGCATCCATGTTGATCCGCCCGGTGTCTTTCTCCACACCGTAAAACTCTGCGTGATAGGTGATCCCCGAAAAGTTGACCGGCGATCCGTGAGTGAGGTGCCCGCCATGCGCTAGATCCAGACCAAGCAACGTATCACCTGGTTTCATAAAGGCTAGATAGACCGCTGCGTTCGCCGATGCGCCGGAGTGGGGCTGAACATTCACCCAATCACACCGAAACAATGTTTTTGCCCGTTCGCGTGCCAGATCCTCTACCTGATCTACAAATTCACAGCCACCGTAGTAACGCTTGCCCGGGTACCCTTCGGCATATTTGTTGGTAAGCGTGGATCCCATGGCCTCGATCGTTGCACGCGACGCAAAATTTTCCGAGGCGATGAGCTCAAAGTTGAGATTCTGTCGCTCGGTTTCCTGTTCGATGAGTGAAAAAATGGCCGGATCGCTGTGTTCTAACATGGTTTTTTTCGGTTTGATGTGAGGGCTTCTACGATTGTGGATGACTCTTTTGTGGGGGTTGCTATTTGTAGATTTCGTTTTCTGTAGCGCTTGCTATTTGTAGGGCGTGTTATTTATGGGGTGATGCATATCTCAATCCGCTTTGTGGATTTTTTCCACGCGGCGCTGATGTCGTCCACCCTCGAAGGGTGTGTCCAGCCAGGCTTTCAGGATGGCAGCCAGTTGGGTATCGTCGAGCTCCCGACCTGGCAGGCACAGGACATTTGCATCGTTGTGCGACCGGGATCGTTCGGCTACTTGTTCGTTGTATACCAGTGCAGCCCGGATTCCCTCATATTTGTTGGCTGTCATACAAACACCCTGCCCGCTACCGCAAACCAGGATTCCGGTTTCGAACTCTCCGTCGCGTACGCGTTGGGAGACTTCGTGGGAGTACTCCGGGTAGTCGACCGATTCTTCACTGTGGGTGCCAAAATCCACGGGTGTGTGTCCCATCTCTTCGAGCAGTTTTTTGATGATCTCTTTGGCGGGATAGCCGGCGTGGTCGCTTGCAATCGGAATTTTCACGGGATGACGGATGGGTTTCGTTAGAGATAAACGTGTTTTAGTATCGATTCGGATACGATATCACGCTCAAAAATCTATTCTGAAATATCCGCAAAATATCGCACATGAGGAAATGATTTCCCATCAAAAATGGTGTATTGTGATGTTGATGATATGGCGTATGTACTGCTTATAATATGGCGTTTTGTACTGCTTATAATATGGCGCGATGTACTGCTTATGATAAGGCATGTTGTACGGCGTCTTGTGTATGTCGCAGAGTGGGCAGTATTCCTGCACCGCCCGTCTTTTTGCCTGGCCCCAGTGGCTCTCGCATCAACCCGGAAAAAATTGAACCTGAATGCGGGCTGTGTCGGTTGCGGAGGAGCCAAAAATTCCGATTCCACCATCGACACGATAAGTGATGTTTGGAATCTCGCCCGGTGGGAGTGTGGAGCCTCCGAGTTGAACCGATTGCGAGCGGAGGAAAAGATTGGTGTTTTCGTCGACGGAATGAATGACCACCTCGTTTTGGCCGAGGAACACGACGGCAAGCCAGGGGTATTGAAGCTCAATGAGACCGTCGGTATTGCGCCCGAAATTGGCTTCGTTGAGCAGGCCGGATGAGTTGACCTGCAGTTCGGAGAATTCGATGTCTTCGACCTCATCGTAGAGGTTACGGTAGAAGGGGGTGAGGTTTTCGAGGAGGGTATCCTGGGCGATGGTGTTGATGATAAAGGTGACGTTGGGGGCTGTTGATGTGGTTGTCGATTGTCCATGTTGAGCTTCCTCTCCATGTTGTGTTTCCTGTCCATCCATTCCCGACAGCACGTCTTCAGAGTACGATCCCGGGTCGACCAGCAGAGTAAACTGCTCTTCCGATTGGTATTGGATGATTTCCGGGATTTCATTCACGATTTGGATCTGGGCAGGGGTGGTGGTAGTGGCCCGGATCTCCTCGTCACGGTTGTCGAATGTTACGCTGAGGTTGTACCGTGTGGAGGGTTTTACTCGAACGGATGGATCGGCAGGAGTGTATATTCCAGGCTCTTTGGCTTCGTATAGGTGCGTTTGAAGCAGATCGCCGGTGGGGGAGATTTCGGTAATAACAACGTTTGCATCATTCAGAGCGGCTTTTTCGAAGCTGTATTCTTCAAAAACCGGAAGGGTACGGGAGATGCGCACTTCGGCCAGTGGTTCGCCGGTGATAAGGTAACTTTCGACGACTACCAGTTCTGTGTAGTTATCTTGCGGGTACAGACTGCATCCGGCTGTGAATAGGAGAATGAGTAGCAGGAACAAACTGGCAATAAAGGTTTGAAGGCTCGGGCGAGGCATGGTTTTTACGGGTTGATGGGATTCGTATTGTAGCTGTAATATCTTCATGGGGGATCTAGTATCATGTTCTAGTCTCAGGCCTCTCAAATTTCAACTGTGTTCTCAAAATTGAACTGTGTAGGAAACAGACGGCAGAACCGGAAGTAACGTAACATCTGTCCGCTCGACCGGATTTTCATCGAAATCATAGTTGTAAAACCAGATATTCCTTCGCGAATAGGCGTTGATTAACTGGATCTGCCACTCCGCCTCTCCGATTCCAAAGAAGTTTCCACGACGCGCAAATGCCAGATCCAGGCGGTGATAATCGGGTAGCCTCGAGTTGTTCAGTCGGCCTACGGTAAAGGAATCTAGATCCTCTGGATCCCAGGGTGCATTGGGAAATTGCGTTCGTCCCAGCGGCTGTGTATAGGCTTGCCCCGTGTTGTAATTCCAGACGGCAGAGGCACTCCATTGACCCGATAATCGATACGTTAACACCACACTGATGTCGTGTGCACGATCGTATTTGGGCGGGTAAAAACGGGCTTCTCCCGGACGGTCCAGAACGGGTGTATTGAAACCGGGAAATTGGCGGCGCGTTACGCCAAAAGTGTACCCGACGAATCCGGTGAGCCGTCCCGATTGCTTCTCGGCGAACAGCTCGAACCCGTACGCATAGCCTTTTCCAAACCGGAAAATCTCGGCGTAGTCCAAGCCCGAAGGATCCACGATAAACGGGTTCAATTCGAAGAGGTTGCGCATCGTCCGATAGTACACCTCGGCATCCAATGCGTAACCACGGAATGGAATGG
This sequence comes from Bacteroidota bacterium, assembly GCA_003045995.1. Taxonomy (GTDB): domain Bacteria; phylum Bacteroidota; class Rhodothermia; order Balneolales; family Balneolaceae; genus Sam29DG08-bin30. The sequence continues at coordinate 27,743 of PZPG01000012.1, forward strand.
TTTTCGTGCCCAGCACAAATTGATCTCCATAGGCAGGCGAAACTCCCTCGTCGGTGGTGAGCCACAGATCAAATCCGGAGAACGCTTCATTGGTGATTAGAGTGAGAAACTGGTGAAATCGCCCATACGCTGCCTGAAGCCGGATCGTTTCGGCCGGCCGGTGCTCTACGGAAAACCGAGGAGCAATCCGGGTATAGTTCCCCTCCGAAAAGTGATTCAGACGCACGCCACCGTTCACAATCCATCGATCAGTGGGTGTCCAGCGATCTTGCGCATAGACCGACAGGTACTGCGACTGGATGCGGTCGGTGAAGGTCACTCGGCCATCGAACTGATCCAAAAATTTGAGCGTCATGTTTCCGGCCCATAGCCCGGTCGAAAGGGTGTGCTTTGCCGAGGGCAGATATTCAAAGTCGGCCTTCAGGGAGAAGTCGAAAATGTCGTTATCCCGCTGAAAAGGTGTGCCGGCGATATCAAACCGAGGCTTGTTGAAATAGCGCGACCCGGTAAGTGTGAAGAAACCGAACAATGTTTCGGAAAAGATGCGGCGGTACTGCGAGCTCACGGTCTGGTTTCCATAGTCCAGACGAATTTCTGCATCGCTCAGGAACGGGAACTTTACATTGTCGTTGCCGGCATAAAAGGCCACAGAAAGCCGGTCACGATCGCTAAGATCCTGTGTAATTTTCCCGTTGATATCATAAAAATAGAAGAGATCTGGCACATTACTGGTAGATTGACGTAGGGCTGCCAGTAGCGGTTCCAGCGTGGAGCGTCGTACAGCCAGCATGTAGGAACCTTCACCAACCGGCCCTTCCACCGATGCGCGGGAGGCCAGTAATCCAAGACTTACCGTTCCCTGACGCCTGTTCCGATTTCCATCCTTATTGTAGACCGAAAGTACCGATCCGATCCGCCCACCATACTCCGCAGGGTACCCGCCCTTATACAATCGTACGTCTTTCACCGCATCGGGATTGAACGTCGAAAAAAAGCCAAAAAAGTGGCTCGGATTATACACAGTTGTCTCGTCCAGCAGAATCAGTGTCTGATCCGGGCTACCGCCGCGAATATACAGCCCGCTCGAGAAATCACTTGCCGATGCAACACCCGGCAATAGTTGCACCGAGCGGAACAAGTCCGGCTCGATCACGGCCGGCACCTCTTTAATCAACTTCGTTGTAATCTGTGCGCGCCCGATATCCCGTTGTTCCTCCTTCTCCTCCTCGGATGTTACAACCACTTCCTCCAGCTCCACCCCTGATGGCGTCAATGCCAGATCGAGTCGTAGGGTTTCGTTCATGCCTAGGGTAATCTCGCGTCGAAGCGTCTGATACCCAATAAATGAGGCCTGCAGAGTATAGGTTCCGGCTCTTAAGTCCGTAATCGAGTAGTATCCGAAGGTGTTCGACGATGCCCCACGATTGATCTCCGGAAATCCAACCGATGCTCCGATCAGCGTTTCGCCGGTAGTCGCGTCCGTGACATACCCATTCACCGCACTCTGGGCACGGGATGTTTGTGTTGAAACCAACAGGGTAAAAACCAGTAGAATAGCGACTGCAAATGGAATGAGATTCAGGTTGGCATTCATTCTTGCATTCATCCTGAAGTTCGGATGCGCATTAATTCTTGTGGCGGGACTCAGATTGGCACTCGAAACAACTCTCTTCATAGTTCTAGTGTGCAGTACGCACGCGGCTTTTGCCCTTTTTGTTTTTGGAACGGGTTGATGCTGATGCTTCAAGAATGCACGCGCATTATAGCTGGGTTCGAATCACAAATCACAAAACCCGTTTGGACAGAAAATCATTCATACATTAGGGTCTATTTGTTCGGCATCCGGTTCCATTTACTGTAGACTGGGGGTTTCTCATCCGTTAAAGTAAACACGATAATGGATGTTTCCCATCAACAAGAGGAAACACAATACTGGTGGTTTCCCATCAAGAAACATCAACTCAGAAAACTAGAGGTATCTCATCAACAAAAATAGAAATGGATTATGAGATGGGTGTTTGCAAAATTTGCCCGGAAGAAAGAATACGAAACGGGCTGGGAATTCGTTATCTTTCCTGACTTCGATAAACTAATTGTTGGAATCTAGAACATCGCTAGAATATCGAAAATCTTGATATCATAACGTTTGATATCGTAATGTTCTTTGACGTAATGGGGGTGTACTGGTTTCGACGGGTTGCGTGTGATCGCGGGTGGCATGTCGAGATTGCCCGATGAATCTCGTAAAACATTCATCATGGATCTAAAAGTAGTTGACAACAATTACTCATACCGACTCGCAGCTTAAACTGACGAGTCCGTCCTCTCACTTGTTCGTCTGTCGACAGTGACCTGGGCGCCGACTTAGGCAGACTTATCCGAAGCGCACGTCTGCGGCGTGGTTGGAGACATTTCAGCAGAATAGGAAAATGCGGTTTTGCTGTTGAGCATGGCATCTTCCGAAACCCAAATCAGCAGCTAAGCATGTAGAGGCTCGACGACATATCTTCCCGGACCGGGGTTCGACTCCCCGCACCTCCACTTTTTTTCCCGTTGTATTCAAAAGGTTTCGGCCGTTTTGACATTTTTTCTAAGCGTCTCTCCATCCAGCAGATTCTCTGCATCCAGCAGATTCTCTCCACGTCCGTTCCCTGTTTGGTACGGTATTCTCTGTTTTCTTGAGTACGGGTTTGATAAACTTAGTCCTGTTGAGGAATACGTTCATAGAGCAGATTATCTTTGTGATCGATGGTAAGATCGACAATTCTTCTAAGCACGTCCGGATGGTCTGTTTGAAATCTAGCTATATATTCACCCCAGGACTCATGGAACTGTTCCTGATTATCCGTATGGATATAGTAATTTACATTCCATTCATCTCCCCATTCATGAAGAAGAAGACCAAACCTGTTCATTTTCCCTTCATCTACCATTGCCTTTAAGATTGGGTAGGCGTATTCCCGAAATAGAGATACCCATTCACCCTGATCTGCAAAATTGACACGGTTTTGATTTATCATCACAGTTCCGGGAGATACAACACCATTGCCATAAAATGCTGTGTGAACGTAGATGTTATCTTTATGCTTATTAATTTTTCTCTGTGTTTCCTGCATAAGTTCGTTATCCAGATCTAATTCACTGAAAAACTTGCTCCATGCCTCAAAGAATGCTGTTTTATTTTCAGCAACATAGTAGACATTGTGGTTAAATACATCTCCCCAACTGTGAGACATCTGACCATATCCAAGAAGGGCACCCTCTTCGACTAACCGGTTCAGGATAGGTCGTTCGTATTCATCGAATACCGAGAAAACATCCGCCTGATCTGCAAGTCTGGTTGAGTTTTGTATGTATACAACTGTATTCGTTTGTGATGGATCTGCATCTTGCGCGAATCCGTCAATTGTACATACAACAATAATGAATAGGATAAGTAATTTTTTCATAGTTTTTTCCGTGTTCATTTAGCCGATGGCATGTTCATAACGTAATCGTGAGAATCATATACAAAGCCGGCAGCGATGACTTTATCGCCTTCCCATCTGAAGTAAGCATGAACAGGTGAGTCCACTACCTTACCGGTTGATATACTAACGCCAGTCCACATATACCAAGAGTTCGTATATACATTGCCATTGTCATAGATAAATGTGCTTGTTGCCCTGTTGGTTTGTGTAATGTCCCTGTAATAATTGGCTTCGTTCAGAAAACCGGCAATCATCTGTTCAGGAGTAACTTCTATTCCGTTGATTCGGGCAACAGCTCCCTCCGCAAAAATGTCCAGCTGTCCAGACATATCTTTTGCCAGGTATGCATAATGAAATTCATCTAATGCCATGGATTTAGGGTCGTTTGTTTCAATGATTCCTGAGTAATACTCAGACTTTACACTATTTTGATTCTGTGGTTGGGTGCATGCACCAGCAATTAAAAGAAGGAAAATCGTAGTTGTGATATATTTCATAATGATAGGATTGATTAGGTTATTTTTTTACTTCCAGTGGTTGGCTTACTCATCCACCCGAATCGGCATACCATCTTCACCAATCCAGGATACCATGAATACTAACTCCACATCTCCTTGATTCGATGAATTGTGCCAGGTATTGGGAGTACCCAAAAAAGCATCTCCCGCTTTGTATGTTTCCGTTCTTGTGACAGTTTTTTCGGTGCCTGGACGATCAACAGACGTGTTTTCATCGAAACTCACAGTAAGCTCACCTTTCAAAATGAATGTACATGTACTTTTTATGAAATAATGTAACCATGGTTACATAGCTAAAAAATAAATTGTTTATACTCATTTTGAATAATGTTGATATCCGGATGCTGGCTAAAAAGTAGTTTTAGTGTAGTTGATGAGTGTATGATGAGTAATTGAAGAGTGGTTCAATAATGGGTAAACGGGTACTTACAAAGCCCGTGAAGTTTGTACGGATTTTTCCGATGTTCCATCAACCCGAAATCGATACAAACGAAACAAAACTAAATCGGATCAAACCTGAACCAACCAACTGAGTAGTATCAGGGGTGTAAAGGAGCAAGAAATATGGAAGCCATCATCAAGGAGATATTGCAATTCAGAAATGAACGGGACTGGGAGCAGTTTCATAATTCGAAGGATTTGGCATTGGCGATTTCGATTGAGGCGGCCGAGCTTTTGGAGCTGTTCTTATGGAAGGAGAATGAAGCGGCGGATCCCGCGCGATTGAAGGAGGAGTTGGCGGATGTTTTGACGTTTGGATTGCTCTTGGCGGAAAAACATGGGTTGGATCCGGAGCAGATTATCCGTGAGAAGTTGTGGCAGAATGCAGAGAAGTATCCTGTGGAGAAGGCAAAGGGTACGGCAAAAAAGTATACGGAGCTGGAGTAATGGTGGTCGCTTTTACGATACCTTCTACGCTAGTCCATTTCAACTCACTTGTGTAGCCCATCATGTTATTCCAGCCATTTGGGCTCTCGTATCAACCCGAAAAGAATAGAATTGAAAAACATAGAATAGGAGTGTTTAGAAATGGATGAGACGATGCTGAAATTGTTGGTGGATTTGCATCTAAAGGCGGAAAGGCAGGGACCGGGGAGTGATGCGATGACCCGAAAGGCGATCGATATGGCGGGGCTAGCGGAAGAGTCCGGGGATGCGAATCGACCCTTGCAGGTTGCAGATATTGGGTGTGGAACGGGGTCATCGGCGTTTGTGCTGGCGGAGGTGCTTGGGGCGGAGGTGACTGCGGTGGATTTTTTGCCAGATTTTTTGGCGGAGTTGGAGCGAAGGGCGGCAGAGAGGGGGCTTTCTGAGCGGATTCGAACGTTGGAGGCATCGATGGAAGATCTACCGTTTGAGGAGCAGCAGTTTGATGTGATTTGGTCGGAAGGAGCAGTGTATAATATGGGGTTCGAGGCAGGGGTCCGAGCGTGGAGGCGGTTTTTGAAGCCTGGTGGATGGATGGTTTTGTCGGAGATTACATGGTTAACGGCGGAGCGGCCGATGGAACTGGAGGAGCATTGGGCGGGTGAGTATCCAGAGATTGGAATGGCGTCGGACAAGTTTCGGGTGCTGGAAAAGCAGGGGTTTTCGCCGGTTGGATATGCGGTTTTGCCAGAGGATTGCTGGATGGATCATTATTATGATCCGATGAAGGATCGGTTTGATGGGTTTTTGGAGAGGTATGGTGCGGGATATGGTTCAGGCTCTGGTTCTGGCTCGGGTTTGGGTTTGGGTGCGGGTTCTGAAACAGATTCGGATTTGAGTGTGATGGCGAGAGAGGTGGTTGAGGCAGAACGAAAAGAGATGGAGCTTTATGAGAAATATAAAGCATACGTGAGTTATGGAATGTATGTAGCAAGGAAGGTGTAACGCACTGATCATGGTGGGCTAACTTTTTTTGTAAGGTTTTCGAGTTTTTTCCGTCGTACTAGTAGATGTTGACAAAGTTCGTGTTGAAGTAGTCCCGATTGGAGTTCAGTGTTAGGGGTGAACAAATAAACACGATCGCAATGAACGCAAACATCTATAAACCTGGAGAAGACTATGAAGAGAGACGTGCAAGATACCCGGGACCTACCGTTGTGGATCGATCCATGTGTGGCAGATATTGTGTTTTATTCACCAGAGATTCAGTATGGGAGGGATGAATCGAGTCCGATCGATAGGGTCTGGGATGCCGGTTCATCACCCCGTTATGTTTTCATTGATCCTTTTTCGGATCGGGGCTTTAAGCATTTGTTCAGCAAACCAGAATCGAAAGCTGCCCTTATTAGTCTTTTGAACTCTGTTTTAGAGGGTAGGGAGGCACCAATTGTCGACATTGAATACGTAAATACGGAGCAGATTCCTGTGTTTGCAGACGGTCGTAAAACAGTATTTGACATCTATTGCATTACCAGCCTTGGAGAACATATCATTATTGAAGTACAATCGAGTTTCCAAAAGCACTATGTTGATCGGGTCATTCACTATATGACCAAACCGATATTGCGGCAGGAGGTGAAGGGGGAATGGAATTATAAGTTAAAAAAGATCTATGTCGTGAGTTTTTTGGATCACCGGATGAGTCCACCTTTGATGATATCGGGTAGGTCTGTTAGTTCTGCTGGGTTTTACTTGGATCAAACGATGGAAAAGCTAACGGACAAACTTGCGTTTATCTTTATAGAAGCGTATAATTTTAACAAGACGGAAGGTGATCTGAAAACCATGCAGGACAGATGGTTGTACACGTTGAAACATATGCGTGGGTTGAGTGAAGTGCCGGAGTGTTTACGAATGGAACCGTTTTTGGAAATCTTTGAACGAGCGAGGATTAGCAACATGACACAGGAAGAGATTGAGCAGTTGGATGTGATAAAAAAAGAGCGCTGGGATCGGTATAGTGAGATTACCTCGGCGCGTGAGTATGGACGTGAAGAGGGTGACTTTCAGCGTCTATCCCAAATTGTGGTGAATCTCTCAATGAATGGGTTTGAAGTGAATGCTATCGCGGATCTTGTGAATGAACCACTTCATATCGTAAAGGAAATTTTGGAGAAGTAGCAACATGACACAGGAAGAGATTGAGCAGTTGGATGTGATAAAAAAAGAGCGCTGGGATCGGTATAGTGAGATTACCTCGGCGCGTGAGTATGGACGTGAAGAGGGTGACTTTCAGCGTCTATCCCAAATTGTGGTGAATCTCTCAATGAATGGGTTTGAAGTGAATGCTATCGCGGATCTTGTAGAAGAGCCTCTTCATGCCGTGAAGAAAATTTTGGGTTGCGAATAGAAATTTGGATCTTGGTTACTGACTGTAGAGATGTAATGAAGAAATCTCAGAGAGCGTCGACCAGATCATTCAAGGTTTTACTAGGGCGCATGGCATGGCTGGTTTTCTCCGGGTCGGGGTGGTAGTACCCACCTATGTCCTGAGGCTGGCGTTGTGCACCAATCAGTTCTTCATGGATCTGATTTTCATGGGTCTCAAATGCAGAGGCTATCGGAGCGAACGCTTCTGCCAG
>PZPG01000012.1:35519-49212 GCA_003045995.1 Bacteroidota bacterium
GCCGATCCTCCTGCTCCGGTTTCAAACAGTCCACCACCATTCATCAGAGGCACAATCGATAGCATTTTAGCGGATGTACCCACCTCCAGAATTGGAAACAGGTCAGTCAGGTAATCGCGCAACACATTTCCAGTTACCGAAATCGTATCCTTGCCATCTTTCGCCCGTTCCAGTGAAAACACAGTGGCATCCACCGGCGATAAGATCCGAAGGTCCAGTCTAGTTGTATCGTGATCCGCCAAATACCGATGTACTTTCTGAATCAGCTCGGCATCGTGTGCTCGATTCTCATCAAGCCAAAAAACAGCTGGCGTATCGGACTGTCGCGCGCGATTGACAGCCAGCTTCACCCAATCCCGAACTGGTGCATCCTTGACCTGGCACATCCGGAAAATATCTCCCTTCTCCACTGGTTGCTCCATCAATACGGCACCACTATCATCCACCACCTGCACCACACCAGCGTGATCCATTTGGAAGGTTTTGTCATGTGAGCCATACTCCTCTGCCTTCTGCGCCATCAAACCGACATTCGGAATGCTACCCATCGTAGTGGGATCGAATGCACCATTTACCTTGCAAAAATCGATCGTGGCCTGATACACACCCGAGTACGAGCGATCCGGAATCACTGCCTTCGCTTCCTGCAACTCCCCGGCCGCATTCCACATCATCCCGGAACTTCGAATCATCGACGGCATCGATGCATCAATAATCACATCCGAAGGAACATGCAAATTGGTAATCCCCTTATCGGAATTCACCATCGCCAAATCGGGGCGTGAAGCATATACACTTCGGATATCCGCCTCAATCTCTTTCTGTTGCGGATGCCCTTGAATCTTCGTTAGCAGATCTCCAAAACCATTTTTCGTATTCACACCAAGTTCGTGAAACAGCCCAGCATACTTCTCCATCAACTCCTCAAAAAACACATCCACTACAGCTCCAAAAATAATCGGGTCGGAGATCTTCATCATCGTGGCCTTCATGTGCAGCGAAAAGAGCAACCCACGTGCACGGGCGTCCTCGATTTCATCGGCTACAAACTCCTCCAGCGCCGCCATATTCATCACTGCTGTGTCGATGATCTCCCCCTGCTGAAGCGCAATGCCCTTTTTCAGTACCGTCTGTTCCCCGTTGGAATCTACAAATACGATCGAAGCCACTGTTGCCGCATTCATCGTAACAGACTTCTCACTGCCAAAAAAATCGCCATGATCCATACTCGCCACGTGCGATTTCGAGTCCGATGACCACGGGCCCATCGAATGAGGATGCTTTTTTGCATAATTTTTTACCGCTTTTGGTGCACGTCGGTCCGAATTCCCCTCACGCAACACCGGATTTACCGCCGATCCCAGCACTTTCGAGTACCGCGCTCGAACCTCCTTATCCGCATCCGTCTTTGGCTCGTCTGGAAAATCCGGAACATCATACCCTTGCGACTGCAACTCCCGAATTGCCCCCTTTAACTGCGGCACCGAGGCAGAAATATTCGGCAACTTAATGATATTGGCTTCCGGTGTTTTGGCTAGCTCTCCCAACTCCGCCAAATGATCCCCGATCCGTTGTGCCTCCGTCAGACGCTCCGGAAAATGCGCCAGAATTCGCCCCGCCAGCGAAATATCACGTGTTTCCACATGGACTCCTGCACGTTTGGCAAATGCTTGAACGATTGGCAGCAGAGAATAGGTGGCCAGCATAGGGGCTTCATCGGTAAGAGTGTAAATAATTTTTGGCGTACTCATAAAAATTTGGCGAAGTGATTCGGGTTGAGGGAATTCAAAATTCAAAAAGGAAATATTCAAACAAAAATAGGTAATTTTACGGTTTGATGCGGAACCTTTCTCGGTGAAAAGTACCAAAATGGCTTTGCCAGCAGTAGCTATTTCCAAACCATCGATAAATCCCAATCCCATCAACCCAATTCCATTATCCGGATATCATCAACCCGAAACCAATTATGCAAACCACGGACATTCAATCTACGGATACTACTCCCATTCCTCTTTTTGAAGAACGGCAGCGTATCACTCAGTGGTGGGTATACGCACTTGTAATCCTTCCTATGCTTCCGATTCTTGTCATTCTCATTCTCGCCGGCGAGATCGATACCCCAGAGCAAGTGGGCCTGTTATTTATCATTTTTCTGGGAACCGCCGGTCTCATTCCGCTGATTCGAATGGACACGAAAATCGATCAGCAGGCGATCCGAGTACGACTATTTCCGTTCCATCTGAAGTACCGGATCTATCCATGGAATGAGATCGAATCGGCGGAAGTGCGAAAATATAGTCCTCTCGGTGAATATGGCGGATGGGGAATCCGGTACGGTGGAAAAGCAAAGGGATGGGCTTACAACGTAAAAGGAGATCGCGGCCTGCAAATCGTTCTCAACAATGGAAAGCGAGTACTAATCGGAACGTCCAGTCCGAACAGCATGGAACGAGCTATTGCTGCTAGGGTCAGGGCCTCTTAAAATAGATAAATAATCGGTTTGATTTTCAAAGGGTGCCGGCGTAAGTTTGGAAAGGTAATGACGGGAAGTTTAATGATCATACCCGAAAACAAAATTGTCCGTATTTAGCAAAAGATTTGTAATGGATTCCTTTATGAGTAGCATTAATCCTTTTTTTGTTTGGCCCACTTTTTGGTGGCACCGAGGAAAAATACCTGCGGCGGGAAGGGTCTGATACTACACAAATGTTTTTGATCAAAGCCTGCTGCAAATCCTGTAGTGGGCTTTTTTTTTGTCGAGTTCCTGATGAATTCCAAATATCGACCTATCAAACCAAACTGAATCACAGTATTCCATGAACCGAGAAACGTTTCATAGTCTTGCCGAAACCTACAACGCAATTCCGGTCACACGCACCGTGATGGCAGATACACTGACACCTGTTTCGCTCTTTTTGTCGTTGCGACATGGAGCGCGGTATCCGTTTCTGCTGGAATCGGTGGAGGGGGGTGAGCGGCTTGCCCGATACTCTTTTTTGGGCAGGGACCCCTGGCAGGTACTCCACTTTGAGCAGGGCGCTCTTCGGCTCGAACCGCTCAGAGGGCAAACCCCGGATCCACTGGACGGCGAAAGCTATTTTCATGCATTGCAACGACTAACGTCCAAATATCAGGCGCCCGACCTGCCCGGCCTTCCACCGCTTACTGGGGGTGCTGTTGGGTTTTCTTCGTACGACACCATTCGTCAGGTGGAGCATCTTCCCGATGCCCCGAACGACGACCTGAACCTGCCCGACGCAGTTTGGGCATTTTACGACGAGATCTATGCATTCGACCATGTTAAATCGCAAATTGTTTTAATTCATACGGTGATTTTGGATGATGGCGCAGCCGAGGTGGGCAACAAAGGTGGTCCAGACACGGTAGGCAAGAATCAGAAAAACGCGGTAGAAGCATACCGGATAGATGCATACCGAAACGAGTTATACGATCGGGCCATGGAGCGTTTGGATGCAATGGAGAAGCGCTGTATCCCGGCTGTATATCCGTCTGCTCCTCTTTCGCTCGAACCCGCGCAATTGCGCAGTAACATCACCCCGAAAACCTTCTCCGACATGGTGGAAACCGCCAAAAATCACATCTTTGAAGGCGATATTTTTCAGGTTGTGCTGTCGCAGCGGTTCGAAGTGCCATTCGAGGGCGACACGTTTAGCCTCTATCGTGCACTTCGGATGGTGAACCCTTCACCGTATCTTTTCTACCTGGATATGGGCCGCTTCTATTTGATCGGATCTTCCCCGGAAGTATTGGTTCGCGTAACCGGCCGGGAAGTTCGCCTGCTGCCGATTGCAGGTACTCGCCCTCGGGGGCAAACACATCAACAAGACCTGGAACTAGAGCAGGACCTGATTGGCGACCCGAAAGAGATTGCAGAACATGTGATGCTGGTGGACCTTGGACGGAACGACCTGTCCAGAATTTCTCGTTCCGGATCGGTGCAACTGGAACGAAACATGGTCGTGGAGCGCTTTTCCCATGTGATGCATATTGTCTCGGACGTCATTGGGGAACTGGAGTCAGACCGGCACGCGGTGGATGCGCTCAAGCACTGTTTCCCCGCCGGAACGGTTTCAGGAGCACCCAAAATTCGTGCCATGGAAATTATCGACGCGCTTGAGCCGGTTCGACGGGGTCCTTATGCGGGTGCCGTTGGCTATTTCGATCAGGCCGGCAATATGGACACATGTATCGCAATTCGGACGATGGTTGTCACGAAATCCTCCATCTACATTCAGGCAGGTGCGGGTATTGTCGCCGACAGTGTTCCGCAAAAAGAGTACGAAGAAACTGAAAACAAAGCGAAAGCACTCGTTCGCGCCCTCTCTGTGGCGCTGGAGTTTTGAAGCAATCCCATCAAACCGAACCTAAACCCACATGATTCTCATCATCGATAATTACGATTCTTTTACATTTAATTTGGTGCATCTGATCGCAGCCCGCACCGAGGATTACAAAGTGATTCGCAACGATGAGTGGAGTGTGGCACAAGTTCGCGACGTCGCACCACAGGCCATTTTGATTTCGCCAGGCCCGGGCCGTCCGGAACATGCCGGCATCTCGTGCGAGGTGATTCGGCAGCTGGGGGCAAATACACCATTGTTAGGGGTATGCCTGGGGCATCAGGCGATCGGGCATGTCTTTGGCGCGGCTGTAGTTCATGCGCCCTCGCTTATGCACGGCAAAACCTCGGAGGTGACACACGATCATCAAACCGTGTATGCTGGCCTTAGCGATCCATTTACGGCCACGCGATATCATTCGCTGGTGCTGGATGAACACACCATTCCGTCGGAACTTACGGTCACTTCGCGAACGCAGGATGGAGTAATTATGGGGGTTAGGCATCACGAGTGGCCTGTTGAAGGGGTGCAGTTTCACCCGGAAAGTATTCTCACCACGGAAGGGCCGCTCCTCATTGCAAACTGGTTGCGTAGTGTGGGGGTGCCGGACATTGAAATCCCCGATGGTTCAGCAGCACTCGCCCCCTGAGCATGCACCATGGGGCGCCCCAAACCAAATTCATCCCGGGCAAAATATCCAAAACGCCCACCCATGAGCAGATCCATCCACCTATGATCACAACCACCTATGATCACATCCACCCACCCATGAGCAGATCCACCTTTTCATGAACACACTCACAGAAATTCTCGACAAACTTGCCAGCCGCACCGACCTCTCCCAGCAAGAGGTACGAAGCGCCATGCAAACTATCCTCCGCGGCGAAGCCTCTCCCGAACAGATCGCCGCTTTTCTCATCGGCATGCGTACCAAGGGCGAAACGATCGACGAACTTACCGAAGCCGTGCGGGTCATGCGCGAGGTTTCTGTTCGGGTTGATGTAAATACGTATGGGGCTGTGGATCTTTGCGGGACAGGCGGGGATCGAAGCGGAACGTTCAATATCTCCACCACGACCATGTTCGTAGTTGCAGGAGCCGGCGTTCCAGTCCTGAAACATGGAAACCGAAGTGTCTCGAGCAAGAGCGGGAGTTTTGATGTACTGGAGTCGCTAGGCGCGAAGCCGATGCTGGGCAAAGAGCAAGTGGAAATCATGTTTCAGGAGACCGGAATGGCATTTATGTTTGCACCGCTCTTTCATCCGGCACTCAAGCACGTGATGCCGGTTCGGCGGGCACTCCGTGTTCGCACCTTTTTTAACATTTTGGGGCCACTGCTGAATCCGGCGGGGGTGAGCAGGCAAGTGATCGGGGCATTTTCCCAGGAAGTTGCACGTCAAATGCGCGATATCAGTGCCGGGCTTGGAGCAGAACGGGTGATAACGTTGTCTGCAGCGGATGGATTGGATGAATTTTCGACGGTAGCAGACACTGAGGTATTTGAATGGGGTGGGGGCGTGGAAATTGGGCGTGTGGAAATTGGGGGCGAGGAAGACGGGGGTGTGAAGGACGGAGGTGTGAAGGACGGGAGTGTGAATGGGGGCCTGGAGAACAGGAGTGTGAATGGGGGAAGTGTGAAAGGGGAATTGGATTCAGTTAGTGTCCGCACAGGCCCAATGCGTATTTCGGCCGAGGAGTATGGTTATCAACCCGCTTCATCTGAGGAGTTGCAAGGCGGTGATGCATCCGAAAACGCAGCCATCATTCTCGCCATTTTGGAGGGACGTTCAACGCGGGCCCAACGCGACATCGTAGAGCTGAATGCAATGTTTGGAATTTTGTGTTCGGGTGCTGCATCCAGTATGAAGGAGGCGCAGGCGATGGCGCGGGAAAGCATTGACTCGGGTGCAGCACGTCAAAAGCTGGCTCAGTTTGTGGATTGGTCGAACAAACTGGAACATGGAGGGGCACCGTGAAGACCATTCTGGATGATATTACGGAACAGATGCGCGAGGAAGTTCCTCGGCGCAAGAGGCGTATGACGCTGAACGACCTGGAGTCGATGGAGGGGTTTGGTCGACCGGCTCGTTCGATGTCGGATGCTCTAACACGGAAAGAGGGACAGAGCCCGTCGCGGTCCGTGGCTGTGATTGCCGAGGTAAAAAAAGGTTCGCCGTCGAAGGGGATTTTTCGTCCCGACCGTGCGTTCGATCCGGTATCGATTGCTGCAAAATACATGGAGGGAGGCGCTGCTGCCATTTCCGTGCTTACCAACGAGCCGTTCTTTTATGGATCGATAGATCATCTGCTGGCCATCTCCCGCATCTCCGAAGTTCCGCTATTGCGAAAGGATTTTCTCATCGACCCGTGGCAAATCGCGGAAGCGCGGGCGTATGGTGCAGATGCGGTACTTTTGATTGAGACAATTCTCTCGCCGGAGCAGCGGAACGAACTTATCGATGCGGCTTCGGAGCTTGGACTGGACGTTTTGCTGGAATGCTACAGTGGAGAGGAGTGGGCTGGACTGGACTGGAGTCGAGTACAGATTGCGGGGGTGAATAACCGGGATCTGCGTACCTTCGATGTAGATTTGCATCGGGGCGTTTCGTTGCTTGAATCAGCTCCGGCTGGAGTAGTTCGGGTGTCGGAAAGTGGGTTGAGAGATGCTCAAGACCTATGGACGTTATACCGGCATGGGATTGAGGCAGCACTGATCGGGGAGCAATTGGTTCGGCAGGACGATCCCGGGAAGGCATTGCACGCGTTGTTGAAAGAGTTGGAATCGTTGTTGGCGTCCGGAACATAATCAAGATTAAATCCATCATGAACCACTGGAAAGAGGAGCGAAAAAAAATTAAAATTTGCGGAATCACCTCGCTCGAAGATGCGCGCTTTGCCTCGGGCGCGCTGGCCGATTACCTGGGATTTATCTTCTACAAAGGAAGCAAGCGATTTATCGAACCGGCCAAGGCGGGAGCGATGATTAACTGGCTGGAGGGGCCGGAAACCGTTGGTGTGTTTGTCGAGGAACCGCTCGAATCGATGAACGAAATTGCGAGGATGTCCGGAGTGGATTGGGTTCAACTGCACGGAAACGAGTCCCCGGAGTATTGTCGCATGGCTGAAAAACCAGTGATCAAGGTGATCCACGTTCGGGAGGGGATGACGGCGCGGGACCTGGAGCAGGTGGCAGAACCGTATTTCGAGGTTGCACAAATGCTTCTGTTTGATACGGCAGGCGAACGAGAGTGGGGAGGTACCGGGCGTTCTTTTGAATGGTCGCTGCTTGCTGCCACAGACTGGCCCTTGCCGATCATCGTGGCAGGAGGGATCGGCCCGGGCAACCTGGAGCGGGCGTTTCGTGAGTCCGGAGCACAGGTTGTGGACCTGTCCTCCTCGGTAGAATCCTCTCCCGGCGTCAAAGATTTTGACAAACTTACCGAAGTGATGGATGGTATGCGTGCGTTCTGGGAGGAGGAGTGAGCGAGGTAGGTTTTGCATCAACCCGAACAAAAAAACAAACGGAAGCAACTCAAAATAGGCCACAATAAAATAGGCCACAATGAACTCCAAGAACAGGCAACAAAAGAGAGCAAGAAGCAAACACAAGCAATTCAAAAAAGACCATAAAGCAAACCACAAAAAAGAGATCCTATGACAGCAGTACAAACCTACAATCAACCCACAGCAAATGGATATTTTGGCCAGTTCGGCGGGCGATTTGTTCCGGAAACGCTCATTCCCGTGCTGGACGAACTTATTGGGGAGCTGGAACGGGCGCAGCAGGACGAGCAGTTTTTAGCCGAGTACCACCGGCTTCTCACGGACTATGTGGGACGTCCAACGAAGCTGACGTTGGCGGAGCGGCTGACAGAACATTACGGGCGGGCGAAAATCTACCTGAAACGCGAAGACCTTTGCCACACTGGTGCGCACAAGATCAACAATGCGGTGGGGCAGATTTTGCTGGCGCGGCGGATGGGGAAAACTCGGATTATCGCCGAAACCGGGGCCGGGCAGCATGGGGTGGCCACTGCAACGGTTTGTGCGCGGTTTGGCATGGAGTGCGTGATCTACATGGGCGAGGAGGATATGGAGCGGCAGCGCCTGAATGTAGATCGAATGCGGCTACTCGGGGCGGAGGTGCGCGGCGTGAGCAGCGGATCCAAAACGCTCAAAGATGCCACAAACGAGGCGATTCGGGATTGGGTTACCAACGTTGAAAATACCTTTTACATTATCGGGTCGGTGGTTGGCCCACATCCGTACCCCATGATGACCCGCTTTTTCCACCGGGTAATTGGCGACGAAACGAAGCGACAGATTCTGGAGAGGGAGGGACGACTACCGGACGTACTTTTGGCATGTGTGGGTGGCGGTTCGAATGCGATTGGCTTGTTTTATCCCTTTCTGGACGATCCTGTACGCATTATTGGTGTAGAGGCGGCCGGGTTTGGCGTGGACAGCGGAAAAACAGCCGCCACTATGACGAAAGGATCCCCCGGGGTGCTTCATGGTTCGCTCAGCTACCTTTTGCAGGACGACGGCGGGCAGGTCGAACTTGCACACTCCATCAGCGCCGGCCTGGACTATCCCGGCGTAGGCCCCGAGCACAGTTATCTTCACGACTCCGGCCGGGTGGAGTACCGTGCCGTCACCGACGATGAGGCGATGACCGCTGTTTCTCTCGTCTCCTCCATGGAGGGAATCATTCCCGCCATCGAAACTGCACACGCGTTCGCCTTTCTCGAAACCCTAATGCCACAAACAGATCCGGATGAATTGGTGGTCATCAACTGCTCCGGGCGCGGGGATAAAGACATGCAGACGATCTCCGAGTATTTTCGGGATCGGGTTGATGCGGTTGCACCGCCGGCCCAAACGACAAACAAGGCTTGAGAACTTCACCATGAGTAACCATACAATGAATATACACTCTGAACATTCCCGGACCCGAAGCGCCCGACTTTCGGCGTGTTTCCGGCCAGACCGATCCGATCCGGTGATGTCCCTCTTTCTTACCGCAGGATTTCCCACACTCGAAGACTCTTTGGATCTGATCCTTGGATTTGAACAAAACGGGGCAGACATCATCGAGCTTGGCATGCCATTCAGCGATCCGCTTGCCGATGGCCCCACAATTCAGTTTGCCAGCCAAACGGCCATTCGCAACGGTGTTACCATTTCATGGATTCTGGATCTGGTGCGAGAGGTTCGAAAACACTCCTCCATTCCGATTGTGTTGATGGGTTATTTGAACCCACTTTTGCGGTATGGCGCTGATCGAATGATCCGCGATGCGGCTGATGCAGGGGTCGACGGGTTCATACTTCCCGATCTGCCGGTAGGAGAGATGCCTTCCATTCGAGAATCCATACGAGAACACGGAATGGATCTGATCCAGCTGGTCGCCCCAAATACCTCTGCCGAACGAATGAGAGAGATCGACCGTCAAAGTAGCGGCTTTGTGTACTGTGTTTCTGTGACCGGAGTGACCGGTGCACGAGAGGGTGAAGAGGTATCGAAATCGGTCGATCGATTCATCGACAGGGTGATCGAAAATGTCGCCTTGAACCCAAAAATGATCGGTTTTGGTATCAAAAACCACGAAAATGCGATGCAAGTTTCGAAACGTGTGGATGGGTTTATTGTGGGAAGTGCGCTGGTGGAGCAGATCCGAGCAACGGCTATGGCGGATGGTCATGCGAACCACGCAGAGAATGGACAGCCAGTGGCAGATTCAGTCGAAACCAAGTCATCAGGCGACTGGAAGGAGGAGCTCTTTCGGTTTGTTCGACATTTGAAATTCGGGGATTAGCATCCGAATCTGAATATACGTCCTATGGTCCCATAATCATTTCTTTATTATCATTTCTTAATTTTGAGGGATGGTTTTGTCTGAGTACATTCATCGTAAAAATACGATCAACTATTACGAATACAATCAACTCAGGACAATAGGTACTCAATCTTCCCATGAATCTTCCCGTCAACCTTGCCGACCCCGCCATCAAACGCCCCGCGCAGATTGCCAAAGCATTGGCACACCCGGCGCGCATCGCAATCCTGCAGACACTTGCCAGACAAAACAGCTGTTTCTGCGGAGACCTCACCAATATCCTTCCACTCGCCCAGTCCACAGTTTCCCAGCACCTCAAAGCTCTCAAGGAAGCCGGCCTCATCCGGGGTCAAATTGATGGTGTTCACACATGCTACTGCCTGGAACCTACCGGCGTTGCCGAACTGAAAACACTCCTCCTCTCACTCTCGGAGGAGCTTACGGCAACCTGTTGCGAAACCCCTGACCTCCAACCCGAGCTTCAACCCGAGCTCCACCCCAACGTACAAGCCAACCTCCAACCCGAGCTCCAATCCAACCTCCAAACCTACCTCCAATCCATGCTTCAATCCATCCAAATCAATCCCGATATCATCTCAAACACCCGAAAGCAGGATCTTCTCTCCGTGGCGGCCTATATTCGGGATGCCATCGGGAAACGGGGAGAGGCCCATCTAAACTTCATCTGCACACACAACAGCCGTCGAAGTCATTTATCACAAATCTGGGCAGCCGTTGCAGCATATCACTACGGTTTGGAAGGCATTCACACCTACTCGGGAGGTACCGAAACCACTGCATTTCACCCGAATGCCGTCGATGCCTTACGCCGTGCCGGATTTCAGATATCCATTGTCGGGTTGATGGGAGAGCCAAACCCGCACTACGCCCTGGAGTATACCCCAAACCAACCACCTATGGTCTGCTACTCCAAACGATTCGACCAGGCAGTTCCGCCGGGCAAACCATTTGCTGCGATCATGACCTGCTCCGACGCAGACCAGAACTGCCCTTTCGTTCCAACTGCGGAATTCCGACAGTCGTTACCTTATGACGACCCCAAACAGGCAGATGGAACCGCGATGGAAACCCAAGTTTACGACGAACGTTGCCGCCAAATCGCTTCAGAGATGATGTGGATGATGCAGGCTGTAACCGGGAGCCATCCGGAATGAATTTTTCTATGGATTGTCTCCAAACCACCGCGCCACCGTGCCACCATGCCATCCAATCGTCGCACTAAAAAACTAACACACTACAAGACCATCAAACCAACCTAACTACATGGGAATTTTTGAACGCTTTCTTACCCTTTGGGTTCTCCTTTGTATCGCCGTCGGCATTTTTATCGGCGCAATAGCGGGGGACTCCATCGAATGGATCAGTCGCCTCGAACTCTACGGAGTAAACATCCCGGTCGCAGTCCTCATCTGGCTGATGATCTACCCCATGATGCTGCAGATCGATTTCGCCTCCCTCAAAACGATCGGCAAATCCCCGAAAGGCGTCGTTTGGACGGTCATTATCAACTGGGCCATCAAGCCGTTTACGATGGCATTGTTTGCCTGGATCTTTTTCGACCATATCTATTCTGCGTGGATTAGTCCGGAACTTGCAGATCAGTACATTGCCGGCGCGATTCTGCTGGGTGCAGCTCCCTGTACGGCCATGGTTTTTGTGTGGTCCTATTTGTCCGACGGTGACCCGAACTACACATTAGTTCAGGTGTCGGTGAACGACCTTCTTATTCTTGTTCTTTTCATCCCGATCGTTGGGCTTTTGCTGGGGATTACAGACATCACGATCCCGTGGAGTACACTCGCCTCTTCGATCGTCATCTTTGTCGTCATTCCGCTCGCTGCCGGGTATTTCACCCATCGGATTCTGCATCAAAAAAAGGGCGAAACCTGGTATAAATCTGCGTTTTTGCCCGTCTTTAAACCGATCTCGATCACGGCCCTGTTACTTACACTCATCCTTCTTTTTGCGTATCAGGGTGATGTAATTATCCGCCAGCCTCTGGACATACTATGGATTGCAATCCCGCTACTGCTGCAGACCTACTTTATTTTTGCACTTGCTTGGTACGGTGGCCGACGAATCGGGTTGCCGTACCGTGTATGCGCACCGGGTTCCATGATCGGGGCGAGTAACTTCTTCGAGCTGGCCGTTGCAGTGGCGATTGCCTTGTTTGGACTGCAATCCGGCGCGGCACTGGTTACCGTTGTAGGGGTGCTGATTGAAGTACCGGTGATGCTTTCGCTGGTGAAGTTCGCCAATCGCTCCAAACCTCGATTCGCAACACCGGCCTAACTCGCGTCTCTCTAATTCACGTCCCTTACCGTCCTTCGGGTGTGATTTTTAGGTGCACCTCTTCTCCGTCGCGAAGAATCGTCACATCCACTTCCACATCCGGTTTCAGGTCGCCCAATGCATAAGTATAGTCATACAGGTCGTTCATCTCCTTGCCGGCCATGCGAATAATAATGTCACCGCCTCGCAGTCCCGCCTTCGCAGCTGGGCCACCCTCCCGAACGCCACTGAGTTTCACGCCTTTCACCTGCGATGCATAATCGGGAATCGTACCCAGGTAGACACTGAATCCGCGCATCGCACCCTGCCGGGTTTCATTCATCTGAACCGCTTTATACACCGGCGCATCATCCCCATTCATCTCCATCAAGATCTGCAATCCAAAATCTGCAATCCGTTCCATTCCCTCATAATTCAGGTTTTCTGCGACGTCAGTTGGCATGTGATAGTGATCATGCAGCCCTGTAAACACGCTCAACACCGGAACACCGGCTTGATACAGCGCCATGGCATCGGTTGGGACGTACGGGTCGTCACTGAGCGACAAGGTAAAGCCGGCCATTACGTTCTTTTTCTCTATCACAGGCCGCCACGCATCGGATGAGCCAAGCCCCTGCAAAATCAACTGATTGTTGTTCAGCATCCCTACCATGTCAAAATTCAGATAGGCCGCCACCTGCTCCATCGGCAGTAAACCGCCAGCATCAGTCTGTGCAAAGTCGGAGGATCCAATCAAGCCGAGCTCCTCACCCGACCAAAACGCCACGGCAATGTTGTAGTTCAGGGTACCAGGATTTTCCCGCTCCATGTGGGCAAGGTATTCCGCCATCTCCAAAATCATGGCAGTTCCGGAAGCGTTGTCATCAGCCCCATAGTGAATCGTGTTTCGCGCCTCCCCGGTTGCCCGGCTGCCCGTTTCTCCATACCCAAGATGGTCCATGTGCGCTCCCAGCAGGATGGTTTTCTCCGCATTCTGTGCGTAGATCATTCCCACGATATTTTCGTCCGTACCCATACGGGTTTCCAGATTCACGGCCAGTTCTCCCGTCAACCCAAACGAAAAGGAAGTCGTGGCATGCGGATTAAAGGATTCAAAGAGACCGCGGATCGCTTCCACGGTGAGCGCTGAGCCATCTTCCTGAACCCTTCCATCCAGCCATCCGTCTATCACGCCCGATTT
>PZPG01000101.1 GCA_003045995.1 Bacteroidota bacterium
GAATCCGGGCCTTTGTAGTGACGAAGCCAGATAGAGGTGATTTCGAGCACTCCGGGGAACTGTTCTTCCAGTTCCGATACGCCGTGAATCGCCGAAAAAATTCCATCCGGACGTACAGCCAGGAGTTTGTCGTCCTGCTCCCCTCGGTCGGTCATTCGAACCATGCCAATCACCCGCCCCTCCACGATGGCACCACGTTCTGCACGTTGCCCGAGCAAAATTACATCCATCGGATCGCCGTCCCCGCCTTGCTCAAGGGGGAGAATCGTCCCGGGAATCATGCCGTAGTTCCACGGGTAAGATAGGTACTGGATGACGCGCGGTTTGCCGTCTTTGTAATCCCAATCCAAAATTCCGGTTTCGCTGTCTACTTCCCATTTTTCATTGGATCCGGCAGAGATTTCCACGATCACGCGGACGTGGGTGGGTTGTGCAGAGTCGCCGGGAAAGGGAGTGAAGGGGGTGGAGGATGTGAAGGGGGTGAGGGTGTCGTAGGATGGGATCGGGATGGCTGTGGTATCGGTGGTTTGCCTGAGGGTGTTACTGGTGGTATGCCCGATTGCCTCTGCGGGCTGGGGTGCGAGTCCCATCAACCCGAAAAAAAGAAACAATGTTCGTTTGCAGACAGGAAAGTTGAATTGTAGGGATGCGGTGTGCATGGCAGCGTGAATGGCACTTGTTAACAATTATTTAACATAGAAAAATGGACTTAAATATGTGGAAAACGGGGATTCTTTGGCATGATGCGTGCGGTGTCGGGTTTGTTAACATTGGCGTAACATGAGAAAATGAGGAAACCGATACCTTTTGATGCTTTTGCTGATGCACGTATCCCTGTAGAAAATCTTTGCAGGGAAACACATCTCAACGAAAATAACGAATCCTACCTAAACCAATCCAAAAAACGTTATGGAAGCAACAAAAATAATGAAATCAACGAAACTGTTTCTCGTTTCAATTGTCGTCGTTTTGACTCTGCTCACGACACAGGCGTTCTCGCAGATTACCGGACGCGTGATAGATGCCGATCAGAATCTCGGCCTGCCGGGCGCAAACGTTGTAATATCTGAGCTGAATCGCGGAGTCGCCACCGATGCAGACGGATATTTCTCGTTCACCGGCATTGCGGATGGGCAGTACACCCTTCGTTTTAGCTATCTCGGCTATCAGACCGTCACCGAAATGGTCGTAGTAGAGGGTGGAATGAGTGATGCTGTGACCGTATTTATGGAGAGCGGCGTGCTGATTAACGACGAGTTGATTGTGCTGGGCGATCGTCTGCGGGGCCAGGCGAAGGCGCTCAATCAGCAGCGAAACAACACGAATATTACGAATATTGTGTCGGCGGATCAGGTCGGACGATTCCCGGATGCGAACATTGGGGATGCGATCAAGAGAATTCCCGGGATTACGATTCAGATGGACCAGGGAGAGGCTCGTTTCGGTTTGATTCGGGGGACGGCGCCACGTTTGAATTCCATTACCATCAATGGCGAACGCGTACCTTCTGCAGAAGCGGAGACTCGGGAGGTGCAGTTGGATTTGGTTCCGTCCGATATGATTCAGACCGTGGAAGTAAACAAGGCGCTCACCCCGGATATGGATGCTGATGCAATTGGCGGATCCGTGAACTTGGTTACACGAGGTGCACCAACGGGGCCGCGTGTGTCTGCAACCATGGGGAGCGGGTACAACTTCCTGCGCTCCAAGCCGACGTGGCTGGGCTCTGTAATTTTGAGCAACCGCTTCATGGACGACAAGTTCGGGGTGATTGTGAGCGGATCGATTCACGATCACAAACTGGGTTCACACAACATCGAAGCAGTCTGGGATGGCGACGACTCGAATGCATTTGTGGATGAGTTCGACCAGCGACTTTATGTGATCCAACGAGTGCGCCGAAGCCTTTCCGCAAGCCTCGACTACAAATTTGACCCCAATAACACGGTGCGATTCAAAGGAATCTACAATCACCGCGACGACTGGGAGAACCGATACCGACAACGATTTGCTAAATTCGAGGATAACGGCGACGGAACAGCACTGGCTCGAATCCGGCGTCAAACCAAGGCCGGCCTGGACAACGATCGAATTAAAGGTGCTCGCCTCGAGGATCAGCGCGCCATGACCATGACACTGTCCGGCGACCATCTCGTTGCAGAGCGAATCCAGCTCGACTGGTCTGCTGGCTATGCACAAGCCTCCGAAGATCGACCGCACGAGCGGTACATTCGGTACGAAGTGAACGATGTTCTGGTCGATTATGACCTCTCCGACCCCAACAAACCAGGGATTAATTTCATCAGCAACATCCCAAACAGCGATTTCGAACTGGACGAACTCACCGAAGAGTTCATGACCACCACCGACACCGACATCACCGCGAAATTCAATCTCACCATCCCGTTTGGAAATCAAACCGTTGAAAACTCGCTCAAAGCCGGTGCCAAACTCAAATACAAGAGCAAGGACCGGGATTACACCATCTCCGAGTACAAGCCGCTTGTGAACGATTACGACCTGCTTAGTGATGTACCCTTCAGTGATCAAACCGTAGATGGATATCTGGCAGGCGACTACGTACACGGTGATTTCTCCGACCCCGAATTTCTGGGTGGGCTCGACCTCACCAACAGCGGTCTCTTCGAATCGGAAGAACTGATCGAAGATTCCCTGCCGGCCAACTTTGAAGCCAACGAAACGGTGACATCCGCCTATGCGATGTACAGCCGCGATCTCACCGACCAACTCTTCCTGCTTGCCGGCGTGCGGATGGAAAACACCGCAGTAGACTACACCGGAAACCAGCTCGTACTCGACGAGGATGGCGACCTGGACAACAACCAGATTCAGGAGATCAGCGACAGCGACAACTACACCAACATCATGCCGTCTGTCCACCTGAAATACACTGTAAACCCGAGTGCCGTTGTTCGTCTGGCCTGGACCAACACCATTGCCCGTCCAAACTACTTCGACCTCGTACCGTACCGCCAGGTGAACTTCGAAGATAATGAACTGGCCGAAGGAAATCCGGAACTGCAGCCCACCACGAGTATGAACGTCGACCTCATGGCCGAGTACTACTTCGAGTCTGTCGGTCTTCTGTCTGCCGGTGTGTTCTACAAAGATGTGAACGACTTCATCTACTTCTTCCAGTCGCTCGACTACACCGATGCCTTCAGCGGTAACACCTTCGACGCCTACTTCCAGCCACAAAACGGCGAAGGCGGCCAGCTCTACGGTTTCGAAATCGCGGCCCAGCGCCAGCTCGACTTCCTGCCCGGCCTGCTGCGCAACGTAGGACTGTATGCCAACTACACCCTCACACAATCCTCCGTGGAGACGATCCTCAACGAGGACGGTGAAGCACGCAACGACATCAACCTGCCGGGAACCGCTGAGCACACCTTCAACGCATCCGTATCCTACGAAACCGAGAAATTCAACGCACGTCTGTCCCTCAACTACACGAGCGACTACCTCGACGAGCTGGGCGAAGTGGCCTTCTTCGATCGCTACTACGACTCGCAAACCTTCGTGGATGCGAATATCAACTACACCATCACGCCCAACGTGCGCATCTTTATGGAAGCCAACAACCTCACCAATCAGCCGCTCCGCTACTACCAGGGTATTCAGAGCCGCATGATGCAGGAGGAGTTCTATGATGTGCGCTTTAACGCGGGTATCAAAATAGACTTCTAAAAAGGTTTAGCGGGTTGATGCGTCCGCATCCCGGGCACTAGGCGCCTAGGATTCCGAACGCGGGCGTTCATCTGAGCATGGGGGCGTTCATCCGAGCGCGGGCGTTCATCTGAGCACGGGCGTTCATCTGAGCACGGGCGTTCATTCGAGCGCGGGCGTTCATCCGAGCGCAGACATTAACCTAGGCCGTAAGATCTGATGATCAAGCCCTCCTGCACCATCAAGCGTGCGGGAGGGTTTTTTTATA
>PZPG01000046.1:0-5791 GCA_003045995.1 Bacteroidota bacterium
ACATCACGTTTCAAATTCTTCAATATCGTTCAAAAACTCCATAGCTCGTACTGTTTTTGCTCCTGTAAGAAAGTTTAGCGTTTTTCTCACCCACGCTACGTGTACATTTTTATAGGAAAGTTTCTGAAACAACCACAACACAGGAACGATTAAAAGAACGTTCACGACTACGTATCGTACCACAAACCCCGATTCCAAATACGCATACAAATCAACCCCGAGAAATAGGTCAAATGCTACCATAGGATATGCCCACCAGACCGGCGCCGAAAGAAAAACCAATTTCACGAATAAAAGTTCATGTGAGTTCACCAATTCAATCTTTTTCCGGATCTCTACAATGGGTTTCGAGTAATCGATTTGTCGTAACAATACAACCTGCCCGATACTACCTGTAAGTGCCACCAGGGCAACCATATGAACAATAACACCACTGATGACCAGATGCGTTTTCCCCCAATTCTCCGCAATATTCCACCCAATCATCAGTGCCATCAAACTAAAAACCACAACTTCGGCGATTCTGTACCTGAGAATTTTCTTTGTGCTATTCTGGGATTTTTTGAGATTCAACCCATCCATCGACGTGTTTTTTAAACGCAGTGTTTGGTCTAATTTTTGATCGTAAGCGTCCAGTATTTTCCGTAATTCAATAGCTTCCATCACAGTTGTTCTTTTTGAAATTCTTGTTGTAAGATTCGTTTCAGTCGATTGATTTTCGTGCCCACATTTGTTTCGGTAATTCCCAAAATGTCCGCGATCTCAGCGTACGGTCTTTCTTCCAAGTACAGCAACATCAGCGCCTTATTCAATTCATTCAAATCATCGATGAATTTTCGTAACAGCGCAATATTTCGATCCATCTCTGCTACGTCTTCCTCTTCATCAACGATACTAGGAATCGAGTCTTCGCTATAATCATCCCTCCTGAACGCCCATTTTTTCTCTTTCCGATAAAAGGATATGGCAACGTTGAGGGCAATTCGATACATCCAGGTAGAAAACGTGTACTCATGATTGTATGTGTCGAATGCGTTCCAAAGCTGAATCATGATCTCTTGCTCTACATCTTTTCTGTCCTCCCTATTCTGACAATACGTATTCACAATTTTATAGATCATCCTCTTGTGCGCATCGATGGTGGCTATAAATTCATCTTTTTTGTTGGCCTTTCCTTGGGACATATCAAGCGTTTGCAATGTTTCTGCGGACGAAACTTTCACGTTCACCTTATGATTCGCAGAAATTTTGAAAAATCACACTTTGCCAGCACTTTTTTTATGTCCCTCCCTAAAATTTAGGAGCACCCCTAAAAAATCCCTCCTCCAGCAGTAGCATTTCACCACAAAGTTGCTTTTTTTTATAGAAGGATGTAATTGGACTTGTAACCTTACCAGCACCCACGCCCATGCTCCCGCGAATTAAAAAATCCCTTCAATTCCACGCAGCCATCGGCCTCATCGTCGTCGGCATCCTGCACCTCGTTCTGCCGGACATGTTCATCCCCATGATCCCGCCCTACCTCCCCTTCCCCGAATTCCTCAACGCCGTCGCAGGAATCACCGAAATCGTCCTCGGCATCGGCCTGCTCTCCAAACGCCACGGCAAAAGCGCCGCCTACGCACTCATCCTTATGTTCTTCGCCTTCATCCCTGCCCATCTTTACCATATTCAAATGGATGGATGCGTATCCGATCTCATCTGCATTCCCCGCTGGGCCGCCGAGCTTCGCCTCTACATTGGCCAGCCCATTCTCGTACTCGTCGCGTTTTGGTTTACTCGGGGTGATGGGTAACGCATCACGGCCAAACATAGCACCACGGGCAACACAAGTAGCAGAGCCTGCTGTACCAAAACAAGTAGCAGAGTCTGCTGTACCAAAACAAGTAGCAGAGCCTGCTCCAGCGCAAGTCCCGACACCTGCACCTGCACGAGCGCCAGCCAGGAACTACCATCTACCCATTGCAGGCCGCACCACCCTCCCTTTCCTTCGCATCTAACGTCTAATCATTCTCGCATGCCTGGCCACCCCAATCGGAGACGAACAAGTATCCGCATCAACCCGAAACCAAACACAAACGCACACAAAAGCGATGCATAAACAAACCGGGACGATTTTTCAGCTGACGGGTAGTTTGCTTCTGGTTGGAGGTGGCGCAGAGGAGGATGCGATTGCAGAGGCGCTTCAAACGACGGATTGCGTGTTTCTGAAAGAGGGGAATCAACACGATTATCTGGATACGTGGCTGGATACGCCTTTGAAGCAGGAGATCCGGAGCGTAGGATGGTGGTTTCGGAGGGATGGAATTTGATTGGCGGTCTCTACAAGCCTTCGTGCCTGATGGATCCGGATCAAATCTTGTCTGGAGGGACAGGATTTGGCTTTGATGGTTCGTATGTTGCGATGGATCTTCAGAACGATGTTATGATGCCGGGTCGCGGGTATTGGGTGTATGCGATGGAGAGCGGAGTAATTGGAGTCCGCACTTTACACTCACCGGAAAATGCAGTACGTTCGTATTGATTTTCGATGGCTGTTTGCATCGGATGATGCTCGGAGGGGGAACTGAGCCTGGGGGAGGCAATGGTGAGCCGAGGGGAGGTAGTAGGCCGGCAGAGTATCAGCACGGAAAAGTATTACCCAAACATCTAGTGGCGGTGTGATGGAGATCACTTCGCCTCCTTAAATAGAAATAAAAAACGACCTGAACCTATGTCGTACCGATGGGTGTTCGCAGATAATCCAAGTGATGATCTGCTGAAAACATTGCAAAGCGACCTTAATGTCCCAAGAAATATTGCGCGGCTTCTTTCGTTGCGCGGTGTGGACAATTTCGAAAAAGCCAGGAGCTTTTTTCGCCCCGACCTGTCACTGCTCCACGACCCATTCCTGATGCAGGATATGGAACCTGCTTCTGCAAGGCTCTGCCAGGCGATCCGAAACCACGAAACCGTCGTGATCTATGGGGATTATGATGTAGACGGAACCACGGCAACCGCCCTGATGTTCCTTTTTCTCAAGCGATTCGGCCTGGAACCGCACTACTACATCCCGCACCGGTATAAAGAAGGGTATGGCATCAACCCGGAAGGAATCGAGTTTGCCGAACAAAAAGGTGCCGATCTCATTGTTTCGGTGGATTGCGGTATTACAGCCATCGAAGAGGCCAAACGTGCACGCGAGAAGGGCATTGACCTCGTAATTTGCGACCATCACACCGTGGGAAGCGAGATTCCCGATGCACACGCGGTTCTGGACCCCAAAAGACCCGACTGCACCTACCCATTCGACGGACTGTCCGGCGCCGGGGTGGCTTTTAAGCTCATTCAGGCAATCACATCACGCCTTGGGCTACACCAAGACATCTACACCCCCTACCTGGATCTTGTGGCGATCTCCACTGCTTCTGATATTGTGCCGATTGTGGATGAAAACCGGATTCTCATGCGGGAGGGGCTGAAAATCATCAACACGAACCCACTGCCGGGCATCGAGGAGTTGTTGCAGCTCATCCGGATGGAGAAGGGGCAGATCTCTACCAGTAATATTGTGTTTTCGGTGGGGCCGCGGATCAATGCGGCCGGCCGGATGGGAGATGCGGCCACGGCTGTGCAACTTCTGATTTCGACAGATAAAGAAGAGGCAAAACGGTTGGCAAAGGATCTGGAGAAGATTAATCTGCGGCGTCGGGAAACAGATGCAAAAACTACCCTTCAGGCCACAAAAATGGTGGAGGAGGAGTATAAACTATGCGACCTCTCCTCCATGGTACTGCACCATCCAAACTGGCATCTCGGAGTGATCGGAATTGTAGCGTCCCGTCTGGTAGATTCGTTCGGCAGGCCGGCGATTATGCTAAGCACAGTAGATGGAAAGATTAAAGGGTCGGCGCGCTCCATAAAAGGGTTCAACATCTACAACGCGCTGAAAGAGTGCGAGGATCTGCTGGAGCAATTTGGAGGGCATGAGTTTGCGGCAGGGTTAACGATAAAAAAGGACTGCCTTGCCGCGTTTCGGACCCGTATGGACGAAATCGCCGGAAAGATGCTGAAAGAGGTCGATTTTAGCCCTGAGCTGGAGATCGACGACCATCTACGCATCGACGAAATCACAGCGCGCTTCTGGAAATTGTTGCATCAGTTCGAACCGTTTGGCCCCGGGAACCGACAGCCCGTGTTTGTTGCGGACGATGTGCAGATTTCAATGGCATCCATTGTCGGGAAAAACCACCTGCGATTGAAGGTTCGACAGGGAATGTCGGGTCTGTTTGATGCGATTGGCTTTCACCTTGGGGAGTTCCTTCCTCTTGTTCAGAACCCCACCAAACGGCTTAGCATCGCATACGAGATCGAAGAAAACCACTGGATGGGGCGGCGATCTCTGCAGTTGCGAATCAAAGATATCAAGGAGAATCTGCCGGCGCAGGATCCGTCTGAACATCCTGTTTCCTGAGAACCGCATTTACCGTATCCTGATCCAGCTCATTCCACGCGCCGGTTGCCGCATCCACAACTACCGGCAACAATCCGCCAATCACATCCAGTATTACCCAACCGGCTCCGATCCGGGTATTCACAATACGAATGACGGGATCGTATCCCTCCTTCCGAAACTCAATCGTGTAGGACATATCCGCCTTCAGGTTTAACTCCAGTGGCGTTACCCCACGCATGAACCCATTCACATACACCTCGGCTTTCGGTGGATCGGTACTCAAAGCCAGTGGATGGGTTGCCGGCGCAAACAATGTGGCACATCCCGGCGTACTAACGATGATCACCAAAAACGCCAACATCAACCCTTTGCCCAATCCATCACTCAACCCTTTGCCCAATCCATCACCCAACCCTTTGCCGATTCCATCACTCAACCCTTTGCCGATTCCATCACTCAACCCTTTGCCGATTCCATCACTCAACACTTTGCCGATTCCATTGCCTGTCCACACATATAATCTGACTTTTCGCATGATCTTCCTGATTTTTGATTTATATTCGACCTGAAAGATAACGCATATTCCTCGAAAATGGCACGTATACGACCTACATTGCTTCTAGTTCCCCTACTCGTTTTGCTAACCACCATCCCGGCTTTGGCGGAGAAGGAATACAAAATCCCGGAGATTCACGTGGAGGCACTTATAACTTCGGACGGGCTTGTGCAGATTCGGGAACATCGTACGTATGTGTTTGATGGATCGTTTACATGGGCATCGTACCGGCTTCCGAAGCGTGGGTATCGGGAGATTCGGGATCTGCGAATTTTGGAGGGGGAGCAGGCGTTTGTGAATCGCAACACGGAGGAGGCGGGTACATTTCGCGTGTTAGAGGATGATTCGGATGTGGAATTACAATGGTATTATGAAGCCGAAGATACCACCCGGACATTTACGGTGGAGTATACGCTGGTCGGAGTGCTTGTGACCGGCGATGAGTGGACAGAGTTTTTCTGGACGTGGGCCGCAAAGGGGCGGGAAAAGTCGACCGAAGTGCTGGAGGTTGAATTGAGGCTGCCCGGGGAGAAGAACGGGAAGATCGCGGAGTCGGAATTGGAGGTGGGTGGCGATACTGCGGAGGTGGGTGCCAATTCTGCGGAGGCAGGTGGCGATCCTTCTCAATCGATCTACGCCTGGTCGCGACTTGCGTATCCAATTGCGGACATTGATATTAACGGACGTACAGTGTCCATGAGGGTAAATGATCTCCGAAGATCCCGCGCCTTCCCGGTGCGAGTTTTGTTTCCGGTTGCCTGGTTGAATTTAGATGCGGGGCAGGCACCTTATGCGGGGCA
>PZPG01000046.1:5811-10504 GCA_003045995.1 Bacteroidota bacterium
CACCTTATGCGGGGCAAACGCCATATTCAGAACAAAGCGGGGACGACCTTCAAGACACATACACCGCCGTAATTCGTGATCCCTCCCTCACGCTGGAGCGGGTACTTGCAGAGGAGTCGCAGTGGCAGGCCGAAGTGGAACGGGAACGGGCCACGCGCGAACAGCTGCTCGAACTCGCCCCCTCCTTGTCGGCACTGTTATCGGCACTGGGTATTCTAGTCTTTGTACTTGTCTACCGGACGTACGGAACGAAACCAAAACCCACCTACGGGTCAGCTCATGTGCGTCGCATCACCCCGAACCCTTTACCCCCCGCGCTGGCCGGCCGATTGCTAAACGCCTCAACAGGATCTGCCGGGCACCTCACATCCACCCTTTTCGACCTCGCCCGCCGTGGCTATTTGATGCTCGAGGAACGCCCGGTAGAGGAAAAGTGGTACTCCAATGAGACGACGGAGTTTGTCCTGTCCATGCCTACACAAGGGGTAACGAAAGAGGGTACGCCATCGCAGGAGGACAATTGGATGCGGGAATCCTTCTCATCGCGGGATCTAGTCCCGGGTGTCGAACGAGGTATAGAACGGGATGTCGAAGGAGGTATAAAACGGGATGTTCAACGGGATGATGTGAGAGGCCTTTCCGGCGTATGTACGGATGAGCAAGGCTTGCTGGACTGGGAGCGCAGCCTGCTCGATTTTGTGGAGATGCAATTGCTCAAAGGCAATCACACCTTCAAAAAGGTGTTCAATGGAAACCGCAGTGCGTTTCCAAAGTGGTACCGAAAGTGGGATGGGATTGTCCGTAAGACGTACAAAGCCCAAGGGTGGTTCGATTCGAGAAGTTACATTGGGGTGACGATCAATGCAACTGTCCAGTCTCTTTTGCTGATTTCATCCATTATCCTTTTGGTAAAATCTTCTGGCGTGATGATTCCGGCGTTGCTGATAACGGGAATTTTGTTGATTGCGTCATTTGCCGTGATTCGGCGCACAGAAAAGGGAGAGATGCTGTATCAGGAGTGGAAATCGTACAAAGATGGATTAAAGGATGGGAGCATGGCTCTTTCTGGAATGCTGGATGAAGGAGTACGTGGCGATGGCACAGATCGCACACGACTCACCCCCGACCGACATTTTATCTACGCAACGGCCATGGGAATTCATGGTAAAAAAATGAAAGCGCTGGTGTCGCGAATATCCCAAAACGATATGAATGCAATCTTCCCCTGGATTTTCCTGATGCCGGGATCTTCGAACACGCCTGCTACCGTGGCGGCCTCACTCAACGCACTCACCGCCACGGCAACAGCCAGCGTAAGTTCTGTGGCTGGTGGAGGTGGGGCGTCGGCAGGTGCAGCCGGTGGCGGAGCATCCGGCGGGGCGGGGTAAGGGATCGAGATGGTTTCTCTTGATATTCCTATTTGTTCGTCGTACGTAGGCTTTATCAGCAAGCTGCTTTACTGTGCTTCTGCCATTTTTTATAACTGTTCAATTAGCTTACTTGTCGAACATGCTTTTTTACTTCACTTTTTAACTTATAGGGACGGTTAAATGCTTCTTGAGAGACCTTAAAAAAATCTGCCAGTTTTCTAATCGTATCTTTTGATAGCCCTTTTTGATAGTTTAATATTTTGGAAACTGTCCCTTTTGATAAACCAAGAATATCAACTACATCCTTAGCTTTTAAACTGTTTTCATGCATCAATGCTTTATGAATTTCAACTGGGTCGGAATCTTTAAACGTGTTATGTTCATAGTCCCATTTCTCAATTAACAGAGTGAGCAAATCTATTTCGTCTTGATTCTTATTCAGTGAGATGAAACTTTCTAAGATATCGCAATACTCATAGTACTGCTTCTTATCCTTTATGATCGTGTATTTTAATTGTGTTTTCATGTGATAAATGGTAGACACAAACGTACCGAAAAAGTTTCACCATGGGAAACTATTCTGCACCAATGTTACTTATGGTTGGGAGATGAGGTCTATATAGCCACTTTCCGCAACTTCTCGATATCGGCCACCGTCTTCGGCACATCGGTTAGGTTTTCGTGGCCATCTTCCGTAATCACAAGGTTATCCTCGATCCGAACCCCCCCAAACTCCATCATCTCCTGCAACAAAGACGCATTCAAAAACGCCCGCTGCTCCTTATCCTCGAGCGCAGGCTTCAACAAAGCAGGAATAAAATAGCAACCCGGCTCGATCGTCACAACCATGCCCGGTTGCAGGTCGCGCCGTGCGCGCAAAAATCGAATGCCGGGCCGATCAATCCGATCCACCCCCTTCGGATATCCGCCCACATCGTGTGTGTCCAGGCCTAAAAAATGCCCTAGTCCGTGCGGGAAAAAGAGCGCGAACACATTCTTCTCCATCATATCGTCCACATCCCCGCGAACCACATCCGCATCTGCCAGCCCCTCCAGAATCGCCCTCGCAGCCGCCAAATGCAGATCTTCCATTTTTGCGCCGGGAACCGCACCGGAAATCGCCCGCTCCATCGCTTCCAGCACCGCTTCGTACACTTGCTGCTGACGCGCCGTAAACCTCGCCGCCGCCGGATACGTTCGCGTTACATCGGACGCATACCCGTCAAACTCATACCCGGCATCGATTAGGTACAACTCCCCGTCACGAATCGGCGCATTGTTGTCGGTATAATGCAAAATGGCACTATTCACCCCACCGGCATGAATTCCCGAGTAGGCCGGTTGCATCAACCCGTGCTTCTGCTGATGATACTCGAACACCGCCTTCAGTTCGTACTCACACATGCCCGGCCGGAGCGCTTTCATCACCTCCCGATGCGCAATGTTGTTCACACGCGCCGCCTCGCGAAGTTTGTCGATCTCATCCTCCGTTTTGATCAGCCGGCAGTCGGTGAGTGCATCCACCAGGGCGGTCGTTTCGAAACGCCCGTGTGTACCCGTTCCCGCTCCCGCTCCCGTTCCTGCTCCTGCTCCCGCTCCTGTTCCCTCCCCCGTTGCCGATACCCCGCCACGCACCCCCTGCTCCCGCAACCACGCCGCCTGCTCCTCATCCAGCACATAGATCCGATCCGGCCCGATCTCGCCAATCACCTCCCCTACCCGATCCGCCGCATGCAAAAAATCCGGCTCATACCGCCGCTGAATCTCCTCCATCGTACTCACCTTCCCATGCCAAACCGCGTACTGAACATCCCGAACCGGCGCAAACAGATGATACTCCCCACTCCGCAAATCGATGAGCATCGCATAATCCGGCTCCTGCACGCCCGTCAAATACAAAAACTGGCTCTCTTGCCGAAACGGGAACTCAAAATCCGTGCCATAACGATGCATCAGGCCAGCCCCCTTCACAAACACCACCCCATGCTGGCCCTCCTCAAAACAATCCATCAACTTTTTCCGATGCAGCTCATTCATAATCACTCCTCACATTCAACAAAGTTTCGAATAAAATCCAATACAAACGCCCATATCGTACAAACACTCAATTCGTGCAAAAACTCATTTCATACAAACACCCGATCATGTCTCGTTTCGGGTTGATGAGTCCGCAAAGTAGTCTCCAAACCACATCAGGGCGTCACGATGGAAGGTAATCAAATCTTCCGATGTGTGCAGGATCGCCGGAGCCTCTGCCGGAGCCATTTCCGAAGCAGTTGCCGTAGCCTCACTCATTTGTCGGCTTTGGTCTTCCATGGAAGTCATCGCCGCAATCCCGTCTGCATTGTATGAATACAGAAAGGTTTGTTTCGGGTTGATAGGAGAGGCAGTCCCGACCGACTTGGCATCCTGTTCCACACCCGTTTTGTCGAAGTACAAAATCGCTTCGACTGCTCCCACGGGTTGATTGTGAAGTGTAAAGAGAGCTATCAATCGCGTATCCCCCTGAAATGTATTCAACACCGTCCAGGCGGCTTTTTGATGGGGTGACAGGGTTTCGATTCGATAGTAGTGATCGGCCGGGTAGGCAAGAAACGGGGTGTGGGGCTGTAGGTGCCGCACCGGCTGCTTGCTCCTGTGGAATTCGGCGGAAAGCCATCGCGCTACTCTTGTCGCAATATTGGGAGTTGATTGGCCAATTGATTGGGCAGTTGCATCAGCAGTTGATTGAGAGTTTGCATCAGCAGTTGATTGAGAGGTTGCATCAGCAGTCGATCGAACAGTTGCGCCGGGCCCTACCGATTCGGGTGCGAGAAATCCACGATCGATCCAATATTGTGTCGTATCCGCAGGTGATGCGGAGTACGCTGATGATGCGGACACATCAACCCGAACAGATTCATTGCTGCTTCGAATCGAGGAGAGCATGTGTGCAGATGTGGCTGAATCGACTCCTTCGTCCGTTACCCGAAAGCAGAGTTCCTGATGCCCGTTTGAGATCATGAGCCAAGGTACCTGAAGCGCCCGATTGTACCTTGCGATCTGTTCGGCCACCGACCGATTGAGCCGTTCCGATGGGGATTTGCATTCGATCAGCACCTGCGGTTCCATCGCCTCATCGTATAGGACGAGGTCCGCGCGAATGGCCGTTCGAGTGTGAGCGGCCTGCAGCGGAACTTCAAATCCCAAGCGGTTTCGGCTCCAGCCCTCTTCGTGAAGCAGACGCTCGAGTAGGGTGAGGCGAACCCGCTCTTCCGGACGCGGCATGTAGCGGCGTTTCAGGATGGGGTTGAACAACATTCGAACCCCCTCATCAAACCGAA
>PZPG01000046.1:10627-16108 GCA_003045995.1 Bacteroidota bacterium
GATTTCGACCCGCCGGTCCCCAGTGACGCCTTATTTTTTCGCTGCGATCCCTGATCTGCATCCAGCGCCAGCGACGGTGATTTTTTCTTATTCACATAGAACTGCTGCGCAGCCGAAAGTACATTATACACCAGGTAGTACAAGCTCAGCCCGGATGCAAAATTGTTAAACACGAACAACAGAATAAACGGCATGATGTACTGAAACGCCTTCATGTTCGGCGTTCCCGGCGCTGAGGGTGCCGCTCCCGACATCCCACCCGATACCTTCATCTGCAGGAACATCGCCCCGGTCATCAGCAATACAAACCCGGCGATTTGATCCCCAAGGAACGGAATTGCAAACGGTAGCTGAAAAATGTAATCCGGCGCAGAGAGGTCGCTCGCCCACAGAAACGACTCCTGGCGCATCAACATCGAATTTTGCAGGAAGTAGAATAGCGTAATCAGGATCGGGAACTGCAGCAGCATCGGCAAACATCCGCCCAACGGATTCACTTTCGCCTTCTTGTACAGATCCATCGTGGCTTTCTGCTGCTTCTGTGGATTGTCCTTAAATTTCTCCTTGATCTCCTGCATCTGTGGCTGCAACTCCTTCATCGCCGCTATACTCTTGAAACTCTTCTGCGTGAGCGGGTAAAGAGCCAGCTTGATGATCACCCCGAAAAGAATAATCAAAATCCCAAAATTCCCTATAAATGTGCTTCCAAGCGTGAAAAACGGAATCACCAAAAATCGAACCAGCGGATCGGCAAACCAACGGATAATCGCATACCCCACTTCGATCACATCGTACGCGTGCTCGTCAAAATCCTTCAGATCGTAATAGCGAAGGGGGCCGCTGTAGAGTTGAAACTGCAGCGTTTTCTCGTTGGCGATACTGGACTGCAACGACACCAGGTAATTCGGTGCCACATCGGCCGTTTCCATCGGAACATTCGCCTCCCCGCTCATCGATGCCGAAATCGTGTTATTCAGCGGCTTAATAAACTGCCCAAAAAACTGCGTCCGCGTGGCAATCCAGTTAATATTCCCGGTAATACGCTCTTCCGACCGGCCGATCTCCGTTAGCTGCACCTTCTCGAGTACTCCACCAGCGTACACATACCCAGCCGATGCCATCGCATCCTTGGGATGATTCTTTTCGGTAAGCCGGAGCGGACTGTTCCACGACAGATCCACGCGCGGATCGGCCATGTAAGGCTCCAATCCATCCACGGTAACCTCAAAATCGTAACTGTACTGATCGGGATAAAACCGGTACGTGTACAAAATCGATGCCGACGCAT
Organism: Bacteroidota bacterium; assembly: GCA_003045995.1. Taxonomy (GTDB): domain Bacteria; phylum Bacteroidota; class Rhodothermia; order Balneolales; family Balneolaceae; genus Sam29DG08-bin30. Next base: position 11,916 of record PZPG01000046.1, read on the forward strand.
CTACATCCAGCCGGTATGAAATCTCCAGCGACTCCATCTCCTCGGTCAGCTCCAGCACAGGCTCGCTAAAGAGCGGTTCGAACAGCAGCCTCGACGTTTCGATATTGTAATTTTGCTCCGACAAAAAGCCCAGCGAAAGCGCCGAACGCGTGGTGTCGCGAACCATCTGTACCCGTTGATCGTCCCAGGTCTGATAATTTCGCAGTGTAATTTCCGCCGGCCCCGCACCCAAATTCGTAAACAGAAATTCATGTCGCGGTGTCCGAATCACGGTGAGGACGGTGTCGCGGATGCCTGCGTTTTCAAAAACTCCCATAAAGGTTCGGGGTGATGGGTCCGCGCCACGGATTGTACCTGAGTCTCCTTGGCGGAAGCCGTCCTGTGTTCCGTTCGGGAGAAATGCAGATGGATCGGAGCCGGTGCCATTTATGCCTCCCGTTCCGCCCGAACCAGCCGCGCCGTTCAAGCCCTCTGCACCATTGTTGCCACTCATTCCCCCATCCCATGGCTGTCCGTTCATCACCGCGGCCAGACTGTCTTGGCGAAGTTGCTCGAGACGCTGCTGCTCCAGTTCCTCCTGCGTCGGCATCGTAAAAAATGCCCAGGCAAGGGTGATCAAAAAGATAAGTATGAGTCCGGTAATTGTATTTCTATCCAAAACGGCGGTGATTATGTGGGTTGATTGGGTGCAGGCTTACCGCCTCTTGTTTGCCCCGTCTCCTGCGTTCTCAATTCTCCGGAGAGCGTATTTGCAATGGATCGGAGCAACGATATGACTTCTTTTTCGACGATATGATACGAATCCGGTGGCCGGTTTGCGATCAAAGCAAGGTGCATTCCGGTTTGCGAACGATCGACCTGCATCTGTAGAAGATATCTATTCTTGCGGAAAGCTTCACGCAGCCATCGCTTGATTTTGTTGCGATCTACTGCGCGAGGGAAAACGCGTTTCGGGGCGACGAAAGCGGTAAGCAATTGGTGGTTCTCTTTCGTAAGGCGGAATCGAGCCTGAAGATGGGCTGTTCGAATCGACGAGGCATTCGAGGAATTCGAGGATGAAGATCTGGATGAGTTTTTCCGGAACAGCAGACGGAATGCTTCGCGCCCGCGCAGAATGTATTTTCTGGGAAGACGCTGGTCGCCTGAGTTAGGTTGATTGCCGGAAATGTGTTGAGTGCCAGAACTACGTTGGGCTCCGGGAAGACGCTGATCGGCGGATTTTTTTACGCCTGAATGGGTCTGTGTTGTCCCCTGCGAAGTGCCTTGCACAGTCTCTTGTGCATTGTCGGAGGTGCTTCTCTCTTGAGCGTTACTCAATGTGGATTCGCCACTGGATTTCATTATCCCGGATGCTTGGCCCATTGTAGTTGGGTTCTCATCAGATGTACCAGGGTTCACATTTTTGGTGTTGTACTTCTCAACATTGGCGCGAGCCGGATGACATGATCCCCGGCGATAAGCAGTCTGCTTCCTACTTGGCTCCCTTGGCGACGTCACTTACGGTGAGTTTGTGGCGTCCTTTCTGCCGTCTGCGGCTGATCACATCGCGACCATCGGCGGAGCTCATTCGTTTGCGGAATCCGTGCTTGTTGACGCGTTTGCGATTGCTTGGTTGATACGTGCGTTTCATATCTCAAAAATTGTTATTTTGAAAATCTTTCGAAAGACGAAGAAAATACGAAGAAATTCGGTAAATCCGAATGTGTCGTAAAATTTTTCATCGTGAAATGAGTTACTTGTTCGTGATGTTCTTTGGAGTGTTCCCGGTTTTACAATCGCCCGGCAGGTGCGTACCTTTCGGCAGCGAAATCACGGGTGGCACTAGCGCAGGATTCATGAGCGCAGGTTGTACGAGCAGGCTTCCACACAACCCGCATGATCCACATAACCTGTAGATCCGCATAACCTGCATGATCCGCACTGAGGTTCACGAACGCCCGCGTGGCGACCATTGCCCTGTGAGCATCCGCATCAACCCGAAAAAAAGAACGTAGTAAACGCAGTAAACGCATTGCCAACCCATATTTAATAGAAGTAATTAACGATCGTACCCGACCATGCTTGATAAAATTTCGAAAGTTCTGACGTCTGTTTTTGGAACGAAAAGTGAGAAGGATCTGAAAAAATTGTGGCCCGTTGTGGATGAAATCAAGGCGTTTGAGGAGCAGATCCAGGCGCTGACGGACGAGGAGTTGCAGGGCAAAACGGCGGAATTTAAGCAGAAGATCAAGGAGGAGACGGCAGAGGTGGAGGCTGAGATTCGCGATCTGAAGGCGAAAATGGATTCGAATGATGAGTCGGTGTCGCTGGAGGATCGGCGGGAGTTTGCGGATCAGCTGAAGGCGCTGGAGGAGGAATGGCTGGAGATTTTGGAGGATGTACTGGATAAGATTATGCCGGAAGCGTATGCCGTGCTGAAGGATACGTGCCGGCGGTTTGTAGGGCGGTCGTGGGAAGTGGCGGGAAACCAGATGGAGTGGAATATGGTGCCGTACGATGTGCAGCTGATTGGGGCGGTGGCGATGCATCAGTCGTCGATTGCCGAGATGAAAACCGGGGAGGGGAAGACGTTGTCGGCGATTTTCCCGGCATATTTGAACGCGCTGGCGGGGCGGGGTGTGCATGTGATTACGGTAAATACCTATCTGGCACAGCGGGATGCGCAGTGGAACCGACCTATTTTTGATTTTCACGGGTTGACGGTGGACTGTGTGGATCTGTATCAGCCGAATACGGACCAGCGGCGCAAGGCGTACCGGGCCGACATTACCTATGGTACGAATAACGAGTTTGGGTTTGATTACCTGCGCGACAATATGGTGGCCGAGGAGGATCAGCTGGTGCAGCGCGGGTATCATTACGCGATTATTGATGAGGTGGACTCGATTTTGATTGACGAGGCGCGGACGCCGCTGATTATTTCCGGGCCGGTGCCACAGGGCGGGGATTCGCAGAAATTTGTTGAGATGAAACCGCGGGTGGAGGCGCTGGTGAATGCGCAGAAGAAATTGGTGGGTTCGCTGGTACTGGAGGCGGAGAAGTTGATTGCCGAGGAGAAGCTGGAAGATGCGGGACTGGCGTTGTATCGCGCGTCGCGTGGGTTCCCGAAAAATGCAAAGTTCCGCAAGATGATGCAGGAGCCGTTTAACCAGCGGTTGGTGCAGAAGACGGAGGCGTTCTACCTGGCGGAGAATGCGAAAAACCTGCCCAAGGTGGATGAGTATCTGTTCTACTCGGTGGATATGAAGCAGAAATCGATCGAGATGACGGAGAAAGGGCGTGATTTTATTACGCGGAAGGATGAGGAGCCGGACTTTTTTGTGATTCCCGATCTGGGGCTGGAAACGTCGAAAATCGAGGAGGCGTTTGAAGCACGCAAGCGTGAGAAGCGGGCGGAGATCGAGGCAAATGCGGAGTTTAGCGAGGAGTATAAGGAGAAAAAACTCGGGGTGATGGAGGAGGAGCTTCGGCTGGAACGGGAGCAGCAGATGAACGACCTGCACCGGCTTTTTGCCGAGCGGAGTGAGCATATCCACACGGTGAATCAGATTTTGAAGGCGTACACGCTGTTCGAGCGCGAAGAGGAGTACATTGTGCAGGATGGCAAGGTGCAGATTGTAGATGAGCATACCGGGCGGGTGCTGGCGGGGCGGCGCTACTCGGACGGGTTGCACCAGGCAATCGAAGCGAAGGAGAGTGTGAAGGTGGAGGCGGCGACGCAAACCTATGCCACCATTACGTTGCAGAACTACTTCCGGATGTATCATAAGTTGTCCGGGATGACGGGGACTGCGGCGACCGAAGAGGGCGAGTTCAACGAGATTTATGAGCTGGATGTGACGGTGATTCCGACGAACCGGCCCGTGGTTCGGGACGACCGGGAGGATCTGATTTTCCGGACGAAGCGCGAGAAGTACAATGCGGTAATTCAGGCGATTCAGGAGTATCACCAGGCGGGTCAGCCGGTGCTCGTGGGGACGACAAGCGTGGATGTGTCGGAGACGATGAGCCGGATGCTGAAACGCGCGGGTATTAAACACAATGTCCTGAATGCAAAACAGCATGCTCGTGAGAGCGAGATTGTGGCCGAGGCCGGCCGCGCCGGAGCGGTGACCGTGGCCACGAACATGGCAGGTCGCGGGACGGATATTAAGCTTTCGGATGAGGTGAAGGAGCGCGGGGGATTGGTGATA
>PZPG01000047.1 GCA_003045995.1 Bacteroidota bacterium
CTGCGAACCCAGTAAAACCCACCCACGGTGATAAAAAGTAAAATGCCAAACGACAAAAGTGAATAATGCAATGCTGTCCACGAAGATGACGTATCAGGAACTAGTGGCTTTACATAGGATTCCTCTGAATCCACGGAAAGTGTTGTCACATACAAGTTGTCTTGTTTTGAATTGGCTGAACTTTCGTAGATCATCACCCACTTGTCCAAACGCTTGGAATAGAACAGAGCAAAAACCTTGTCGACGTTAAACAGCAAGAGGTCGACCTCATACAGACTGTTCTCTTTCGAATTCATTTTGATGATTTTAGGTAGTCTACTCTCCCTGAAGTAGAATAGCATCGCCCCTTTTTCTTGATCGATTTGGTACGTTGAGGTCTGACGTAATTTGGGAAATCCCTCAAATCCACTTCCACTTTTTCTATCCAAAAGTTCATCAAAGAGGGTATACCGTTCCCATCTTCTGGATTGCAAATCCATTCGAAACATTCCTTGCTCCGCCGAATACGCATCTTTCACATAGTAAAAGAAAGCCGTTTCCGTGCGGAACAAAGACCCGTAAATTCCCTCGTAAACGATCTCATTATTTGTCTGTGATTCTTCCAGCCACTCATTTGATTCTGGGTAGTAGGTAATTAAAAAGTTTTTGTATCGCCAAAAACCATATCCACCCATAGCATGGATCTCGTTTTGTTCCGATACATATGATGCGTGATAGTACATGTTACGATGGTCGAAAGACTTGTCAACTCGGGTTACTGTTCCCGTTCTTGTATCTACCGTGAACACTCTTCCTATTCCGGAATCCCAGAGGTACAATTCTGGCTCGTCGCTTACTCTGTTTCGGCGTATATCGATCACCAAGGTCGATGGGATTTCATCTCCGGTAAGCGCAATCACTTCGGAATCACCTTGCTCTGTATATCTCGTTAACTGCATTAAAATCCAATCTAGCATATAGATATCACCTGTAGAAGGGTCAAAGGCGAAAAAAACATACTCCTCCACGTCACCAGCTCGGGGTATACGAATCGTGGAATATGGTTCCTCGGAAGTAAGATTCGTCTTGTCTGAGGGTGCATTTGCAAAGACCCAACCAGAGTTATCGTTACCGTTTGGAATCGTAACGAAAGGAATCATCAACAGTAAAAACCGACGAAAGAGCAATTTTTTCATAGTTTTACGATAGAGTAAACTTGGAGGGATTGATTATGAGCACTTTTTTTCGACGATCCTTCTTTGATCGCTGGACCCGAAATGCATCGGTTCCGGCATAACTGGATGCTAGTTCCAATAATTTTTTTCGTGTTCGGGACTTCGTTGCCTTCTGATGCTCATATGGCATGATCGTATCATCTAATGTTTCGAATGGAATTGAAGAGATTCCAAGCTTGAGGGAGTCAAGAATCAACCCCCAAAAACGGACTTCCAGAGGTTGAGTGAGGGGAATTCGAACTTCGTTATGTTTTAAAATGATCTCATCACCAATCCTCGAAAGGGTTACATTCGAACGTCCTTCCGTCGAAACATGCACACTAGTAACATCAAGTTCATCCGTTGAAACAGATACATCAGGTGCATCTGATGGGTCTGCGGTTGTCAAGACAGGAATTTTCTTGGACGCGTGTTGTCCAAGCTTACTCCGTTTTTGTCTCAAAACGTACGCAGCACTCAGCAAAAACAGGACGGGAAGTAGGAACAGATAGGGAGATAAACCATCGGATTGTTTCTGTGGAACCACGGTTACACTCGGCCAGTTTTCCAAATCAAACGAAACCATTGTGATATCTGTGGATAGCGAATCTTTGCTGCTCAACGATACGCCGGTCCAGGACGTTGTAAAACCTGGACGAAACAGGCCCGGTTTGCCGGAAAGCCCAAGGGAATCCAGATGGTAGATGAGCATTTCATCGGTTTCAACATTCCACTCCAAGAGGTTCAGTTTGTCTTCCAGCCAGTACGGTACATAGATAATACCCTCATCTTCATGGTGGTAGGCGGTCGTCGACATGAGAAAATCATGGAAATCAATTCGGTCAAGGTCTTCCACGAGAGAGAATCGCTCTGTAAAATCAGGCAATGGAGTCCAAACCTTCTCCGCCCGGTCCAAGCGGTACATCCCAAGTGGTTTTACGTCACCGGGTGTGTCTAAATCCCTAACGAGGTAATAGATATAGTGTTGATTTGTATAGGTGTTTCCATCTAACCCATTCGGAACAACATTTTTGTTGAGAGATGCAATATTCTGCCATTCTTCGGACTGTTTGTTTGCGGTTAAAAACAGATTATGAAATTGCCATAATCCATACCCTCCGGCCACATATAAATTCCCCTCAAAGTCTATGCTAAAGGCCTGACCGTACATGATCTTATCGATTTTTCGGTCAAAAATAGGTTCTACTATGTCATCAACAATAGAGTACCTGTACATTGGTCCCAGACCATGATACCAGAGGTAGACATCCGATCCATTGGGGGGGATGTCCATCAATTGCAATTTTGGCAGGGGTCCCGATTTATCTGATAATTCAGTCCCCGAACCCGTTTCAGAAATGGTGCTAATATGCTTGAGTGCCCCCTTTGGTGATAGTCTGTATAAATCAAATTCAGCTGCATGAAACAGGTAGATATCACCAGTAGCTTGATGAATAGCCGCTAGAAAGTAGTATGAATCCAAGTATTTTGTCAGAGTTACCACTCTTTGAACATGACCAGGCTCTTCGTTCGCCCGATTCGCTGCGGGAGATTGTGGTTCAACCTGCAATTCCATTTGTAGCTTGCCATGTTGCTCATTATGTAGCTTACCATCAAGAGATACAATCTCTTCTGTGCCCGGTAAATCCATACCTGGTTTATCCATTCCTGTGCCCGGAAATCCCGCTCCAATGCCAGGTAGCCCCGTCATCAATATTCCAGGTAAAAGAAACCCCAGTAACCGCACTTTCAGCATCAAGTCATTCAGCATGGAAACCGCGAGCCCAGGTAAAGGCTTTTTACCACATTTACTTCTTTTGCTTCTGATCATAGTAGAGCATCCAAAATCGCAGGTATAAGCAACATGTTTCTACTGTAATGAGGCAGAAATCGCCAATTCCTTACACTTTTTTTTCAAATTTTTTCATTTTTGTTGATTAGCCTGCTTTTATACCCAAGAAAAGTTTGTCCAAAAACCACCAAAAACACACAGTAAAGAGAACAGCACACATGGTGTAAGCCCAGAGTACAGGATTAGGGCTCAGGACTCAGCACGCAGTGTACAGGTCTAGGGTCAAAGCATAGGTCTAGGGCTTAGGGCTCAGTGCGCTGAGACGGGGGAAAGTATGTATACAGGATTCAGGATATGAGGAACGGGTGTTCTCGAAGAGAATGGAAACTACAGACAGGTAAAAACATAATCAGGGGGAGAGTAAACCGAAAAGAGTGAAGAAGAATGAGAAGGGTAAAAGAAAAGATGAGAAGAAAGAAAAAGAGAAAAAAGTGCCCGAGGGGGGAGTCGAACCCCCACGCCATTGCTGGCATACGCCCCTGAAACGCACGCGTCTACCAATTCCGCCACCCGGGCAATTTTTCAGAGCAATGAAGATACGAATTTCCTCTATTCACCCAAAGCATTGATTCATCGAAAAAATTCCCTCTTCCGTTTCATCATTGCGCTTTCGTACCTTTACCCCGTTTAAACCGACCCATTAAGGATCGCAAAAACGGTCGCATCAATCCTCCCGCTAATCATTTCATTTACGAAACCCCGAATCACCCCGAATCACCCCGAATCACCCCGAAATCCTGCTCTCATGCCCAAATCTACCCCCATGATTGTTTACTTAAATGGCCAATACCTGCCCGAACACGAGGCTAAAATTTCGGTTGCCGACCGTGGATTTCTGTTCGGAGACGGCATCTACGAAGTAATTCGTGTAGTAAGAGGCATCCTTTTTATGGCTTCTGAGCACCTCGAGCGCCTTTCCGAAAGTCTTTCCCACGTGGAGATTCACCCTGTAACATTCGGCCATCAACCAGGACAACCCGGGCAAACCAATCAATCCGGGCAAACCAATCAGCCCGGACAAACCAATCAACTCGCACCATCCGAGTTCCACCATTACTTGTTCGGGGTGATGGAAGAGCTAATCAGGCTGAACAACCTGCAGGAGGGAGAGGCGGCCATCTACATTCAGATTACCAGGGGGGGCGTGTTTCCACGTACGCACCATTTTCCGGAGGAGCCGGTCACCCCAACTATCTATCTGTCTGCAAGCTCGTTCACGCCCAACACCGAACTCCATCAAACCGGAACTAATGCAATCACATTTGCTGATCAGCGGTGGTCGCAGTGCCATATTAAAAGTGTAAACCTGCTGCCGAATGTGTTGGCCAAGCAAAAGGCGCGGGAAGCGGGAGTAAACAATGTAGTAATGATCCGCAATGGTTTGGTCACAGAAAGTGCGAACACGAATATTTTCGGGGTGATGGATGGAGTGCTGTATACCCATCCCGATGATGAAACTATATTGAGCGGGGTAACCAGGCTGGCTGTCTTCGAACTGGCAGACGAACTGGGGATTGAGGTACGGCGCGAGGCCATCCGAGAGGAAGAGTTGCCGAAATTGGAGGAACTGTTTTTTACAGGCACTACGACCGATCTGCTTCCGGTTGTGGAACTGGACGGAAATCCGGTAGGAGAGGGGATTCCGGGGCCGGTGTGTCGCGCCCTTCAGGAGGCGTATTACCGCAAAATGCAACGGGAATGTACCGGCAATCTGCAGAAAGACTATCAAAGTGATCTGCAAAGTGATCTGCAAACGGATCCGCAAGGTACCCTGCCTGGGAACGATTCTTTCCAAAGCGAGTGAAGCCAAAAATGGCTATTTTGAAGGTTTGATGGAAAAATTAGATTCCCGAATCGCCTGGAGGTATGATAGAATCGCAACAGCTTCTCCATCAACCCGAAAAAAAATAATAATAAAACACAATTCATGAAGACGCTATTACGAACGCATCACTGCGGAGAACTAACCCAAACCGACGAGGGAAAAGAGGTAACATTAAATGGCTGGGTATCAACCCGCCGCGATCTTGGGGGGGTGATTTTTATCGATTTGCGCGATCGTTACGGGCTTACACAGATTGTGTTTGACGAAACCAACAAGGAGTTGCACGGGAAGGCGGAAACTCTTCGCAATGAATATGTGATTGGCGTGAAGGGTACGGTGATACCCCGCGGGGACGATCGCATCAACCCAAACCTTGTAACCGGAGAGATTGAAGTTGCCGTGTCGGAACTGGTAATCTATTCGGAAGCCAAAACCCCGCCGTTCGAAATTAAGGATCAGATCCAGACCAATGAGGATATTCGCCTTACCTATCGTTATCTCGATCTGCGCCGCCCGGAAATTCAAAAAAATCTGATGTTGCGCTCCGAAGTCACCCAGACCGTACGGAATTTTTATCATGGACTGCAGTTTGCGGAGGTGGAAACTCCGGTGCTAATGCGTTCTACACCGGAAGGTGCGCGCGACTATCTTGTGCCAAGCCGCGTGAATCCAGGACGATTTTACGCTCTGCCACAAAGCCCGCAAACCTACAAGCAGCTGCTGATGGTGTCGGGTATGGACCGCTATTTTCAGATTGTGAAATGTTTCCGTGATGAGGATTTACGTGCAGACCGGCAGCCAGAGTTTACACAGATCGATGTGGAACTTTCATTTGTGAATGAGGAGATGATCTATCATATCCACGAAGAGTTGATGGCGGAAATCTGGAAGAAGCATTTGGGTGTGGAGCTTCAAACCCCGTTTCCCCGGATGCCGTATGAGGATGCAATCCGCACATATGGTTCCGACAAACCCGATCTTCGGTTTGATCTGCCAATTTGCACGCTGTCGGATCTGCTGAGCGATTGCGGATTTAAAATCTTTGAAACCACGGTGTCAAAAGGTGGCGATATTGTTGCGATCACTGTACCGGGGCTTGGGGATCTGGGTCGAGGTGCGTTGGACCGCCTCACCGAGGACGCAAAGCGCGAAACCGGAGCAGCCGGCCTGATCTATATTAAAGTCGCTGAAAATGGCCACCTATGCAGTGTTGGAAAGTTTCTGCAGGAGGAGACCGTGCAAGCGATGATCGACCGTGCGGATGCTTCGGCGGGAGATCTGGTGCTTATTCTTGCCGGACCATCGCCTCAAGTGTATCATCAAATGGGGATTTTGCGTTTGATGATGGGAGAGAGTCAAAAGCTCATCGACCCTGATGCGGTACGATTCCTTTGGGTTACCGATTTCCCGCTGGTGGAATGGGACCGGGAAGAGGAGCGGTTTTTTGCTCTGCACCATCCGTTCACTTCTCCGCGAGAAGAGGATATTGATAAGATGAAGAGTGATCCGGAAAAAGTGAAAGCCCGTGCTTACGATCTTGTATTGAACGGCAGCGAAATTGGTGGCGGGTCGATTCGGATTCATGATGCAAAACTACAGAGCGCAATGTTTGACCTGCTGGGAATTGGTGAAGAGGAAGCCCGGGAAAAATTTGGGTTTTTGCTGGATGCATTCACCTATGGTGCTCCTCCGCACGGAGGTATTGCGCTGGGTCTGGACCGCGTCATTATGCTCATGACCGGTGCAAAAAGTTTGCGAGATGTGATCGCATTCCCGAAAAATCAACGGGCACAGAGCCAGATGGATCAAAGTCCGGGTGTGGTAGACGAATCCCAGTTGAAAGAACTGCACATTCAGCTGCGTGGAAAGGCACTTACGGAGCAGGGTTCGTAACCAGGGTTCATAAGCAGGGTTCCCTCACGGCCAAGTATTCATCACAGCCAGGTATTCCCATGGCCATATATTCCTCATAACCAGGAATTTCCCAAATTCACATGTTCCTTACGGCACTAAACATGATTCGCGCCACATAGCATACTTCTCATCAATAACCCTGCCACAATCAAAAACCCTGCCACAGCCCAAAATCCAACACCCAAAACCCTTCCAAAATCCAAAACAAGGAATTCTATGAAAACAGCTGGACTAGACGGATGTAAGGCGGGATGGCTTTTGGTCTCGTTTGATGATGCGGGGATCTACCGGGTCTTGCGCACGGATGAGGAGTTTCGGGATGCGCTTCTCACCTATGACCATATTTTCATTGATATGCCGATCGGGTTGGAGGAGGAGCAGTATACGCGAACCTGCGATCGCCTGCTCCGGGAAAAGCTCGGTAGCGAGTATGCCTCCAGCGTATTTTCGCCGCCCATCCGATCTGCCTTGCACGCCCCCTCGTATGTGGAGGCAAACATGCAGAGCTACGAGATCACCGAGAAGAAACTTTCGCTACAGGCGTGGAACATCACCCCGAAAATTCGTCTGCTGGATCGCCTTTTACAGCAAGAGGAGGGGCTTCGTGAGAAAGTGTTTGAAAGTCATCCCGAGCTGTTATTTATGATTCTGAACGGGGGGCAGATCTATCAGAAGAAAAAAACAAAGAGAGGACTGCGGCACCGATTGGATCTGATTACTGCGCTTGAGCCGGTTGCGGATGATTTTTTCCGCGATATCAAGGAGGAGTTTCGGCGGAATGAGGTGGCCGAAGATGATATTGTGGATGCGATGGTGCTGGCACTGGCGGCCAAAGAGACCGTCACCGCGCAGATGTTGCGGATGCCGGAGGAGCCGGATGTCGATGAAACGGGTTTGTTAAAAGCGATCCACTATCTGAAGCGCTTTCGAGAGCCGGAATAAAGTGCTGCGGGTGCACTTGCTCACAGGATTACTCGGCCACAGGTTCAGTTAACCCGTCAAACGCCGCCATTCGGTACGCCTCTCCATAACTCGGGTAATTGAGCACGTTTTTCAGGAAGTACTCAATGGTTCCGCCATGTTGCATCACACACTGGCCAAGATGAATCAGATCCGATGCCTGCTCTCCAATAATATGCACACCCAGAATCCGTAGCGTATCCGCATCAAAAATCATTTTTAGCATTCCGTCATCCACATGCCCGATGTCGGCTTGCGTAAGATTGCTATACGATATTTTTCCCACCTTATAATGGACCCCCTGTCGTCTCGCATCCGCCTCGGTGAGGCCGATGCCCGCGATCTCCGGAATCGAGTAGATCCCATACGGAACATTCGCTGCAATCTCATCCTCGCCCATCCCGAACATCGCGCAGGCGGCGATTCGGCCCTGCACAAACGACGCCGACGCCTGCGAAGGAAACCCAATCACATCCCCCGCTGCAAACACCGACGGTACCGCGGTCCGAAACGCCTCATCCACCTCTATCGTATTTCTATCACTCAGCCCAACGCCAATCTCTGCCAGCCCAAGCCCCTCGGAGTTCGGCATCTTGTGCCCCACATGCAACACATGATCCGTTTCCACCACCTGAAGCCTCCCCGGCTCCGATGCCGTTCGGTAAAACACCTCCATCGATGTCCGGAAATCGTTCTTCTCAACCCTCTCAATCGAACACTCCGTTGTAAGCTGAATCGTCTTCTTTCGCAGAATCTTGTGCAACTCCCCGGAAACTTCCTCATCCAGAAAAGGCAGAAACCCCTTTTCAGCCGATAAAATCGTAATCCGCGTACCCAAAGCCGCGAAAATGGTGGCAAACTCCAGCGCAATGACCCCGCCCCCCACAATCACAAGCCGCCTCGGAATGTGCGTCAGCTCCAGAATGCTCCGATAATCTACCACAACATGATGATCCACCTCAAACTGCTCCGGCTTACCGGGCCGGCTACCCGTCGAAATCATCACAAATCCGGCCGTATACGTTATAGTTCTCCCACCCTCTAGAGTCACCTCAACCGTGTGCCCGTCCAGCAGCTTCCCACGCCCGCGCGCCGTCTCAATGTTATGCTTAATCAGATCGTTTTTCACCTTCCGGTTTTTCTCCGAAAGAATCGATTGCTTGTACCGCAGAATATCACTCATCTTAAAGCGCTGATACGGCTTCATCTTCTCCTGATCGGCAAACTGCGTATGGAATTTCTGAATCAATTTGGCCGCCTCCCGCAGTGACTTACTCGGAACCGTGCCCGTATTAATCCAGGACCCGCCCAGATTCTCAGGATTAGCCTCCACAATCAAAACCCTCTTCCCAAACTTAGAGCTCTGAATCGCGCATGAAAACCCCGCAGGCCCACTTCCAATAATAATCACATCATAATCATACGACATAAAATACCTTCCTTATACACTTTCTTTCGGTTACGATTCACCCTCCGCAAATTGTGCCCAAAAATAAAACATCTAAACCTCGAATCATAGGGAGCGTTTACAGTGTTCTTTTTCGGGTTGATGGTTTGATGGTTTGATGGGACCCGTTATCCGTGCCGTTCTACCACGGCTTTACCTGTGCATGAACACGATTAAAAATCAACATTCATAAAAACCTGAAATGAAAAATCTGAATGGAAAAATCTTGTTATCTTTGCACGGGAACGATTTTCACACTGCGACACTTACAATAGCAGTCACAAAAGCGGACAGGCTTTCTACCTGTTTTCATACAGTGTTTTCATTCAGTATTAACGAAAAAAACGAAACAAAGGAGAACAAACGATGGCTTATACACTACCAGAATTACCGTATGGCTTCGACGATCTGGAGCCCCACATCGACGGGCGAACCATGAGAATTCATCACGGGAAACATCATCAAGGATACACAACGAAAGTAAATGCAGCCCTTGAAGGTCATGCGTTTGCCGAGCTTCCGATCGAAGAGGTACTGCAACGGATCAACGAGGTGCCGGAAGAGATCCGGCAGGCTGTGATCAACAATGGTGGGGGGTACGCAAACCACAAGCTTTTTTGGGAAATCTTATCACCAAACGGTGGCGGTGCGCCAACCGGTGAGCTAGCTGGCGCAATCGAAGCGGCATTTGGTTCCTTCGACGCTTTCAAAGAGAAATTTTCAGCAGCCTCTGCCGGGCAGTTCGGATCCGGGTGGGGATGGCTTTGCGTGGATAAGGGGGGTGATCTGAAAGTGATCTCAACCCCGAATCAGGACAGTCCCTACATGAATGGGTTAACTCCGATCATGGGCTTGGACGTTTGGGAGCACGCCTACTACCTGCACTACCAAAATCGCCGTCCGGATTATATCGAGGCTTTTTGGAACATTGTTCACTGGGGTAAAGTGAATGAAAATTACCTGGCAGCAAAAGCAGGGTAACAGAAAGCAGAGTAACAAAGCAATAGAACGTTGCAAGACGCTTACGCTAAAAACCGCCCTTCTATCTCGAGGGGTGGTTTTTTGATTTCAGGTGATGTTTATATCCAATGCCTGCTAAGGATCTCTGGTGTTCTCAAACCTTACCTGGGCTACCAAATGCCCGCCAATCCCGTATTGAATCCCGTATAGAATCCCGAACCGGGAGCGTTTTCCATCAACCCGACGAAAAAAATAAGTGAAGCATCGTACCATGAAAGACCGGCTACTGCACCTCCGCAAGCAGTCTGAAGCGCTCGAACCCAACGCTGCACAGCGGGAAACACTCCGCAAAAGCGTTCTGGCCTACACAGAGGAGTTCCTCGAACAGATCCATGATTATGGCAAGGCTCCGGCTTTTCGTCACGAATGGATCCAAAAGGAGGAGACCGAAACCGATCCTTTTCAGGCGCCGCCGCTCGAAATCGCAGATCTGATGGGCAGGCTGAAACATGAACTGGATGACGAGGGGCTGAATCCGGCGTCTGGCGGGCACCTCGGTTATATTCCGGGTGGCGGTATCTACGCATCCTCCTTGGCGGACTATATTGCGGCGGTCAACAACAAATATGCCGGCATCTATTTTGTGTCTCCGGCAGCGGTTCGGATGGAACACGCTCTTTTGCGTAGTACGGCAAAGCTTATCGGCTACCCTGCTAGCAGTGTCGGAAACATTGCGTCCGGAGGCAGTATCGCGAATCTGATTTGCCTGGTTTCGGCACGTGAGGCACTGGATATCACCCCGGAAACGATCCGAAAAACAGTGATCTACTCGTCTGAGCATGCACATCATTGCCTTCATAAAGCGGTACGGATCGGCGGATTGAAGGAGGCGGTGTGGCGTGATGTGCCCCTGGATGAACATTTTCGGATGCGTCCTGAGCGCCTTCGTGAGATGATTCTGAACGATCAGGAGGAGGGACTTCGGCCGGCGCTACTGATTGCATCGGCGGGCACAACCGACATGGGTGCGATCGATCCATTGCAGGAGTTGGCCGATATCAAGGAAGAGTTTGGCATGTGGATGCATGTGGATGCGGCATACGGGGGGTATTTCATGCTGCTCGATGACCTAAAGCCCCGGTTTGGTGGTATTGAACGATCGGATTCTGCGGTTCTCGATCCGCACAAGGGGCTTTTTCTACCCTACGGGACAGGCATTGCGCTCGTGAAACACCCGGAACCGGTGATGAAAGCACATGGGTATACGGCGAACTATATGCAGGACGCACAGTCTGAAGATCTTGAGCTTTCGCCGGCGGATCTTTCGCCGGAACTCACCAAGCATTTTCGGGCGCTGCGGATGTGGCTCCCGCTTCGTCTTCACGGGGTGGAGCCGTTTCGCGCGGCACTCGAGGAGAAGCGGCTTCTGGCTTTGTATGTAGCGGAGGAACTTCGCAAGATTCCACAGGTGGAACTTCTTTGTGATCCGGAACTTTCAGTAGTAACGTTTCGAATCGCTGCAGGGGATGAGGCTCTGAACGATCGGCTTAGCGAGGAGTTGCTTACTTCCATCCACAACAATGGGCGAGTGTTTCTGTCCTCCTCCCGTGTGAATGGTAAGTACGTGTTGCGATGCGCTATTTTGTCGTTTCGAACGCATCTCGAGACGGTGGATGAGGCGTTGCAACAGGTGCGTACGTTTGCAGAGCGACTGCCACAGGTAGTCGGATAATCAGGCACCCTTCTTTTGGCGTAACAGTGCGAAAGTGGTATCTTTGCACACGAAACAATTGCTTAGCCTACGCGTTTTACTTACGCGTTTTACCTATGCGTTTCGTGAGCCCGTAGGTGTTAACATCAACCCGAACAAAGGGAAAATAGTACAGAATACACGTAACGATAGAAATTATAATAAATAAAGAGTAGGAGACGATATGCAATTTGGATTTGGCGTAGGCCCAGACACTTCATGGATGAGAGAGGAACTTACGAATTTAGGGGTCGAAGAGTTGAAGACTCCGGAAGATGTGGATCGTGCGATGACAGAGTACAACAAAGGCACGATGTTGATGGTGATTAATTCGGTGTGTGGATGTGCAGCGGGAAATGCGCGCCCGGGGGTTGGAATTGCTCTCGAAAAAACGGAAAACCGGCCCGATCATCTGGTAACGGTGTTTGCAGGGCAGGATAGAGAGGCTACCGAAAAAGCAAGAGCGTACTTCCCGGAGTATCCGCCATCATCGCCGTCGATGGCATTTTTTGTGGATGGAGAGATTAAGGCGATGATTCCAAGGCACCGCATTGAAGGGCGTACCCGGGATCAGGTCGCGGAAGATCTGCTTATGGTGTTTGATGCATTTGCCCGGCAGCCGGAAGAGAACAAGTAAGAGTAGTAGAACAAGGCAGGTTGGAGGAATAAGGCGGATTGGAGGAACGAGGCAAGTTGGCGGAACAACGTCAGCTCTTGGCTTTGATGGCCTCTTCCTCATATTGATGTAGAACCCGTTCGATCCGCTCCCGTGATTCACCGATATTCACGGTGGCACCGAGTTTCATAAGCAGATGGTACAAACCCACATGGACGCGGGTACTATAGAGGAAATGTCGGTTCCCGCGGGGTTCGTTCGAGATCGGCACATTGCGAGTGAAACCTTTCAGTAGTGCAGCAAACTCCGGGTCCGCAAAATCGAATGTGTCATTCATGTAGGGCATCGCGAATGTAAAGCCGTAATTCATGCTAAATTCGTAGTACTCCTTTTCGCGCTTATTTTTCGCCGGATCTCCGTTCAATACCCCGAGGCGATAGTAAAGCTTCAGAATCTCCTCCTCATCCCGCTTCAGATGTGTGGGTAATAGCATCAGGTAATCTCGGAAAAAATCTGCCGGGAACGTTTTTACACATCCAAAATCGATAATCCCAAGGCGCCCATCGTCCGTAAGCACAAAATTTCCGGGATGGGTGTCGGCATGGATTTCCGCATGCGACTCCACCTGAAGATGAAAGAAATCCCAGAGCAGTTGCCCGTAGTGATTCCGCTCCTCCTGGGTGGGATTTCGCTCCAGAAATGGATCCGCGTGATCCCCTTCCAGAAAACTCATTGTAAGTACCCGCTCCGTAGAGTATTCCGGGATCCACACCGGCGTGGTAAACTGATCGCTCTCGTATCTTGCGTGAAACCGATCTAGTGTTTCACCCTCATGACGATAGTCTGTTTCCATCAGCAAGGTTTCGCGAATTTCGTCGAAATACGGGTTGATGTCGCTTCCTTTGGCCACAAACCGCTTAAACAGAGCTTTGGCCAGCCCCAAATCGGTAGAGATTGTTTCACGCATTCCCGGATACTGAATTTTCACCGCAACTTTTCGCCCATCTTTCAAAGTTGCTTTATGAACCTGTCCGATGGACGCTGCTGCAAAGGCCTTCGTATCAAACGTTGCAAAGATCTTCTCCGGATAGTCTCCTAGTTCCTGCCGGATAACCGACCGCACCAACGCCCGCTGAATCGGAGGTACCTGATGTTGCGACCGGCTCATCACCCGTGAAAATTCCTCAGGTAACATCCCCTGATCGATACTCATGGCCTGAGCAATTTTAAGGGCCGTTCCGCGTAGCCGGGTAAACTCCTTCATCATATCTTCCGCGGTATTGCGATGGAGGGATGCCCGGTCGGCTGGTTTTCCTCGAAGCGAATCAAGGTAGTGCCGGGCATAGTTCGTGCCCACTTTCAGCCCGGTTTTGGCAAATATTTTTCCTCTCTTGTAGGGAGTTGATGGGAAATCATTCATAAATTTTTAACAGGATCGGTTCATGGACTGTTTTTTTAGGCCGGCACGCATTTTGCGAACCACTTCGGTAAATGGTGAATTGGTGGCCATGAATTTTGCAAAATCGAAGGATTTCTCACCGACCTTGGAGTAGGCAACCGCTTCCGCCAGCGCTGTCCACTTATCTATCAACTCCATCGTTTTCTGATTTGCATCAGAATGATCCCGCACCCAGAAGCGCATCAACCCGTGAAAATGGTACAAAATGGCAGTATCGGTTGCTTTGTTATAAACGAACGAAGGGATGTGAAGCATCTCTACATCATCCATCAGGATCTGATTAACCTCGCGGACCAGGTGCTTGGCAAACGGAGTCGATGAACCTTGTCGTTCGATGACCCGCACGTAGGTTTTCTCCACAAAGCCCTGCTGCTCGTGAAACAGGTCCAGCAGCGTAAGCAACAGGTGACTGAGGCGCTCTGCAAGCGAGTAACTTTCCATGTCTTCCATCTTTTCGGTAAGATCCCGGTAGGTAAGAAAGGCTCCTTCGTAGTAAAACTCAAAGATCTCTTTTCGGTTTGGGAAGTGGGAGCGGATTGTTTTTGCGGTGAGCCCCGCCTCACCTGCAAGATCTTCGTACGTAAAACGGCTATCCTTATGATAGAGAGCTGCTGCGGCGTTTGCGATTTTGATCTTGTTTTCTGTTTTCTTGTCCATGATGGTTCTTGTATGTGGTGCTGAGTTAGATTTCGTTATTCTTTGTTCGATTCTGTTTGTAGATGTATAAATGCGGTTATGAAACTAGTTGGTTGCGCTAGGAATTTGGCGCTGATCCATCACCCCGAAACATAAAACGAATGTGTACGATAAAGAATGAATGTGAACGATGTTTTGTTACGTATTTGCACATGTAATGTGAGATACTCTACATTGAATGCCGATTGGAGAACATTAATATAAGCCGGAACATTTCCTATGGTTGCCGATTTTCTACGCCGCTCTACGCCTGAACGCAGAGACCTTCTCTATATTTCTCTTGCCGGTCTTTTTTTAACGTCCCTGGTGCTGGGGAATGTGATTGGAACGACTAAGTTTGTGACGTTGCTGTCGTTCGAAATGCCACCTTGGCTTCAGGCGCTGACGCCGGATCTTGTGCTTAATGGGTCGATGTACGTGATGAGCATTCCGGTGGGGCTTATTGCATATCCAATTACATTTTTGGTAACGGATTTGATTTCGGAGCTGTTTGGCCGGAAGAAGGCGCAGACGATTGTTTGGGTGGGCTTTTTTTTGAATCTATATATGTTGGTGCTGATGACGCTGGCCAATGTATTTCCGAATACATACGGGGTGAGCGGTGGACTGGAGCTGTTCGACGGGGTGTATGAGTTTTTGATAGCGAATACGCTGTCGAGTATGCTGGCGTATCTGGTGGCACAGTCGGTGGATGTGCGGTTGTTTCATTTTTGGAAGCGGGTGACGAAGGGGAAGCATTTGTGGATACGGAATAACGGGTCTACAATGGTAAGTCAGCTGGTGGACAGTACGTCGATTCTAACGATTCTTTATTTGTCGGGGAATTTAGGATCGGCGGTGACAGGGGTGGGGGCGCTCATCATCCTTATATTTAACTCCTATATATTCAAGTTTTTCTTTGCGTTGTTTGATACTCCGATTGCGTATCTGGCGGTTTGGCTATTGAGGGATTATCACGAGGATCCGGATGGGTTGCCGTTGTTTGCCCGGGAGGAGGGTGGTACGGATAAGATTGCTGTGCAGGAGGGTTGATGGGTGCCGGTGACGGTGATGGGTGCCGGGTGCCGGGTTAGTTTGAATGGGGTTGACGTGGTGGTATGTAGGTGATTGTGTGCTTATGTGATCTGTAATGGCTTACCAGGTCACTGTCAGAAGGCTCAGATGAAATTTAAAATTAAATTGAAAATAGTTGTTGACATCGGGCGGTCCATGGCCGTATATTTGATGCCCTTTCGGAAATGATATGCTCACTGATGTTCATGTTTCGACCTGATGTTCAAAGCAAGGAATCCGGAAGCTGTTCTTTGATTTACTGAAACACAATGATTTTCATATCGATACAATCACCGTGAGGTGACATACGATATGAAGAGATAAGCAGAACGTTGAGGGTTAGGAGCGAACGAGGAATTGCATCTG
>PZPG01000048.1:0-13562 GCA_003045995.1 Bacteroidota bacterium
AACAGTACGAGCTATGGAGTTTTTGAACGATATTGAAGAATTTGAAACGTGATGTCCGGAGAGTTCGTAGATTGATGTCAGTACTCGAATTAATTCCCAGTGGAGAATCATATTTATATGGAAAGATGACAATTCATATGATGTTGAAATAATTGATTATCATTAAAAAGATTAAAATCATGGAAAGATTAAAGAATATTCATCCCGGTGAAATACTACATGAAGAGTTCCTCATACCTTTAGAGATATCAGCATATAGATTATCAAAGGAAACGTTTATTCCACAAACAAGAATTAGTGAAATTCTCAAGGGTAATCGCAGAATTACAGCAGACACAGCACTCAGGCTTTCTAAATTTTTTGGTAACAGTGCAAAATTTTGGCTCGGATTGCAGGACGATTATGATATCGAAGAAGAACTCCTAGCAAATCACTGATACCCAATCCACACAGCGATCAGCAGTACAATCGCCGCAAGCACCAGTAGTTTTAGCATCAGCGGCCCGATGAATCGAAACCACCTTGCATACGGAATTCCTGCCAGCCCCAAAATTCCCATCAGCACCGGGTTTGTTGGCACGATCATGTTCATCAACCCGTCCCCAAACTGATACGCGAGCACGGCGATCTGTCTCGAAATCCCTACGAGATCGCCAATTGGTGCCATCAGCGGCATCGCCACAAACGCCTGGCCGCTCCCCGACGGAATAAAAAAGTTAAGCGCGCTTTGGATGAATAGCATGCCCACTGCTCCGACTTCCGCTCCAAACCCTGCAATTGGCGCGGCAGCGGCCTGCACCACCGTATCCAGCACCATCCCGTCTTCCAAAATCAGCGCAATTGACCGTGCAAACCCGATCAGAAGTGCTGTGGATGTAAGCTCCGCCGCCCCCTTGCCAAAGACGATCGCGGTACGGTTCAAGCCCTCGCCCGACATCAACCCGATCACAATCGCCAGACCGAGAAAGAGTGCGCCCAGCTCCACAAGGTACCAGCCAAACTGCGCAATCCCGATAATCAGGCCCGCAAGTGCTGCGCCCGTCACGCCCAGAATGTAGATGCGGCGCGAGGTCAGCTCCGGGACATCATCCAGCGCTGTATGCTCCACATCGCTCTCCACGCCCGCCATCAAACTTGCCGCCGGATCCCGCCGGATTTTCCGTGTGTACTGCCACACATGATGAAACCCAACCGCCAGAAACGGGAGCGCAATTGCTAGCCGAAACTCATACCCCGAAAGTGGCTGCAGCCCGGCGATATTCTGTGCAATCACCAGCGTAAACGGGTTCATAAACGCAATTCCGTACCCGATCCCGTACCCCACCACCAGCGTCCCGATCGCCGTAATCGCGTCCAGCCGAAGCGCCAGGCACAAACTCACCAGAATAATTGCAAATGGAATATACTCCTCCGCCACCCCAATCGTCGCCGACGCCATCGCAAACGTAAACATCATCGACATCAGCAAGAGGTTCGGCCGCTCCCCAAACCGCGAAATCAGCCCGCCCAGAAACGCATCAATTGCCCCTGTATCGCGAATCACCCGAATCGCCCCGCCAATAATGAGCACAAAAAAGATAATCCCCTGCGCATCCGCCATCGCCCTCGGCACCACTGTAAGCAGCGCCAGCGGGTTCAGGTACTCCTTTTCGGCCGCCTGCTCAAACGTCCCCGGCACTACCACATTCTGCCCAAACTCATTCACCTCGCGTTCAAACGACCCGGAAGGCACCAGCCACGTGACGGCCAGCGCAACGACCATCAGGCCAAACATTAATACGAGAGTGTGAGGCATTTTTATCGAATTTATTGAAGATTTCATAGGATTTGGATTCGTTGAGGGTGTTGTCTTCGTGTGGGTGTAGTTTTTTTCGGGTTGATGCGGATGCTAACCCGGCTGTCTGCTACCGGAATTGGGCTTGCGGGAAAGAGTTACAAGGGTTGCGCCCCAACTACTTCTATCACCGGCCAGTGAATAGCCGCTTACCGCAGGATGACGATCGAGCAGGGCGTGAACCGATCGACGGAGTACCCCGCGTCCTTTCCCGTGAATGAAGCGCAGCGAATAGATCTCCTTTTCAAGGCATGCTTCGATATAATCCGGAATAAGATCGCCCAGGTCCGATGGGTGGAACGTATGCAGATCCAGGATGCCATTGATCGGAAGCTCCACCGGTTCATCGGAATAATCCTGCTTGTCTACATCTTTTTTCATCGGCATTTCATTCAAAAAGCGATTGGGCATTGAGTTGGTTGTGAACTAGTTATGATCAGGTTGTGAATTGGTTGCGAATTGGTTGTAAATTCATTGCGACTTCGTTGGGTTATGGTTGCAGTATAGTTGTTACTTGGTTGCAATTTGCCAGCTGAATGCCGGCTTTGCCATTTTTTGACTTGGTATGATCAAGCATTCTGCCGGCTTTGCCAACGTGGTTCGCCGGGCCGTGGGGCGAGTCCCATCAACCCGAAAAAAAATATGCAACCAAAGCGTGCACCCAATGAATGTATCGAAAATGAGCGAATTCTGAAACGTGCTCCGTGAATGGTTGGCTCCCGGAATCGCAGGTTGCAGGAATGATTGGAACAAGCGATATTTCAATTGGTAAAATCAGCCTCAGAATCATAAGAAACCGCCATCCATGAGTCTTACGCAGCGTCAGAAAAAATTTGTTCGCGAACAGGTGTCGCGCAAGTCGGAGCAGCAGATCGCCGATGCGCTGAAGGTGGATATCGAAGAGGTTCAGGCGTATATCGAGAAGGCGGGACTTCGTATAGACCCGGCGCGGAACCGGTTGTTTGCAGCGATTGCGGTGTTGCTGCCGTTTCTGTTTTTGGGGCTTCTGGAGGTGGGGCTTCGGATGGCGGATTATAAGGGGGATTTGGCACTGTTTCGGGAGATTGAGGCGTTCGACCGGGAGTATCTGACGCCGAATAGCAATTTTACCGCACGGTACTTCTTCTACACGCGGACGTTGCCCAGCCCGCAGACGGACCTGTTCCTGAAGGAGAAGCCGGAGAATGGGTTTCGGGTGTTTGTGATGGGGGGATCCACCACCGCAGCGTATCCGTACGGGTATAATGCGGCGTTTGCAAGGGTGTTTCGGGAGGCGATGGAGGATGCAATGCCCGGCAAGCATGTGGAGGTGGTGAACGTGGCGACGTCGGCCATCAATACGTACACATTGTACGATCAGGTGGGCGAGTTGTTGGCGCAGGATCCCGATCTGATCCTCATCTACAGCGGGCATAACGAGTATTACGGGGCGCTGGGGATCGGGTCGAACGAGTCGGCAGGGAGTGCACCCGGGTTTGTGCGGACCTATCTTGCCATGCAGCGCCTGAAGGTGTTTTTGCTGGCCCGCGACGTGGCGACCAATGTGGTGAAGTGGATGAACGAGCGGGGTGGATCGGCGCAGGATGAGGGGGCTACGCTGATGGCACGGATTGTGCGGGAGCAGTCGATTCCGCTGAATGGCGAGATCTATGAGAAAGGGTTGCGGCAGTTCCAAAGCAATCTAAAGGCGATTGTACGGCGGTTTTCCGATCGTGGGATTCCAGTGATGATCGGGTCGCTGGCGAGTAACGAGAAGGATCAGCCACCGTTTGTATCGGCGCAACATGAAAATTTACCGGCGGCCCAATCGGTGTATGACGAAGCGGTCATGGAGCTGGAACTGGGCAATTCGGCGCGGGCGCTGGAGCTGTTTCAATTTGCACGCGACCTGGATCTGCTGAAGTTTCGTGCACCTTCTGCGTTTAACGGGGTGATTCGCGAGATCACGGAAGAAATGGGCGCCGTGTATGTGCCGGTAGAGGAAACGTTGCGGGAGGCCAGTTCGGATGGGATTATTGGGGAAGGGTTGATGTTGGAGCATCTTCATCCGAACGACGAAGGGTATTTTTTAATGGGCAAAAGTTTTGTGGAAGCGATGCAGCGGGCCGATTTTCTTGGTTTTGATGCGGATTCTGCGCGGCTCAAACCCATGGAAGTGTACCGCCGGAACATGTTTTTGTCGGAATTCGACCGGCAGATTGGAGTGCACCGCATTCGCACGCTGAAGGAAGGGTGGCCATTTACTGACCGGCAGGTTCAAAGCTACCGGATGACCTACGAACCGGTAAGCCGTGCGGATAGTCTGGCGTTCGTGATGGTGCATGAGGATCTCGCGTGGGACCGGGCAAAGGTAGATCTGGCAAGTTACTACCAAAGTGTGGGGCGAAAGAATGATGCGCTTCTGGAGTATTACGGGTTGATCCGGAACCAGCCGTGGAACGATTCACCGTACCTGTTTGCGGCTCGCGTGTTTTTGGATGAAAATGATTTCGATGCGGCGTTTCCGCTTCTGCTGAAGGCCTACGAAATCGAGCCGGAGGAGGCGTTTACCACCAAGATGCTGGGGGCGATCTATGTGGATCGCGGGGAGTTGGACGAGGGAATCCGTCTGCTGGAGGAGTCGCTGGCCCTCAAGCCGAACGATACGCAGGCGATTTTTAATCTGTCCGGCGCATATGGGCTGAAGCGCGACTTTCCCAAAGCGCTGGAACTGGCGGATCGGGTGCTGGAACTGGACCCGCGGTTTCCGGGAGCGCGGGCATGGCGGCAGCAAGTACTTTCGTTTTTGGAGTGATGGGACGCGAGGTGCGGGGTGCGGAGTCCCACAGTCAGAGCATTTTTTAATAGCCTTCCGAGTGGTATATTCCAATTGCAAATACCGAAATGGGATCGCAGGATTACCATACTGTCACAGCACGTTTTTAAACACATTCAAATTCACTCAATATGGATTTTCTGAAAGATCTGGTTCAGTTTTTGATGGCACGGAAAAAGTTTTGGCTGATTCCCATGGTGTTTATTTTGCTTCTGTTTGGCGTGCTGATTGTGATTGGAGGTGGTTCATCGATCGCACCATTCATCTACACACTCTTTTAAAGAAAGGTAAAGAACGATAAAGAAAGGCAACGAACGGTAAAGCACATGGGGTGAAACAACCCGAATCCAATCAACCCGAACAAAACAAACAACAAGGACACAAGGTGCAAAAACCACTCAACGAACTGGATAAAACAAAAGCCAAACTGGTGATCGTTGCCGGGTTTTTGGTGTTGGCCTATCTGTTCGACTCCGAAATCCTAGTGCTTATCGCAACCGTACTGGGTGTGGGGTTTGTGTTCATCAAACCGTTTGGAGAGTTGGTTCTCTATGGTTGGTTTGGGTTGGCTAAAGGCCTGGGCTGGTTTAATTCGCGTGTACTTTTGTCACTCATCTATTTTTTGTTTCTCACCCCACTCGCGATCGCGTTTCGCTTATTTGGTAATGATCCGCTACGGCTTCGCAAAGTTCCATCTGACTCTATGTATGTAAAAAGAAAGCATACGTACCAGCGGGGGGATCTGGAAAATCCATGGTGAGAAAATACGGCCTCCTTCCAAAAAACTGGGCCACTTGAGAGTAAAGGTTTTTCTCTACCTACGATTAGCCAACTTTTGGGGGAGCTTACAGGAGAGCGTAACCAATTTGGAATCCAGGTTGTCACAGCACAAGAATTTTTAAAAATAATAGAGGTGATCTGATATGAGTACATTAAGCGTACGACTTCCCGAATCTCTTCATAAGCACCTGAAAGAAATGGCAGACAAGGAAGGTGTTTCAATGAATCAATTCATTACTCTTGCGGTCAGTGAGAAGGTATCTACCCTTTTAACCATAGACTATTTAAAGGAAAGAGCTCGAAGGGGTGATCTTGAAATCTTTGAAGGGTTGTTGGAAAAAGTGCCGGATAAGGAGCCAGAGGAATTCGATAAAATTTAGTCTTAGGGTATCATCTGTGTTTCTATATGCATACTAAAAAGATAGTAGCCGTTATGAGAAACTGTCTGGGAATCTACCCGAATTTGCCCGAGGGTTTCCTGAGACCGATTGTTCTAGGCAGGTATTTAGGAAACAAACCTTCTTTCCTTTGATAAAGTGACCCAAGAGCGAAAACGAGATAATTATAGGAGGAAAGGACAATGAAAAAAGATGATCTTGAAATTTTTATCGATCAGAAGAAAGCTGAGAGCCCGGAGTTTGCCGAGAACTTTGAGGAAGGATATCTGAATTTTAAAATCGGAGTAATACTTCGTCAGGCTCGTGAACAGATGGGAGCCACACAAGCGGATGTGGCTGAAAAGTTGAATACTACCAAATCGGTGATCTCGAGGATGGAGAATCATGCTGAGGATATCAAGCTTTTTACATTGACGAAGTATGCAAAAGCTTTGGGCAAGAAGGTTAAACTAGAAATTCAGTAAATTATGTAAGCTTACCCTCCCCATATTTTGGTGGCTATTTGGGTTCACTCATAAGTAGCATGTTTTCGTTACGGTGCACACTCGAGAGACACACCCAAGGGACATATTCGACGGGTGTTTTGTAACCCAGTATTTCATTCACTTCTCATTTCTTTCTAGGGTTCCCTGGGTTGACGATTTCCTCATTTTCTCAGACCCATATTCGATATAGACGCCTGCATACGTGCCACCAAATCGCGCGGTATCAGAGAGATTTCCAATCAAAGAGTTCTCCCATCAACCCGAAACAAAAGCAGATTTATCAAGTACGAACATCACAAATAAAGTATCAATAAATAATTATTTGATAATCAATAATGAAAAGTTTTATATTAAGTGAATCAAACCTTAAACAGAAACATAGCTATGAAAATTCAAATGGTGCCCCGATCGAAGGTGGCAAGAAGAAGACGGCTAAGTAGCAAGTACGCAAAACTTTACGATGCTTTAGAGGGATTAAAACCGGAAGGACCGGCGATTCAGCTGGGCTTTTCCTCATCACAGCAACTTATCGGGTACAGAAATGTTTTGTACAATTACAATCGAAAGAATGGGATCAGGATCCGAAGTTCGGTTGATAAGCATGAAAAGAAGATCTTCATGTTCATGAACCCTTGATTCATGAGAAGCGTCGTTTATCCCATCACCCCGTGTGTCACATAAAAGTTGACTAATCCAGAGGGAATTCCTCCATCCACTCCTGTTTTTCAGACCATTCCGGCTGTTCTGTCTTGATGAAATAGTGATTACCGATCACCAACTTGTCCATTTCGGTGCGCATAAAACAGAGGTATGCGTCCTCCGGAGTACAAACGATCGGCTCTCCACGCACATTGAAACTGGTATTTACGAGCACAGGCACGCCGGTTTGTTTTTCGAATGCCTTGATGAGTTGATGATACCGGGGATTGGTTTCCGCGTGGACGGTTTGGAGACGTGCCGAAAAGTCGATATGCGTGATGGCGGGCAGATCGGATCGCCGGGTATAGAGTTTATCCTTGAGTGAGAACGTCGGGTATTCGCCTGGTAAATCTGCTTGAATGTTCGGGTTGATGGGACAAACCAGCAGCATGTAGGGGGATGGAGTGGGCAGATCGAACCATTCGGATCGTTTTTCCGCGAGTACAGATGGGGCGAACGGCCGAAAACTCTCGCGGTACTTTATTTTGACGTTTAGTTTTCGCTGCATCTCTTCGTCGCGGGGGTCTCCCAGGATCGAACGATTGCCAAGGGCTCGGGGGCCGAACTCCATCCTGCCTTGCATCCAGCCTACGACTTCGCCATTGGCAAGCCATCCGGCCACGGTGTTGGAGCGTTCTTCGTCGCTGCCGAAGGTGTGGCCAACCGCTTTGTGCCGGCGAATCGTGAAACGAATCTCTTTTTCGCTAAAGTCCGGGCCGAGGTAGGACCCTTTCATGCGGTCGCCGGCTGGCTCGGTAGTCTTGCTCGGCTCGGCAGATTTCGTCGGCTCGGCAGATTTCGTCGGCTCGGCAACTCCCATGAAGTCTCTCGAGGCACCTTCATAAATATAATGGGTGGCCAACGCCGCTCCCAATGCACCACCTGCGTCCCCGGCAGCCGGCTGGATGAACAGGTCTTCGAAGATACCCTCCTGCACGATTCTTCCGTTCGCAACGCAATTGAGGGCCACACCACCCGCAAGGCACACTCGCCGGGATCCCGTTATGCTCGCTGCATGCCGTGCCATCCGCAGAACGATCTCCTCGGTTACATGCTGGATCGCCAACCCTAGATCGCAATGTTCAGGGGTAAGCTCGGACTCACCGGTTCGTCGCATCACCCCGAAAAGAGATTCCCATTTGTCGGTTTGGGTCATTTCCAAGCCGGTTGCATAGTTGAAATAGTCCTGGTTAAGCCAAATGGATCCATCGTCATAGAGGGTCACAAGCTCGGATTCGATCGCTTTGCGAAAGCGATGGTAGCGTTCGGAGGTTGCGTCGCCGTACGGTGCAAGTCCCATCAGTTTGTATTCGCCGGAATTGACGCGAAAGCCAAGGAAGTAGGTGAAGGCGGTATAGAGAAGGCCAACCGAGTGTGGGAATTGAAGCTCCTTCAGGACAGTGATTTGATTGCCGTGCCCCTTGCCGATGGTGGCGGTTGCCCATTCACCGACGCCGTCGATGGTAAGGATGGCAGCTTCTTCGAAGGGAGAGGGGTAAAAGGCACTCGCCGCGTGGGAAAGATGGTGTTCGGGAAAAAGGAGTCGGGCGGTGCGTTTGTCATAGGGCCCGATGGCTGCAAGTTCCTGATGGATGAGCCGTTTCAGGAACATCTTCTCTTTCAGCCAGACAGGCATGGCGGTCATGAAGGATTTGAGGCCACGCGGTGCAAAAGAGTAGTAGGTTTCGAGCAGGCGTTCAAATTTGAGGAGGGGTTTGTCGTAGAAGGCGATGGCGTCGAGGTCGCCGAGACCCAGGCCGGCTTCCTGAAGGCAGTATCGGATGGCGTGGGAGGGGAATCCGGGATCGTGTTTTTTGCGCGTGAACCGTTCCTCCTGTGCAGCCGCGATGATTTCGCCGTTCTGCAGGATAACCGCAGCGGAATCGTGGTAGAAAGCGGAGATGCCGAGAACGTTCATGGGATTACGGATTGATGGGATGCTTGGTGCCTGGTTGCGGGGTTGGTATGCTGTGGGTTGGTATGTTGTGGGGTTGCCGAAGTATCTGGTTGTCTAGTTTCGGGTTGATGGGATGCTTGGTTGCCTTGTTACGGGTTATTTTGTTTCGGGTTGATGGGATGCTTGGTGCTGGTTTACCGGGTTGCCGGTTGTGTATGTCGTACAGATTCAATAAGAATGAATCACATCAATCCACAAAGGTACCACCAATACATCAACAATGTGTCGCCAATGTGACGAAATGTATCACCAATACAGCATTTTCATGCAAAATACGGAGCCGCCGCTTTTGATATATTCTTCGGTGTCGAACTCCATCACCTCAAACCCGTGGTGTTGCAGTGCTTTGTTGGTAGCATCGCAACCGCGCTGGATGAGAACATGGTGTCCGTCGGGGCAAACCGCATTCACGGCAAATCGCTTCAGTGCATCGTCTTGTGGCGCCTCGATCACGACATCAAACAGGGCGTGGATGAGTGCCAATCCCTCAGCGGTAAAGGCCGGCGGGTAGATGAGCGCAGTTTGTTCGTTGAGGATGCAAAGGCATGTGTCCAGATGATAGAACGAAGGATCTTTGAGCTCGAGAGCGATCACGGGTACACCCAGCATGGCGGTGATTTGTTCATATGCACTAAGGTCGCTGCGGAACCCGTACGCCCCCCAAAGCATCGCCCGGCCCGGGTGCCAAAGCGCATCACCCATACCCTCAAAACAAGCCGTTCGCTCCGCGTCCAGATGCAAAATTTCGTACCCGATGCTTCGATAGTATTGCTCGAAGTAGGGAACTTCCGCTTTGCGCTGTGATGCATTCATAATACTCATCACCACAGCGCGCTGGAACTTGTTGGAATCGCCCGCAAACCCGGCACCTGAATCGCCCGCAAACCCACCACCTGAACCGCCCGCAGAACCGTCCGCAGAAACCAAACAGGGCAAGCTCTGATTCGCCGAAAACACCATATCGGGCAGACCTTCCGCTCCCGGGAGTACATGCACATCAATCCCTAAACGTTCATAGGCCTTGCGAAGCGCCTCCCATTGTGCCCGTGCTGCGGTTTTGTCCACATTGCCCACATGATCTTGCATGTGCGGATTGATGACATATTCCACATCGAAATAGGCCGGATCTACAAGCAACACCCGCCCGGGCGCAGGCATGGCAGGAAGGTCGGGCAGGGAAAATGTGAGCTCCTCGGGTTTGGTAACGATCGAAGTCATGGCATAGAAAAGCGTTGGTTTCGGGTTGATGCGGATGCATGGCAGATCCTCGCACCTGCTGAAAGTATCAAAAATCCGGAACTGTATCCCATCAACCCGAGCGTTTTTTCAAAAAATCTTCGACGCGCCGCATGTGTTCCTCACTTTCCCAGAAGCGGCTGAAAGGTTCGGCTTCCGATTCGGCTTTGGCTAGGTCGTGAGTATTGGTTGTTGCCATAGTATTGGTTGTTGCCTTAGCACTGACTGTTGCCTTAGCACTGGCTACATCATTGGCGAATAATTGCTCCTTGATATACCGTATGTACGTGCGGTCGTTCAAAGCAAGGCGCTCGGTAAGTCGGGCAAACTGCTGTGCATAGTCGGAGGTGGGGTAGTAGTCGTGGATGAGCCCTGCTTGGTGTGCCTGGGGTGCAGAAAGGATTGCCTGGGAAGCCAGCAGAAAGGCCGCACGTTGCGCACCGACAGCGGATTGGAGGGATGCAAGTCCTCCCCAGCCGGGCGGGAGGTAGAATTTGCCTTGAGTGAAGCCGAAAATGGCATCCTCGGATGCAATTCGAAGGTCAAAGGCCAGCATGATTTCCCAGCCACCACCGTACGCTGCACCATTCACGGCGGCGAGGGTCCAGCACGGCAACGCACGAATGCGATCGAGAAGGCGGATCATGCGCAGGGACATTTCGCGCGCTTCATCGGAGCGTTTGATTTGATGGAATTCGCGCAGGTCCCCCCCAGAGATGAAGGCGTTGTTGGCATCCGATCCGGTAAGAACGAACACTCGCAGCGATTCGTCCTGTTCGGCCGCCGAAATCTGCTCCTCAAGTGCATCCATGAGGGCAAAATTGACAGCGTTGCGTGTTTCGGGCCGGTTTACACGCAGTGTCCATACATGGTCGCATCGGTCGGTGAGCAAGACCATCAACCCGCCTCCACTTGTTCCCCGATCCAAGCGAGGAAATCTTCGTTGCCTTCGTCGAGTGCCACTGGAATGGACAGGATGCAGGGCACCTCATAGGAGTGGAGCTCTTTGACGCGTTGAGTGAGGGATGGGACTGCCGTGCCCGTGGTTTTTGCGATGAGAACGACCTCCTCGTCGTGTTGCAGGGCGCCTTTCCAAACGTAAATAGATTCCATGGGTGCCAGCAGGTTGACGCACGCGGCGAGTTTCTCTTCCACCAGGGTTTGGCCGATGTGGCGGGCTTCCTCGCGGTTGGATGCGGTGATGTAGATCCAGCGAATGTCGGCAGGGGTGGACGATGGGTTTTGCGTAGGGCTGTTGGGTGTTGGGGTGGCCATAATATGTTTTGTTTTCTCGGGTTGATGGGAGAGCCTTTGTGCCTGAATGATGCTACCGGACCGCGCCTGTCCTGTTGCGGATAGCAGGTAGCTCACATCAGGCGGCTCATATCACCTAGTTCTTCGACGGTAACTCTGCACTGGAAGCTATTTGCCGAGTTATCCGAGTCATCCGAATCAACCGAGTCGTTCCACAGCGCTCGCTAGTCGGCGCAGTACCGCTTCCCGGCCGATGAGTGCCATCGATTCGAATAGGTCGGGTCCGAAGCCTTGCCCCGTGACGGCGATGCGCAGAGGCATCATGAGTTTGCCGAAGCCAATTCCACGCTCGTTCACAATCTCTTCGAGGGTCGATTTCAATGAGGTTGCATCAAAGGCCGAGGAGGGCATTGCATCAACCCGCTTCCTGTATTCCCCGACTAGCTCTGCGGAATCCTCTTTCCATTTTTTCATCGCTGCGGGATCGACCTCTTGGGGGTCCTCAAAAAAGAATCGGCCCATCTCGAGGAGTTCGTCGATTTTGCTTACCCGTTCCTTGAGCAAGCCGACCGCCGTAACCAGATTTTGCTTGGGCATCGCATCCACCAAATCTCCGTCCATGGCTCGCAGACGAGCAGCGATGGTTTCGTCGGATTGTTGGCGAAGGTACTGTTCGTTGTACCAGAGTAGTTTTTTGTGATTGAAGACGGCCCCGCCTTTGCTCACTCGATCGAGGGTGAAGAGCTCGCAAAGCTCCTCGAGGGAGTGGATTTCGCTGTCGTCGCCGGGGCTCCAGCCGAGGTAGGCCAGAAAGTTGACGAGCGCTTCGGGTTCGTAGTGTCCCGAGATGTAGTCCTTCGTGTTGACGGGGATTCCTTCCGATTCGGCTTTGCGTTTGGAGAGTTTTCCGCCACTGGGCGACATGATGAGGGGCAAGTGGGCCATCACGGGGGGCTCCCAACCGAATGCCTCGTATAGTAGGATATGCTTGGGGGTGCTACTGAGCCACTCTTCGCCGCGGATGACGTGGGAGATCTGCATGAGGTGGTCGTCTACGACGTTAGCCAGATGGTAGGTGGGCATGCCGTCGGATTTGATGAGCACCTGGTCGTCGAGGCCTTTGGTTTCGAAGGAAACAACTCCCCGGATTTCATCTTCGAATTTTACGGTTTTGTTTCGTGGAACGTTGAGCCGGATGACGTACGGGTCGCCGGCCTCGAGTCGTCGTTTTACCTCGTCCTCCGGTAGCGTGAGGCTGTTTTTCATCGATTGCCGGGTGATGTAATCGTATTTTGGCGAAGGGTTGCCGGACTTGATGAGCCGTTCGCGCATCTCTTCGACTTCGTCGGCAGTGTCGAAGGCGTAATATGCCGAGCCGTTGTCGATGAGTTTTTGGGTGTATTCGGCGTAGATGGCTTTGCGCTCGCTTTGGCGGTAGGGGCCGAACGGGCCGTCGTGATGTGCACCCGGGCCGTCGTGATGTGCACCCGGGCCGTCGTGATGTGCACCCGGCTTTTCAGCATGTGCACCCGGCCCTTCATCCACCGTCATACCACACCACTCCAGCGACCGAATGATGTCTGCCTCCGCGCCCTCCACATATCGCGACTGGTCGGTATCCTCAATACGAAGCACAAACGTTCCTCCGTGATGTCGCGCAAAAAGATAATTGTAAAGGCTGGTCCTTAGTCCTCCAATGTGAAGAAAACCGGTTGGGGAGGGGGCAAATCGTACACGAACATTCTTGGAAATCATAACTGCAGCGGGGTTTATCGTTTGTTTTTTGGTTGGGTTGATGGAATTCGTTGCCGGTTTGTGGTAGTACCTTGGTGTTTATGTACCTGGGTGTTTTGGTACCGGGTTGTGTTAGTGCCTGGTTGTTCTCGCACCTGGGTGTGTTGATACCTGGTTGAGTTAGTGCCTAGTTGTTCTCGCACCTGGTAGTACAGATACTTCTTGGTTGCCGCACCTTGCTTCGCTGGCACCCGATTGCGAGTACCATAGCCGACAATGCTCTTCCATCAAGCCGAATAACCCAATGGATGTGCATCTGTCAATGCAGCGGTGTTTTCGGCGTTCAGTGATGGATGGCAATCGTCCGGCC
>PZPG01000048.1:13597-15993 GCA_003045995.1 Bacteroidota bacterium
CAATCGTGTGACTAGTCAGTCGTTCGGCGCGGGAAAAATACGGGGAAACGGGGCGATTCGAAAGTGAGATTCACGACTGGAGCTGTCGGTCGGCCTCCTCCTCGAGGAATTCGATGCGGCCAGCGATCTCTTCCCATTTGCGGAGGTTTTCTGCGAGGGCTTGTTTGAGGGATTCGTACTCGAGGGAAACCTGTTTTACACGGTCGCCATTTTCGTAGAAGGAGGGGTCGGCCATGTCGGTTTCGATGGTTTGTTTTCGCTCTTCGGCGTTGGAAATAGCGTTTTCGAGTTCTTCGAGGCGTTTTTTAAGGGGGTTGATTTTCTCGGAGAGCAGGGCACGTTTTTCGGCGCGGAGTCTTCGCTCCTCTTTGCGGGAAAGGGTTGGCTGTGTGGCAGAGGGTTTGTCGGGTTGATGGGGTGCGCTGTTGTGGTTGGAGTGGCCGGGTTGATGGGAGTCGCCGGTTTGTTGGTCCATCTCCTGTTTTTTTCGCAGGTAATAGCTGACATCACCGAGCCAGTAGCGGGCGTGGCCTGGTTGGATTTCGAGGGTTTTATTGACGATAGGATCGAGGAAGTCGCGGTCGTGCGAAACGATGAGAAGGGTGCCATCGAATTGTTGGAGGGCCTGGCGGAGGATCGCCTTAGACTGCATGTCGAGGTGATTGGTAGGCTCATCGAAAATAAGGAAGTTACCGGGGTTGAGGAGCATTTTGGCGAGGGCAAGTCGACTGCGTTCTCCGCCAGAGAGGACTTTTACGGGTTTGAAGACATCGTCGCCGGCAAAAAGGAAGCATCCAAGAAGGGTTCGGAGTCGCGTGTCGGAATGGCCACCGGGAACGGATTGCATCTCTTCTAGCGCGGTTTTTTTGGGGTCGAGCTCTTCGGCCTGGTGCTGGGCGAAGTAACCGGGTATGACGTTATGGCCAAGGGTGCATGTACCGCCTGTGACGGGAAGGACACCTGCAAGGATCTGGATGAGAGTGGATTTTCCGGCGCCGTTTGGGCCGACAACCGCGATTTTGTCTCCGCGTTCGAAGGCGAGATCGAGGTTTTCGAAGACAGTGAGGTTGCCGTAGCGTTTGGTGACGCTGGAGAGTTCGAGAACCACACGGCCGGAGCGTTCCGCAGCCGGAAATTGAAACGAGAGCTCGGCAGTTTCCTCATCAACCCGAATCTCCTCGATTTTTTCCAGCTGGCGAATGCGGCTCTGAACCTGCTTGGCTTTGGTGGCTTTGTAGCGGAAGCGTTCGATGAAGCGGCGGGTTTCTTCGAGTTCTTTCTTCTGGTTTTCGGCTTTTTTGAGAAGGAGTTCGCGTTCTTCAGCAGCTTTGCGTTCGAAGAAGCTGTAGTTCCCGGCGTAGTCGCGGATATCTCCATGCTTGACGTGGAGGGTGCGGGTGGTGACGGAGTTGAGGAAGGCTTTGTCGTGGCTTACGATGATGAGGGCACCGTCGTAGGTTTTCATGAAGGACTCGAGCCACTGCAACGATTCGATGTCGAGATGGTTGGTGGG
This sequence comes from Bacteroidota bacterium, assembly GCA_003045995.1. Classification (GTDB taxonomy): domain Bacteria; phylum Bacteroidota; class Rhodothermia; order Balneolales; family Balneolaceae; genus Sam29DG08-bin30. Next base: position 15,111 of record PZPG01000048.1, read on the forward strand.
TTCGTCGAGAAGGAGATAGGTTGGGCGCCGCAGGAGGAGTTTGGCAAGGGCAATGCGCATGAGCCAGCCTCCGCTAAATTCGGTGGTGGAGCGGGTGAGGTCGGAGGGTCGGAAGCCGAGGCCGCTGAGGACTCGTTCGATGTCGGACTGGAGGGTATAGTGGCCTGCGTTTTCGAGTTTCGTCTGGATCATGCCGTACTCGTTGAGCAGGGCATCATTGGCTCCATCCTCGTCTCCATCCTCGTCTCTATCCTCGCCACTCGACTCGTCGTTCCCCATCTTGCTAAGTCGGGCGCGGAGTTGCTCTTCACGCTGGCGTAGGTCGAGGATCTCCTGGAAAGCGCGTTCGGTTTCCTCGAAGACGGTGAGGCCGGGGTCGGGGTCGACGCCATCCTGAGGCAGATACCCAATGGTGGAGGTGCCAGACAGGTGGATTGCACCGGCATCCGCTTCCTGTTCGCCGGCAATAATGCGAAGAAGGGTGGATTTGCCGGCTCCGTTGGGTCCGGTTAAAGCGACCCGTTCCCCCGGGTTGACGATGAAGGACGCATCCCGGAGCAGCGCTCGTTCCCCGAAGTAGAGTTGGATATTTTGAAGCTGAAGCACAGATCTGGATTGATTTTTAGGTTCCCAAATGTACTTAGAATTAAGTTAAAGTACCTTTTCTAAAACCAGACTCTGTTATTCGTCGTTTTTGTGATACTTAGAAATAATCTGTGTCCGGACATGCCAAGAATCGATCATTCAACCGCATCAAACCGAATTTGAATACCACTGGAATACACAGCGCACCATGTAAACGAGGACTTTCACGCGCATCCAAAAAAAAAGCTACCGAGGGATCAGCCCCGGCAGCTTTAGCTACTACTTGAAAGAATCGTTT
>PZPG01000102.1 GCA_003045995.1 Bacteroidota bacterium
ATCTCTTTGGTAAGAAGTTGCTCTGCAGTTACAAGAGCCTGTAGTTCCTCCGCGGCGGGGATTCGCAGTCCGTCCGGTGCAAGTCCTCTGGAATCTTCAATGGCATACCAGTTATACAGCTTGCCAAGTTGAAACCGCTCTGCGGGGTCGTCCGAAGCCCAGCGCCACGCAGGCTCCCCACGCATACCGGCGTCCTCCCAGTCTTCATCAGTCGATGCCTCGCGGATCGGGTCGCCATTGCTAAACATATCCACATTCAGGTTTTCGGCCATCCACAGGCGACCGCCCGCCAAGATCTCTTCGGCGTGGTCTGCCAGATCTTCCGCTCGATCTTCAGCCCGATTCTCTGCCTGCTCTCTATGTTCCGTGTCCTCCTTGTGTTCAGTACTCATCGTGTGTTTTTCCATCATATGTTTTCTCATCATAGTTGATTTGTTTGGTTTCTCGTTTCATTGAAAGGCCTCATGCTACCTCCATCATCTACACTTCGTCGATCATCCTCTGCAGTATGCCCTTGTAACGCTCTTTCACATCCACCGGAGCCAGCACTTTCACATGAGTCCTCATTTTCAAAAGCTCCGAAAAGAACTCCGAGGTCGGAATGATATCAAGCAGAACATCCACCGTTTCATCATCAACCTGCTCGGCTACTTGCGTCGGGTGAATTGGCTTCTGCTGAATGATCCTTGCAAAGTACCCGGTCACCCGCAGGTGGACTTTCCGAATTTCATCCCGAACCCTTGCACCTTGAACCCCCGCCCCTGCCCCTACATCACCCCGCAAATCCGGCGTCACAATCCCCACGATATACCGGAACATCTCATGAGGCTGCATCCTGGCACTCCTCACAAACGTGTCACCGGTAACCTTCAGGTCGAAACACCGGTCCAGCCCATACGTTCGCATCTGATCCTTTGCCACATTTCGTCCAATCATGTACCACGTATGATTCCACTCCTTAATAAAATAGGGCTCGATCACCCGCTTCTCCCCCTCCTTCCGATAGTACGGCCGATAGGTACATTCGATCCTCTGCCTCTGAATAATCGCATCCAGCACTCGCGCAACATACTCCGATCCGCTACTCCGAAAATCATCTACCATCGAGATATACTTGTACTTATCCCGCGGATTGTTGTGAAAACGCTCCCGCACAAGACGCAGATTTTCCATCTTCTGAATCAAATGCAGCGTGTTCGACAGATCCAAACTCGCCTCCTCATCAATCCAATACCCCTCTCTGCTTTTGTCATACTTCACCTCGATAAAATGCTCTTCCCGGAGTCGCTTAAAGTCTCTCTTGATGGTCCGTTCCGAGCTCCCCTGGATCTCACCCTCTTCCAGTTGTGCCTGTATATCCAGCAAACTTGGATACTTCTTTCGGGATAAGATGGAGATGATCGCTTCGATACGTCGGTTCGACATGGCTTGTGGGGTATGGCGTTCTTTTGTTTTTGTTCGGGTTGATGGAAATACATTTACGTTGTGGCGCTACTCTCCTGCTTGTTCTTGGTCGGGTTGATGGGATACAGAAAGCCCGGAAGTACCGGCGGAGCACCCGGAGATGGAGATGCCCCGCCGGCGGGATTAGTGCCGGGAATTCCCTACTGCAATACTGGAACTTAAAAAGCAGTGGCGACCTTAGAGGCTGTCTCGACATGGGCACAGAATGCACAGTGCTCACATTCCGGGTCAGCATCCGGGACCGTATCCGTCTGGAGCGTTTCAAGCGCTTGGTTGATGGCCTTATCCACCCACGAATCATCACCTTTGTATTCGATGAGAGTGCTGTTGAAGTGCAGCGCATTCTCGAACACTTCTCTGTCTTTGTCTACCTGAGCAAAGAGGAAGTACGCATTGTCGGAAATAGGTAGCCCGTTCTTCCGCAGCAACCATTGATATATGTCCATCTGACGCTTATATCCTTCGTGATAGGTTCCGTTGAGTTCCGTGACGGGATCGGAGGTACCTGTCGCTTTGTAATCCACAACGATATATGATTCGCTTTCAGGATCGTACCACAAATCGTCGATAGCTCCCGTGATGGTGATGTCTCGTTGATCATCGTAATACTGTACACCCTTATAATTTTGGCGCCATTCCGGTAACTGATCGTGGATTGCAGGAACACATGTGAGGTTGTGCTCGATCTGAATTGCATGCTGAATTCCTTTTTCCCTGCAAAGATCAAACTCACTCTTCAACAGCTCATCTACTGTTATATTGAGTGAGTAGGGTGCAAACGTTGGACGACGAATTCCCAACTTATTGTCGAAATAAAAACATCGCGGGCAATTATGGAAGAGTTCGATCTTTGAACGGGATAACTTCCAATTCTTCCCACCATAATTCCAGTGTCCACCTCGTTTTTTCAGTTGTTTATCTGATTTCATAGGATCTCCATATTTGAGTTTTGTGACTAGTTTCACCGCCAAGGTAACCAGCCACTATGCCAAATCATGTCCCTGCAAACTATATTTTTTTATAAATTTTATTGATGTTTTACTTTATCTAATAAAGTAATTTTTTATCTTCCAAATGGGCCGCTATTCTCGCTTCATCTGAATCCATTGAGAATCCTACATCCGTTGGGGCACAGTGACACAGGAACCGTCGGAGTTCAGTTACCGCAGAAGTTCAGTAACCACAGAAGTTCAGAGACTGTTGGAAGCATCGTGATATTGGAAGTATAGTGACACAACCTGTCACTACGCGCACCTATCTTACTTCAATCTATGTAAGTGTTCGATCTTTCCGAGTGTTCGGTCTTTGTGAATGCCTTTCGTGCATACACGTGACGCCCGTATGGTTGGTGCGCTGAGGGAGCATCCGCATCAACCCGAAACAAAACCATGAACTCTTTTTAGACCATTGACTGGAGGCCGTTATGATTCCTTCCCGAAAACTACTTTTACAATTACAGAACCGGCTTAAGGTGGGTACGCGGCGAGATGTGTACTTGAATGCGGTGCCAGGGAGTTCGCTGAAAAAGTATGATCTGGCGCAGCTTGTTCATATTCGAAAGGAGCTTCCGCAGTTGTTTGTGAACGCGTTGACGGGTCAGTCGAAGTTGAAGTTTACGGTGAGTTGGAAGGAGGCCGGAAGGCGGATTGACCCTGAATTGGGGGGTGTGAGGGCATTGGAGCAGGCTCAGAATGGGTTTGTGAATTTATTGCATGAACGGGAGTCGGTGCAACAGGAGCGGGGGATCAATACGCTTGGGTTTGGGTTTCCGCTGCTGGTTCGGCGGGATAAGCGGGATAACGTGTTAACAGTGGCTCCTGTGCTGATCTGGACGTTGAAGGTGAACAAAGGGGGTGAATATTTGACGTGGACAGTAGAGCGGGAGAAGGATGATCCGGTGGTGTTGAATGAGGTGCTGATGAATCATTTGAAGAGTGATTCGGGTGTGTCGCTGGATCCGCTGCCGGAGGAGTTGCTGGAGAAGGGGTTTGTAAATAAGGATGATGTTGTGGATGTGTGCTTGCAGCTGCTGAAGAAGCTGAACCGATCGACGGATGATGATTTGAAGTCGTTGTTTCGGAAGAATATGGATCGGGTGAGTGCGATTCCGGAGAAGGCGTATTTTGAGCAGTTTTCGATGGGGCCGACCGATTCGATGATTGTGTTTGGAGGGTTGTTTGGGCTGTTTTCGATGCAGAAGCAGAGTATTATCCATGACTATGAGCATCTTTTGCGGCAAGCGGAGAGGAGGGGGAGGATAGAGTTGGATTCGCTGGTTCCGGAGGGGTTTCGGTTTCAGCCACTAACGGGGGTAGAGACG
>PZPG01000049.1 GCA_003045995.1 Bacteroidota bacterium
CTGATGCTTGTGGCGGGTGCTGTTGTGCGGGGCATGAGGGTCTGTTACGGGGGCGGTTGGAGGACTGGTGCTTGTGGCGTGGGGCGGTTGTGCGGGGGACTTGTGGCATGGGGCAGTTGTATGGGGGCTGTTGGGAGACTGTTGCTTGTGGCGGGTGTGGCTGTTCGGGGGCTTGGAGGGATGACACTGAGTTTAATGCTTGATTGATTAAGTCCGATGATGAAACGTGAGATTCCTAAGCAGTATCAACCGGAACATGTAGAGCCGAAGTGGGCGGCGTATTGGGAGGAGCATGGTTATTTTCATTCGGAGCCGGACGAGCGGGAAGCGTATGCGGTGGTGATTCCGCCGCCAAATGTGACGGGGGTGTTGCATATGGGGCATATGCTGAATAATACGATTCAGGATGTGCTGGTTCGGCGGGCACGGATGCTGGGGTTGAATGCGTGTTGGGTGCCGGGGACGGATCATGCGTCGATTGCGACGGAGGCAAAGGTGGTGCAGCGGCTTCGCAAGCAGGGGCTGTCGAAGCGGGATTTGTCGCGGGATGAGTTTTTGGAGCATGCGTGGGCGTGGACGGAGGAGCATGGGGGTATTATTTTGGATCAGCTGAAGAAGTTGGGGGCTTCGTGCGATTGGAAACGGACGCGGTTTACGCTGGAGGAGGGGTTGTATGAGGCGGTGATTGATGCGTTTGTGGAGTTGTATGATCGGGGGTTGATTTACCGCGGGCGGAGAATGGTGAATTGGGATCCGGCGGCGCAGACCGCTCTTAGTGATGAGGAAGTGATTTACAGGGAGGTGCAGTCGAAGTTGTATGTGGTGCGGTATCCGGTTGTGGACGAGGCTGCAGTGGATGGGGCTGCAGTGGATGGGGCAAGTGCGTTTTTAACGATCGCTACCACCCGGCCGGAAACGATTTTAGCAGACACGGCGATTTGTGTGCATCCGGATGACCCAAGGTATCAGTCCTGGATTGGGCGGAAGGTTCGAGTGCCTCTCACTGACCGGGTGGTTCCGGTGATTGCAGATGAATATGTGGAGATGGAGTTTGGGACCGGATGTTTGAAAATCACCCCAGCACATGACGAAAATGATTATATGATCGGGGAGCGGCATTCGCTGGATGTAATCGATATGCTGAATGCGGATGGAACGGTTGCGGAGGTCCCCGGGATGTCGGAGGTCGCTGCGGGGTATGTTGGAGAGGATCGATTTGTGGTACGAAAGCGAATTGTGAAGGATCTTGAGGAGGCCGGTTTTCTGGTTCGAGTGGAGGATTTGACGAATAAGGTGGGTTACAGTGAACGGACGGATGCGGTGATCGAACCGCGGTTATCGCTTCAGTGGTTTTGTGACATGGAGGAGCTAAGTCGTCCTGCGCTGGAACATGTGATGAATGACGATATTCGGTTTTTCCCGGAGAAGTTTAAGAATAGTTACAGGAACTGGATGGAGAACATCCGGGACTGGTGTATTTCCCGGCAACTCTGGTGGGGCCATCGGATTCCGGCATGGTATTTTGGGGAGGGTGAAGAGGAGTATGTGATTGCCCGGTCGGCGGAAGAAGCATTGGCGAAGGCACGTGAGAAATCGGGGAATGGATCCATGGTTGAAGGGGATTTGTGGCAGGATGAGGACGTGCTGGATACGTGGTTTTCCAGCTGGTTATGGCCGATTAGTGTATTTGATCCAGAGTTTATTCGAACGGGGGAGCCGAACCGGGATCTGGAATATTACTATCCTACGCAGGATCTGGTGACAGCACCGGAAATCATGTTTTTCTGGGTGGCGCGAATGGTGATGGCGGGGTATGCTTTTGCAGGCGAAAAGCCTTTTTCAAATGTGTATTATCATGGGATTGTTCGGGATGAGAAACGGCGGAAGATGTCGAAGTCGCTCGGAAATTCGCCAGATCCGTTGGATTTGATAGCTACGTATGGTGCGGATGGGACGCGAGTAGGGATGTTATTCTCATCGCCGGCTGGAAACGATTTGCTGTTTGATGAGAAACTTTGTGAGCAAGGCCGGAATTTCTCGAACAAAATCTGGAATGCGTTTCGGTTTTTGACGATGAACTTAGAGCGGGATGATGTGGGAGTGGATCCGGCTTTGGAGGCGCTGTGGAGGGAAGAAGCAGGGACGAGTGGTGTTGAAGAGACCGTTAGCGAGGCTACGCTGGGTGGCGGGACGACGTTCAATTTGGCGGATCGATGGTTGATCGGGCGGATTGCTGAAACCCTGGAGGGGATGGAGCATGATTTTGAGCAGTTTCGTCTGAATGAAGCTCTGAAGAAGATCTACTCGCTGATTTGGGATGATTTTTGTGACTGGTATATCGAGGTTTCAAAGTCGGATGAACCGGGTGCGAATATGCCACAGGAGAACCTGACAAGAGCATTTGGATTGTTTGAAGTGCTGATGAAGATGCTTCATCCGTTTATGCCATTTTTGACGGAGGAAATTTGGCAGCAGATTCGGCAGAGGACACCGGAAGACGCATTGACTATCTCGAAATGGCCCTCCATAAGCTGGACGGAAGCAAGCACAGGGGCGGGAGCAAGCACAGGCTTGGATGCCGATCTTGTTCTCTTTGCCCGTTTACAGTCGTTGGTTCGTGCAGTTCGCAACATTCAGGCAGAGATGAATTTGGCGCCACGACAGGAGCTTTCACTGGTTGTGAAACCTGCAAGCTTGGAGGAATGCCAACTGCTGGAAGAAGAGGCCTGGGTACTAAAAAGATTGTTACCCATTGCTTCGCTGGTGTTTGATGTGAATGCCGAGAAGCCAAAAGCTTCAGCCGCCACGCTGATCGATGGAATTGAGGTATTTGTCCCTCTTGAGGGGTTAATCGATTTCGACAAGGAGCGTGCCCGGCTGCAAAAAGAGATCGACCGACTTCAGGGTTTCATGTCGGGAATCGAAAAGAAACTTTCCAATGAGAAGTTTGTAGCAAATGCTCCTGCTGAGGTTGTCGAGAAAGAGAGAAAAAAACTGGCCGATGCGAAACGAGATGTGTCATTCCTCGCGGATCAAATGCAAGAGTTCATGTGATTTAACCTCTAAGAAACACAACTTTGCACAAACAGGACGTTTACGTTAATGGCTCAATAACCATTCCTTAAACTCCATCTCATCTGTGCTGATTTTGATAGTATTCTTCTCTTTTTGAAGGCACTCTTTGACTCGTTCGGGTAGCTGCACGTTTTGCCCGGTAGCCTCTTCTACAATATCGGAAAACTTCACCGGATGGGCGGTCGCAGGAATCACCCAGGTCCTCTCGTTAGGATGGTTTCGATCTCGAAGCTGTTCGGATACGAAGATTCCCGTTGCGGTGTGGGGGCAGATCTGTTCACCGTACTTTTCATAGACTTGTTGGATCGTATCGCGAGTCTGCTCATCATCGGCCCACCCCCCTTTCAGTGTACTTCGAAGTTTCGCATCAGACCATCCATAGAGAGCCTGTAGCCGTTCAAAATTACTGGGGTTGCCAACGTCCATTGCATTGGAGATGGTCGGAATTGTGGCACGTCCCTTATATTCCGCACCATTGAGATAATCGGGAACTACGTGATTGCTGTTTGTGGCAGCAACCCACTCTGTCTTTGGCATACCCATTTCTTTGGCAAGAAGACCTGCCGTAAGGTTTCCAAAATTACCACTGGGTACACAAAATGTGACGGGGCCCGGTATCTGCGCATTGGCATGAATGTAATAGAGCATTTGTGGTAATAATCGCGCAATATTGATGGAGTTGGCAGAACTGAGTGCTTTCGATTGTTGGATGTCAAGATCGGTAAGGGCCATCTTCACAAGACGCTGACAATCATCAAATACTCCATCTACTTCCAGTGCAGTGATATTCTCGCCAAGTGTGGTCATCTGCTTCTCTTGAAGCGGACTTACTCCGCCGGAGGGATACAAGAGTATAACCTTTACTCCCGGTGTACAGTAAAAGCCGCTGGCCACAGCACCACCGGTATCTCCGGACGTGGCTACAAGAATGGTGAGTTCCTGATCGGTCTCATTTGCCATTTCGGAGTATACTCTGGCCATAAATCGTGCGCCAAAATCTTTGAATGCCAGAGTGGGTCCATGAAAAAGTTCCAATAGGTAGGTTGTATCATCCAGAGCCTTCAGGGGTACCGGAAACGAAAATGCATCTTCGGCAATCCGCTGAATGGTCGAAAAGGGAAGATCATCGGACAGGTAGAGGTTGAGTACACGCGCTGCCATCTCTGGAAAATCCTGCTTCGCAATAGAGCTCCAAAATTCCGTGCCAGGTTTGGGAATCTCCACAGGCATGTACAAACCACCGTCGGGAGCAATTCCACGCCGTACAGCTTCCAAAAACGTTACTGGCTCCGCTGACTTTGGTGTGGAGACACCGGTCTCTGTACTCGGTGTTTGCGATGTACTCGATATACGCAATGCACTCGATATAGGCAATGCACTCGATGTACTCGATGTTCGTAATGATGCATTCACAGATAGCGGAGGCGTTTGGGAAGCGGAGTGATATCGGGTACTGATGAATTTCACGGGTTTGATGGGCTTGGAGTTGACGCGATACAGAGGGAGCCAGTTCGATTGATCGGTGAAATATACAGATCAGCCGGGATATCTTTTGTTTTCATGACAAGGGCCATGGCGGCGCCAATCCCCTCTGCCAATCCAGGATCTTCGGTAAGTGCAAAAACAGACGGACCAGAACCGGAAATGGAACATCCGAGTGCACCCGACCGGATTGCTGCGTTTTTCAGCTCTGTGTAACCGGGAATAAGCGATGCTCTGTAGGGTTCGGCCAGGCGATCATGGAGTGAGCGCCGGATGAGATTGAGATCTCCGGTGGTGAGCCCTGTGATGAGCCCGGCCATATATTCTGTTTGAAGAACGGCATCACGAAAGGATACCGACTCCGGCAATACGTTTCTACTGTCCCGTGTTTTGATCTCGATGTGAGGGTACAGTACCACAGCGGTGAGGGTGTCCGGATAGGGAACTTGTGTATGAAACGTTGGATCTTGGCTGGAAACCATCACAAATCCGCCAAGAAGACTCGGGGCTACATTATCTGCGTGTTTTGCCCCGCTGGCAACGGCTTCCCCTTCCAAAGCAAATGGCAGCAGCTCTGATTTGGTATATGGAGTGCCTATGAGTTGATTGACCGCCGTTACCGCTGCTACCGCACTTGCAGCACTGGATCCCAAACCACTGCCAAACGGCATCTTTTTTGTGATTTCCAGTTCGATGTCCCAGGAAAATTTTTCATTCTGATCTTCTGATTCATGATCAAGCTTGCCGAAGTAATCTTCGAGTAGTGCCAGAACTGCCTTCCCGGCTGTGTTGCTCTCCGGCTCCAAAGGTAACCGGCCACCATCGTTATGGATCGAAGATATGACCACGCCCGGAGTTCGATGATCGGTTTGAGGAGCTCCTTTCATAGATTGCAATGCTTGCGTTTTTTGCATTGCTTGCGCCCCTTCACGTGTAATCGTGTCTTCATAGAAACGAGCGGTTACTTCGTCGCCTGGCGCCTCCAGTGCAAATCCAAGAAGATCAAATCCGCAGGCTACATTGGCGACGGTTGCGGGCGCAAAGGCGGTTACAGATTCGAACGTATTCTCAGAACTTTTTGGACTCTCTGAACGCATTATATCCCCGAGTTTCGGATTGCTTTTGCATTGGTTACACGTAAAATGTCGTGAATGATCCCTCCTGCTGTTACGTCGGCACCAGCACCCGGGCCTTTAATTACCATCGGACGGTCATGATAGTGCCTGGTATGCAGCGCTACAATATTATCACTGCCCGATAGTCCAAAGAATGGGTGATCGGGACCGATCGATTCAAGTGCCACGGTTGGCTTCGTCCCGTCAAAGGAGGCGATATAGCAGAGCTTCTCCCCTTTTGCAGCCGCATCTGCTCGACGTTTTTCGAAAAGTTCATCAAAGTCCGGGAGCCGTTCCATAAATTCCTCCACCGACTCGATGTTTCGTATCTCTTCCGGGACCAGGTTTTCGATTTCGACATCCTCAAATTCGAGTTTAAACCCTGCAACACGAGCCAAAATGAGGATTTTCCGCCCCACATCCCTTCCATTCAAATCTTCCCTTGGATCCGGCTCGGTATACCCCAACTCTCTGGCAGAGCGGACAATAGTGCTAAAAGGTTCTGAACCGTCAAACCGATTGAATATATAACTGAGTGTTCCGGATAGTACTCCCTGGATGGTGTGTACTCGGTCCCCGGTTGTAACCAGTTCCGACATCGTACCGATCAGCGGAAGTCCCGCACCTACATTGGTTTCGTAGCGGAATGCAGCATTGTGCTTATCTGCCGTAGCCTGCAAACGATCGAACAAAGACTGTTTCGAAGAGTTTGCTTTTTTGTTTGGGGTTACCACCGAAATACTGGCTTTGAGAATCTCCTCATAAATGGTTTGGATCGATTCGCTGGCAGTGGCATCGATGAAGATCGAATTGGAGAGGTTCATCTCTCTCATTTTTTCCGAAAATTGCTGCAAATCCAATGGCTCTCCATGCTGTTCAAGCTGCTGTTTCCAATCGCTTCCCAGTATCCCCCTCTCGTCAAACAGCATTTTTTTGCTATTGGCAACGCCGTTAAGACTTAAGGCAATCTGATGATCTTTGTAGAGGAAATCCGCCTGCTCGTCCAGTAATTCCAGTAGTCGTCTACCGATTAGGCCAACTCCGATCAGGAACAAGTGTACCCGTTTTACTCCTCCCAGAAAAAATGCGTCATGAAGCGTATTGAGGGCTTTTCGCTCTTGCCGCTGTTCCAGTACAAATGAGATGTTGCGCTCCGACGACCCCTGTGCAATCGCGCGGATGTTGATCCCGTTTCGTCCCAAAGCACTGAATACCCGGGCAGCAATACCGGGAGTTTGTCGCATATTATCCCCAACAACTGCCACGATTGACACATCCTCCTCTTTCTCGATAGGATCGATACGCTCTTCGTCAATTTCCAGCTCGAATGCTTCTTCGATACGCCGAATTGCCAGTGCCGCCTGAGCTGGAAGTACTGCCAGCGAAATGGTGTGTTCCGAAGAGGATTGTGTGATGAGTATCACATTGATTTCCGATTTGGCCAGTGCCTGAAACAACCGTGAAGCGATCCCTGTGACGCCGACCATTCCGGATCCACGGACTGTGATCAACGCAACATTGGAGATGGAGGAGATCCCTCGTATCAAATCCTGGCTTTTGTTCTTCGTTTCATCGCGAATCACCGTACCCGGATGATCTTCATCGAACGTATTTTTGATACGGATCGGGATGCCCTTTTTTCGAGCCGGCTGAATGGTAGGCGGATAGATCACTTTGGCTCCAAAATGGGACAGTTCCATTGCCTCTTCATAAGACGCTTCCGATACCGAGAATGCGCGGTCGACCAGGGTTGGATTTGCCGTCATCAACCCGTTTACATCGGTCCATATTTCAATTTCATCGGCACGAAGAACGGATGCAAAGAGTGCTGCTGTATAATCCGATCCGCCACGACCCAGTGTGGTGGTTTCATTACCCAGCGTTGATCCGATAAATCCGGTGGTGATGTACCGAACCGTCCCGGCTTCTGGATTTTTCTCGGGGTAGGGAACCCCAAAATGAGAGGGATTACATCTGGTGAGAAATTTTTCTCCGTAAAAGTATGCGAAGGTGTAGGTCTCTGTATCCAGCATGTTAACCCGTGCGTTGCCAAATCTGTCATCTGTTTTGATGAAGGGGCGGGAGTCCAGGTACGGTGCATTCATACCGAGCGACTGCAGATAACCACTAACAAGCGTTGCAGAGCACTGTTCCCCAAATGAAAGAATCAGATCCAGCGTTTTGTTGGAGCATTCCCGAATAAGATAGACACCATGGAGAATCTCTTCCAGCCCACTGAGTCTATCCTGGAGTGCGCTTTGAACGTGTGTTCTCCAGGTTGGGTCCTGGATCAGCTCCTCTGCCAGCGTAAGGTGACGAATTTTGATCTCTTCAAAGACCTCCAGATACCGAGTCTCATTCCAAACTCTGCGATTTGCGACTTTTGCAGCCTTCAATAATTGATCGGTAATCCCTTTTAGTGCAGATACCACGATGATCGCCGGGGTATCCTCCGGGATTGTACGGATGATCCCTGCAACCTTTTCCAGTGATTCTGCAGAGCCAACGGAACTTCCACCAAATTTTAGAATTTTTATGTTCATAGCATCTTCAGAAGACTATTGACTGTGATTTTAGATAAAGCAGCACAGAAGGTAGCATGATTATGATTGAATTTCCTGCTGATTTCCAAAATCCTCTCTCCTTTTTGATGTGGTTTGTTGATGTATCCTTCGCAATTTATGAATTGCATAGATTCCTCCACCCAATGCCCAAAACAGACTACCTCCAACCGGAACCTGGTTGGGATCTCCCGGTAAAAAAGGTGGAGGAACCATCTGTGGTTGCGCCATAAGGATTGTCGTGAATCCTGAATACAGTATAAAAGATGTTACACCGATGAGGACTTGCCGTTTCATTATAATCATTTTTCCCTCTTTTTCTCTCTTTGTTGTCGTTTTCTATGTTTTTATGTCTTTATGCTACTCATATTCCCTTGAGCGCTATTTAACAAGCGTGAATGTACCTGTTCGAAACCCAAATGAACTTCGTACCCGGTAAAAATAGAGACCGGCCGAAAGATCCGATGCATCTAACTGAAGCGAATGTAGTCCTGCAGTGAACACTCCTTTTTGCACTGCCTTAATCATCCTTCCAGCCGGGTCGAATAGCTCAACCGATATCTCAGACGGCTGTGGCAGGAAAAATGACAGGGTGGTTATGGGGTTGAAGGGGTTGGGGTAGTTTGAATAGAGCTGAAACTCCCTAGCATGCTCCCCATTTGTTTCTGTGTCTGCTCCTGCACCCGCATCTGTATCGATGGAGGTTGGCTGTTCCGTGATGCGGATCTCAAATCGGGTTGCATTCTTTTGCAATCCAATCGTACGATGAACTCCCAGGTGGTATGATTTGGTATCCGGACTGCCGGTGTTATCCAAGTTATCAGATGAACGATGATCTGCCAGGATTTCAAAAGAGTACTCACCTTGTTCTCTCAGGTCTATGGTTTCACCGGTGACGGAATCGTGCAGAGTGACCCTCCAGTCGTCGGGTAGTTGATGCAAAACCGGCCAAAGGAGTCGAGCACTCCCCTCCTGTGCAACATAGTTTTGCTGGTGATCTACCGGATCCGGCTCCCATGTTTGAAGAGAGATCGGAATGGTTAGCGGCAACTCCTCTGCCGGCAGATGCTTAATAGACATCCGTTCTCCGTTTAAGGGTACTGTAAGCTGTGCATGTGCCCGGTAATCGAGTGGTTCCAGGCTGTTCATATCGTTCTGGTTTCTGGTTACCGATCCGTCCGGGCCAAATGTAAGCCACAAATCACTCACCAACTGATCATTTGTCACAGCAGTGAGCTGCATGTAGGAAAGTTCTGCAGCCGAGTCGTTGTAGAGTGTTCCGCCATCGGTTTTGGCCGAGAGTGGGAACCGGATGTTTGGACTTTCCACCGTATCTTTGTTTACGACAAAGAATCCCTGATAGGGAGCCAGAATCCCTCCGGTTAGAGATCCTACCGAGCCGTTGTAGATTCGCCAGCCACCCCCTCCCGCACCACCATCCAGGTCTCCCTCTTCAAGAGAACCGCTGTACGCATGATCATACACATAGACCTGATTCCGGAAATCATGCCCGATCAGGTCGCCAAAACGGATCGCCGACCCAAAAGGGTTCCCAAGCAGTGTGAAACCGCCCGGATCTTGATGTAACGCTGGTGTGACGTCGGAATTAGGCTCATACCCGCTCATTCGTAGTTCTTCCGGAAACCCAGGGGTGATACCGTCTGGCATCATGTCGAAGAAATAGACCAGCACTCCGGTTCCCATCTCCAGCTCCTGGGATATGTGGATGGCGGGGTCCCACAAATTTGTTACCGTATTGTAGAAGTACACATTTTCACCATTCTCCTGTTCATCGCAGGCCTCGCCGACTCTGTCCGCTTCCAGAAAGCACTGCGTAAACACTCCATTTTCCTTGAGCAAGTGAGACAAACGGCTTCCTTCAACCGGTGCCGATAGTAGGCGGTAGCCAGGTGTACGACTGAGTGGTGATGTTCTGTACTGCAACCACAATTTCAGATCACGAAACCGAACAGATCCGCTTCCGGATGTCATCTGAAACCGAAGAACCATCTGATCGGTGTTGTAGACTCCCGTCAGATCTGCATCGGTGCGGATCGTTTCAAACGCATCCGGTACAAGGTGTGTCGCCAGTGTGTCGAAAGTTGCACCACCATCCGCTGAGATGAGAACTGCCAGCTTCTGCTCCAGACTCCCTCCAAATTGCTGCAGATCCATTCGCATCTGGATAAAATCAACCGCCTGAACATTCAATGCCGGTGTTTGAAGGTACTGCTGAGAATCGATTTTCAGATAGGGGTCTGCCGTCTCCCGAATGTCATTGGCTGTAGCTATAAAACCCTGGTCCACTGCCAGTTGGTATTCAACCAGACTGCGAAAACTGTTTTCGTAGGGTAGGGTGAATGCAGGTAGTACCGTTCCACTGAAACTGAGGGTGATACTGTCGGCCCCTCCCCCTTCCAGTAGCGTTGTTCGGTTTGTATAACTCCCTTCAGCTAGCCCCTCCTGAAGCCGGATATAGACCGGCTGGCTAACGGTTCCGTCCACATAGGGAATAGAGAGTGATGATTGGTAGGTGAGGCTATCTGCAGAGTAGAGAAATTCATGGTCTCCGGTTAGTGTGAGTGTTCCGGCAGCAGGTGTGAGGTTGAATCCAGACAGATCGATCCTTCGGCCGGCGGAGGGCCCTTTCCCCTCCACGTAGTTGATATCGAACAGGGACTCCTCCGAAACAGCTAACAGTGGAGTGGAACCAAGAGAGACAGATCCGTATAGCTGGATATCGTCCAGACGGAACTGCCCCAGTCCCCCACCCCATCCGATGATCCGTACTTCAGCCGAGTCGAGAGCGGTTAGATTCAGGTCTATGGAGATCGATTCCGTTTGATCCGCCGGTGTATTCATGACCGAATCGACGAGAGAACCATTGATGCTCACAGAGATATGCTCCGGGCCGGAGCCGGTTCGACGATAGTAGAACTGCAACGAGGAAAGGTCGATCGATACCGCGTCATCCCGCCGAATGGTAAAGTGAAAGTATTTCCCGCCGGGTGCGGTGAGTGCGTTCCATCCGCTGTTACCCTGCACATAGGGTACGCCACTTACTCCGGCCCATGTGGCAGCATGGGAAGTCCCATAAACCAGCGACCCCGCGGACAGGTTAATATCGGTTGTGATGAGACCTGTTCCTGTAGCAGAGGCAACCGGTGATTCGTTAGAAAATGGGTACGCGGCCAGCAGATTCTGGGCATTGGCCGAATTGGAACCGTTCCATAATCCTAACAGCAGGAGAAGGGTAATCGTCAGGAGGGTTTTCACCCCCCCTGACGAGTTAGCTGTGTGGATTGTAAGAAAAGTTCGTCTGTGTTTCGCTTCCCGATTGATATTGTTGCATGTGGTAATAAATGGCATATCTCTCCCCTTGTTTATATGAAGGTTTCTCTCTTGATTTTGTATCTGTCATGACAATGTATCGGTCTTGACAATGTATTGGTCTTGACCATGTGTCTGACTAGATCATTTGTCTGTCTCGACTAAGTGTCTGTCTCGACCACATGTCTGACTTAGATTATGAGTCTGACTTAGACTATGAGTCTGACTTAGACTATGAATCTGCCTTAGACTATGAGTCTGTTTCGATCATGTGTCTGACAAGACGATGAAGTTGGGCAGAGGGACGATGTGATCCCATCAACCCGAACTCTGATAGGAATATGCAAAGAGCCGCTTATGAAATGTGTAATAAAAAAGCGGAAAGGTGAGATTAGTTTTCCACAACTGCAACCATACCTGGAACCACGCCTACCCCCACACCCACATTCGTACCTTCCCCACACCCTAAACTAGAGAAGCACCAAAGCGGGTTTTACTTGAGCAGGGTGAATTTTCGAGTATATGTGACGGCGTCCGTTTGCAGACGATAGAAGTAAACGCCACTTGCGAGGCTGCTTCCATCAAACCGAACCTCGTGAAATCCGGCTGTACGTACTCCATTGGCCAACGTTGCGATGAGACGCCCACTTAGATCGAATACCTGCAGTGTGACCGACTGCGTTTCCGGCAATCCAAACCGGATGGAGGTAGCAGGGTTGAACGGGTTGGGATAATTTTGTGATAGGCTTACTTCTCGTGGTAATTCATCGGCTGGATCTGCTGAGGTGGGTAGCGCGTTGATGTCGAGGGTGAACCGGGAAGATACTTTCCCAGGAACGGCAGCTTCACGGACGGCCAGTTCGTACGGCCTTTTGGAAACCGATTTTGTATCTACCAGCAGATCGAATTCGTAGTTTTGAGTGGATGGGTCCTTCAAGTCGATTGATATTCCGGTTTCGTGATCGGTGAGTGAAAGGCTCCACTCTTCCGGAATGTTGCGCAGTGTTGGCCAGATGATCTCGACCGAACCACCCATCGGCTCAAACATCATCACCGTCGGGTCGTCCACGGGCTTCCATCCGTTCATTTTTAGAGGGATGGAAAGTTCTCCTTCAAGGTCGGCAGGGAGTGTTTTGATGTCGATTGCACGGCCGCCGGATACCGCATAGAACATGAGATATGGCGCGTAATCCAATGCATACAGTGCAGCGGCATCAAACCGATTAGCCTCCAACGAACCCTCCTCCGAAAAACTGAACCAGACATCACTTACCTGGGCTTCGTTGATTCGGGCTGCGAGCTGTATAGCTGGTTTGGGGTTCTGTTGGGTGTTTTCTTGATGCCCATGTAGTGTCCCGCCATCCGTAATAGAGGATGTCCCTATAGTGAAGGATGATGATCCAGGATTTAAATTTACTACCATAAATCCTTGATAGGGTGCCACTTTTCCATCTGTGAGTCCACCGGCAGACCCATTCCAGGTACGCCATCCACCACCGGCCCCGCCTTCATTTGCTTCATCCTCGCCAGAAAACCCTGATGTATAATTATGATCGTAGACATAGATCACATTACTGATATCGTTTCCCGTTATATCCCCATTTTCATCATATGGGGAGATTGTTGAGGCGTATGGATTTCCGAGTAATGTATAGAGTAAACTTCCGTCATTCAATGTAGGAGTAATATCACCGGAGGGTTCTGATCCCGCTACCGTAATCGTTTTGGGAAACGAGCCGCGCCCTGAGGTAACATTTCCATTCCCGTCGAACACGAGATCATCGTCATACTCATACACAAATACGGCAAACCCATGACCTGTATCGATTAAATCATCCAGATCGGAAATACTCACATAGGATCCTGAAGAGTTCAGTACCACCACATTCGACTCATCACCCCCGTCACAGAAAGCTCCGTTATACCGGGCTCCTGTAAAACATTGCGACCAAATGCTTCCCAGAACCTCCCTATAACTGGCATTTTGCACCGGCGTTGATAACATCCGCCAGCCTGAGGAACCTTCTGCGCCATCGATCACCCCAAAAACAGGAGAGACCGTGAGATTGGTGAGCCCGAATTCGTCATATTGGGCGTTTCCTGAAACCGTATCAGTTTGCCATTGCAGATACAGATATGCACCATCTGCTATGGATAGACCTGTAATCGTTCCACTTATGGTTAGACCATCCCACGCAGATGAACCTGCTGTTTCTGTTGTCTGATAAGCAAGACCTGTTACAGCTGTGTACGTAATATCGTCTGACGAGACGTACAAACTCAATGAATTCGAATGCCCGGCATCGTTGTATTCGAAGATATCGTACTCGATTCCAACAGACGTGAGCGTACTCCCTGTTGTGTTTTCCAGACGCAAGGTAATCGTGCCCGGTGTAAAATCACTGCTCCCGGGCTGGAGGCCAAATACGATATCACCATCCACAGTAAATGCATAGATCCCTTCCGAAGATACCCCACCCGCAGATGTTCCACCCGCCAGAATCGGGTGGCTGCCCGAAGTATAAGTACCCTCAAACGCCATATCTCCATCCGAACCTCCCGTTACCCTCCAATTGGTAGAATTCAGATGGCCGGACGTGGTCACATTGGAAAACCCGCTCCCGTTAAACCCGCTAAAATCTTCAAAATACCCTGCCGTCGGTAACTTGGCGATCTCCGAAATAGTAGTGAACGTGACTGTTTCTCCATACCCGACAGAAATCCCGTTAATCGCATACGCATTCACATAGTACTGCGTATCCGGCGACAAGCCCGATAGAGAACTCGAGAACGTTCCCGTCCCACTCGACGTACCATGAATCAATTTCGTGACTCCCTCTTCTCCAATCCGAGGGTCGACATCCGTACTGCTATACACAAATCCTCTCTCAGTCACAGAAGACCCATTCTCATTGGTCACCTCCCCATTTACCGTTGCAGACACATCTAGCACAGCTGTGGCAGCAGTGGTTGTTACACTTGGACAACTCCCCCCGGTGGTCGTCGAAAAAGTTGCCTGTGTACCATACACAGTCCCCACTGCATTGGTCGCAAACGCCTTAAAATAGTATGTAGTCCCTATTTCGAAACAGTCTGCCTCAATGGAATACGTTCCAACACCAAAGTCCCCCACCTCCGAAATTTTCGTGCCTGTTCCATCGGCAAATCCATCTACCTCGCTAGAATAAAATCCCCTCTCTGTTACGACAGATCCACCCGTTGAGGTTATTTCACCTCCCAAGGTCGCAAACGTCTCCCCAATGTCACTGGCCTCCCCCGTTGTCACCGTCGGTGCTACGGTCTCCAACAACAACAACTCATCAATCGCAATATCATCCTCCGTCTCATCCAAAGAAAATTCAATCACCAAATCCAGCGTACTCCCCGTTCCACCAATCTGCGCCGAAAACTGAGTAAACGCATTCGTAATCACCGTTCCATTCCCATTCCCATCAAAATTCGTATCGATCGCAGGCGCTGAATTTTTCTTCCCATCTACATTCTCGATATGAATTAGGCTGGCATACGCCCCTCCATCAATACGATACTTGATGTGCACATAATCATCTCCATCCCAGCTCTCCTTTGTCCCCTCATCATCCTCCGCCAAGTAGACAAAAAACTCGAGATTCGAATGCCCGTCAATATCAATCCCCGAAAACGTGAGCGTCACCGGTAACGTTGCTCCCCCCTCAATCGCCTGGCCTGCAAAATAGTATGAACCCTGGGGATTGGTCAAATCCACCGAAATATTCGATCCATCCGTCCGCGAGAAATACTCCTGTGTAGAATTCACAAACTCCGCAACCGATGTGCTGTACCTTGCCGGATTTCCGTCGGTTTCAAAACCCTCCGAAAAGAGCGTGTTTTGGGCTTGTATCGGGTTGATGGGAAAGAAAGCGAGACCGACTCCCATCACCAATAGAGAAACACACCATGAAATTGCCCGTGAAACTGCAGTGCTTTTTTTGATTCTCCCTTCTGACACGTATTTCATTCGAAACCCATTTTTTCCATCTATTTTTTCCATCCATGAACACCATCTTTATTACATGAACACCATCTTT
>PZPG01000050.1:0-9406 GCA_003045995.1 Bacteroidota bacterium
TCGTGAAGTAACACGCACGTTGCAGTACTAGTACACCAAAAGTAGAGCTGTAAAACTGGTGTAGCCCGGTCATCGCCACAAGCGCGGTGCCGGGCCTTATCAACCCGAAAACATAGACACTTACAAGTACAACGCTCGGTTGTCTGAAAAGCTGCCGAGTGTTTTTTTTGCCTGTTAGCGAGGCTAAGAAAGGAATGAGTTTAAACCTCCTTTCGAAAATATACGGGGATGTCGCCGTCGCAGTTCATGGAGCAGAGAAAACGTGCGCAGAAAGAATATAGGTAAGACTGAGCCGTTCTTTGTTTGGATCACGAGGGGATGTTTGATAGATTTGATGTCCGGATTCTGCGAGTGCCCGGATTCTGCGAGTGCCCGGATTCTGCGAGTGCCCGGATTCTGCGAGTGCCAAACATCCACGCTTGCCCGAATGGTGCTCCGGCTTGTTTCGCATCCGCATCAACCCGAAAAACGAAGAAAAATCTGCGCCCATGGTTCTAAAACCGAGTATTATCAACCGTCTTGCGCCGCTGGAGCTGAAGGCACGAACGATTGTGGAGGGGTTCATCACGGGGTTGCACAAGAGTCCGTACCAGGGATTTAGCGTGGAGTTTGCGGAGCACCGACCGTACAATCAGGGGGATGATTTTAAGCATATCGATTGGAAGGTGTATGGCAAGTCGGAGCGGTTTTATGTGAAACGGTTTGAGGCGGAGACCAATTTGCGCGCGTACGTGGCCCTGGACGTGAGTAGTTCCATGGCGTTTCGGTATTTTAGTGAGTGGAGTAAGTTGCGGTATTCGGTACATTTTGCGGCGGCGCTGATGTATATGATGCATCGACAGCGGGATGCGACGGGGCTGGTGCTGTTTGATGATGAGATTCGCAAGCGGTTTCCAGCGAAGTCGTCGCAGTCGCATTTGCGGCACCTGTATGCGGAGCTGGAGTCGCTGCTGGAGCGAGAGGAGGAGCTTGGCGCGGAACAGCGGAGGTCGGCTTCGGCGGCGGCGTTGCATCAGCTGGCGGAAACGCTGAAGCAGCGGTCGCTGGTGATTATTTTGAGCGATCTGTTTGAGAATGTAGAGGATCATGATGCACTTGTTTCGGCACTCAAGCATTTGCGGCATCAGAAGCATGAGGTGTTGCTGTTTAACGTGCTGGAGCATCAGAGTGAGCGGAAGCTGGATTTTGGCGGTGGCCGGATGCTTTTTGAAGATATGGAGACGGGGGCGGAGTTGGAGGTGATTCCTGCGCAGGTGAAGGAGGATTACAAAGCGAAGGTGGAGGAGTATACGCGACGGTTTCGGATTGCCTGTAGCAATGCACGAGTAGATTTTGAGGAGATCGATACGCAGCGGTCGTTTGATGTGGCGCTGCTGGCGTTCTTGAACAAGCGGAAGCGAATGGTTTGACGGGGTGATTTTTGCACTTGAACCCAACGCCGGAAACCCGTACTATTTGCGCCTCAAGTGAGTGAATGGAGTGAGTGAATATACTTGCGATCTGTCATTCACTTGGAATCCATTATGTTTTCTTTGTTGATGGGAAACAATTTGCGAGAGTGGCGGAATTGGTAGACGCGCTAGATTTAGGATCTAGTATCTTAACCGATGTGGGGGTTCGAGTCCCCCCTCTCGTACATGAAACGGTAATCCATTGCAGGGCAATAAATTAAGGGATTTGAGAGGACGCTGCTGATCTGTCCTCTGCTAATCTGTCCTCTGATATTTTATACCTATCTACAGCACAATCACGAACTGCAGAAAAATCGCAGAGGGGGTGACACAAGTTGACACTCCACGCATTAATTTCCAACTTGAACGTATGTAACACCATCGATCCGTAAACCCATACTCACAATTTACGTCACTCATAGCTACACAAACTTATGATCGATATCTCCCTCTATATCGTCCTTTTTGGTGTGCTTTTGTACGTACTCTACAAGCTGATCGATTTCATTATCGGCATTTTCATCTGGATCGTTCTTCTCCCATTCCGAATCGTTTACCATTTCATCAACTACTTTTTTCTGCTCCTCTTCCTCTTCACCATCCGACCGGGTAGAACTGCTTTTCACACCGAAACCCATCAAAATTACCAAGCCATCACACTCAAGCGTTACACCGATCCGGTTTTTTACCACTACACAAGATTTATTTTCACAAACTACCTCCCATTAATCCTAAAAAATAACCCGGAACACGCTACCCGGCGCATGCTCAAGTTTAGTATCCGCCATCCCGACTATGAAGAAGCCCTCCAGCAACTTCTTCAAAAACAGCTTAGGCCGGAAATCCCGAAAAAACTATGGAGCATGTCGCGTCTCCTTGCGCTCAAGCGATATTTCGACAGCCACATTCGCTTCAAAGCGGCCTCCTTCATCGAACAGCGCCTGCACAACTATCTGGACAAACGCCTGAACAAACACCTGGACGAACAACACGCCAGTCATCCTTTGCTTTTCATCGATCCTTCCAAGCGCTCCGTTGGGTCCGTTATCGCCATCGCCTACCCCGATACCGATTCCGCCATTCGTCACATTTTGAACCCGCAACTGGGGCGCCTGCACAATTTCCGCCAAAATTCGTATCACGCCTATTTTTCTATCGGGTTGATGGAAGAGCTTCATCGCACCAAATACCTGCAAGATTTGCCAATCCATCATCATTACAATTTGCCCTTTGAACAGGTCGCTATCAATGTCGGGCACGATGATCACTCCTGGCTTTTGTATTTATTTAGGAACCAATTACAACGAGGGGGCGGGGATCGCTTGTTTTTTCGGGGGGATCAAGGAACGGCAAGTATCCCGCTACAAGGGGAGCCGACCCTATTTGAGGGAGAATACAACGTTGATTTTACGGGGACCGAAGCAGCGGGAGCAAGAGGAAAAATCGGATCACACCTGCCTCAGCGATCACACCTGCCTCGGCGCGGCATTCAGTTCGAGGCAGTACGAGTGGATCGACAGACCCTCGATACGATAGCAGGGTTAGAGAACCTGAAAATCTATGTCCACAAAACGGCCACCGACAATTACTTCCCGATTCATGGGAAACAAGCCTATTGGAATATGGTGATGAGTCACGAAGAAGTACTTCAATGGATGATCCGGTCGTTGCCAGTGAAAACCTTTGAAAAGTAGAGACGATTTTTGCATAAGTCTATGAAAAATGGAATATTTGTGATGAATTTTGGGTATTCATCATGGAAATTCCATTCACATGCACCATCGATTTCGTTCCTGGATTGTTATTACGAGGCCTCTATTATTGATGTGGATCGTTGCAGTTCCGATTGCAGCGGCAGCATCCACCGACCCACCAGATTCCGATGCCATCCCCCTTGAGTACGCACACACCTGTTCCGAGCAGCGAATCACCCATACCTTCTACGCTCTTTGCTACGCCGAAGCCCACGAACAGGCAGCTTGGGTTGCCTACGAATTAACGCGTTCTGAAGCACTCCGAAGTGTAGTCGATCGAACAGACAATTTCCGAAACGATGACGCTGTCCGGACCGGCTCCGCCTCGCTGTCCGACTACCGTGGATCCGGTTACGACCGCGGGCATTTGGCACCAGCAGGCGACATGGCGTTCTCACAAACTGCGATGTCGGAAAGTTTCTATCTCTCGAACATGTCTCCCCAGGAACCCTCCTTCAACCGTGGAATCTGGCGCTCCCTGGAATCCCTTGTTCGCGACTGGGCCGTCGCCAAAGGTTCCCTTCAAGTAGTCACCGGAGGAATCTTCACATCCGTGAAAGAGCGAATTGGTCGCAACCGCGTATCTGTTCCCGGTAGCTACTACAAAATTCTGTTCGATAACAACCCCTCCGAACCAACCATGATTGCGTTCGTGCTGCCCAACCGAAAAGGCAGCCAACCATTATCGCAGTACGTTACGAGCGTAGATCGGGTGGAGCGCCTCACCGGGATCGATTTTTTTACCACACTACCTGATGATCTGGAACATCGCCTGGAAGCCAATACCGATCTCTCCGCCTGGAACTTTCAGTCCTCAGGGCGATCCGCATCCGCCCGCGCATCCTATTCTGGTAACAGCCCCTCAACGGGC
Source organism: Bacteroidota bacterium (assembly GCA_003045995.1). Taxonomy (GTDB): domain Bacteria; phylum Bacteroidota; class Rhodothermia; order Balneolales; family Balneolaceae; genus Sam29DG08-bin30. The sequence goes on from PZPG01000050.1 coordinate 4,077, forward strand.
ACGGCAGCGCAAACCTCCTCACGCAGCTCTGCCCGATCAACAGCCCAAACCTCCTCCCGCATCGCACCGGGACAAAAAATCAACGTCAATCGTGCATCGCTCGCTGAACTCCAAAAGCTCAAAGGAATTGGCCCCGTGAAAGCCGAGCGAATCCTGAAAGCACGCCCGTTTTCATCGCCGGACGATCTGATCCGGGTAAAGGGTATCGGCCCCAAAACCCTTGAAGCCATCCGACCCTACATCACGGTACAATGAAGGCTATGAAGTGGGGTTGAGTACCACTATAACCATTACCACCATTACCGGCACACCGCGCGCTCAACCACGCCCCATTCGTTTCATAATATTCTCCATCAATCGCAACGATCCCTGCCGGTCGAACGGCGAATCAAATCCCCCCTGAATCATCTTTTCCGTCTCCTCAAGCGCCGCCTGCGCACCATTCATAAACCCTTCTCGCAACCCATCTTGCCGCCCATCACGCTGCCCCTTCTTCTTTCCGTAAAAATAGGCAATGAAAAAGGTCACATTTACCATTACCAGCGTCAACAATAGATCCATTAGATCACCTCACATCGTATTTGTTTCCGTCAGAACTGCAAGTTCCCGTCGTCTCTGTTTACTTCCATCATCTCGGATTACTTCCGCATCTCGGTTTGTTTTGATGTCACCCTGATGAACGAATGCTAAGGCCTCGATCCCATCCTTCGCACGACCCTCAGCACCTCCGTTAGCACGCGCTCGTCCGCAACCGGCTCCACTCTTGAAGTTGGGTCGATAGATATTCCGGAAGTCAGCGACGGACCCTTCGGCAACAACGTACCCTTCGCCGAAAGATGAATCGCATCAAACCCATGTTTCACAAAAAGATGCACATTTTCCGGAGTAATTCCACCTCCTGGCATAATGGTGATCCTGCCTGAGCTCTTCTCATTCAGAGCAACCAACGCATCCAACCCCTGATCCGCCGACACTACTTTTCCCTGCACCATACCGCCCGACGTCAATACCCGGTCGAACCCCGCCTCCACTAGCATTTCGAGCGCTTCAAAAGGGTCTGCCACCCGGTCAAATGCCCGGTGGAATGTGAGATCGATTCCACGCGTTATCTCCCTCCACTCCTTTAGCAATAAGGGGTCGGGTTGATGCTGATCGTTCACGTGCCCGATCACAATTCCTGCAATCGGAAACTGTATAGCTCGGCGAATTTGCTCTTCCATCACCCCGAGTTCCTTGGAAGAGTAGTGAAACGAGCCAGCTCTTGGACGGATCAAAACGTGAACGGGCAGGCTCACTTCCTCGCAAACCTGCCCGATCGTTGTTTCGTCTGGTGTTCGTCCGTCTGCTAACAGATCTTTGCACAACTCGATCCGGTCGGCGCTGCACCGGTCTGCAATCCGTGCGGATTCGGGCGAGCTGCAGCAAACTTCCACCTGAAGGAGCGAAGAGGCCTTGTAAGCGGTACTCGGTTTGCTCTCTACACCGGATCCGTTAGCCGTATCCAGTCTACTTGCTGCATCTGATCCGCTTATCGCACTTAACTTATCAGTGGCATCCGACCTGTCTGTAGCACCCGACCTGTCAGCCACGCCTTCATTTCTTGTCGGCGTTCTCCTCCACTCTTTGTTGTTCATCTAGCTTTCTTTTTTCCCTTTTCTTCTCACGCAGGACTCTATTGTAAATATGCTGAAAATTCGCATTTTGTTTTTCATAACGTGCCATCTTAAGAAAGTTCTCAGTGGAATCAAAGACGCTACGCATGCCCTCTCCGCTTTTTTCCGAATAGGCAACGTGATGGATTCCCATATCGGAGGCCATTTGTGTGGCGTCCAGATCCGAGGCCATAAAGACGAAGTCCCAACTGTAGGTGTTCGTTTGTGTACGGATCATCTGCTGGATGTCTGCCAACCGATATTCCCGCGAGCTATTTTCGTAACCATCGGTGAAAATCTGCACGATAACTTCACCCGGTCGGTCGGTTTCTGGCATGTCGCGCAGGGTTGATCCGAGATCGGTGACTCCCATCCCGATGGTATCCAAGAGTGCAGTTGCCCCGCTGTTTGCGTTGTACTCTTTTCTCGTAAGCGGAGTTACCTTGTGGATGTCGAGATCTCGGTGCAAATAATTCTGTGTTCCGGGACTCCCAAAGATAAGCGTGTCGAGTTTGATGATGAGTCCCTCTTCCTTTGCATAGGCTTGCTGATTTTCGACGAACTGATTAAATCCACCTATGGCATCTGTCACCATATCGGACATGGATCCACTGTCATCAAGAATAAATAGTACATGTTTATAATTATTATTCATAGTTGTATACTTTAATGTTGAGATTAAATGAACTGTAATTATATAGAATAAGAGCGGGATGCTTAGAACAAATACAGCCAATGAAGCAGATATCGTAGGAACGACAACGATGCCATAGATGCCCAAAGCAATAAAAAACCCGTCTCAGACTGTTCTACAGTCCTTTTCTGTGTGATGGTATGAAACGTAGATAGACTACGCTTAGAGAAGATGAAAGCACGCTTACTCTTAATGCAGATTTCTCTCGGATATAAGCGGAAGAAAAGTTTGACTCAGATAAGCAAAACAATCTCGTCGTGCGCATCTTCTGTTCACATATAATGAAATTAAAGATAAATAGTGTAAAGGTCAAGCACTCAATCATACATTATAAAAAAAATGAATTACAGTACCGAACGGGATTTTGGCAAGGACTTGCCAAAATACAACGAGGTCTCACCCAAACCCAGCCACGCCTCGCCATGATTCACCATGATTCACCATGATTCACCATGATTCACCATTCCACACCATTCCACACCACGCCACGCCTCGCCTCGCCATGATTCACCATGCCACACCATTCCATACCATTCCACACCACGCCACGCCTCGCCACGCCTCGCCATGATTCTGCTTACGCCCATCCGATGTTCTTGTCGCAATGGCACACACATCAACCCGAAAAAATGAAAAAGATTCTTAAAAAAAGATTCTTAAAAAAAGATAGAATTGTCTACTTTCATTAGCAGTTTCACAAGCGGAATCATTCAGTAACCAAAAGCAACATTCAATAACCCGAAGTAACAAAAATAAAACGAAGCAAACGAACGCTACTCATCTTCTGATTTTTGACGCTACCAATGCACTGCCGCTATTGTTCGCAGCAGGGATGTAGAGCTACAGAGCGCCGGACAGACCTACTTGCTCACCGGCCTCTCCGTAATGATTCGTTTTCTTTCACGTTCACTTATTCTTTCTCTTTCTAAATCTTGATGCTATGAATTCTACAAACCGTTTACGTTCGTTTTCGTCATTTGTTTTAGCAAATGTTTCGCCAATCGCTTCGTCACTCTCCGTGTTCGCACTTGCGTTCGCGTTTCTCGTCGTGGCGCTGCCTAACGTATCGAACGTATCTGCCCAAACCGTGGTTGCAACCGAATACGGCCCATTTGCGGGAAGCCAATTCGGAACCGCCATCGACATCTCTCCATCCGGCGAATACGTAATAACCGGTGCCCCCATGGACGACTTTTTCGGCCTCGATCGCGGGCTTGTTGTCGTTGGCCGGATCACAGAAAACGGTCTGCAGCAAGTTGGACAGCCACTTGCAGGGGCAGGCAATTCAGATCAGTTTGGGTATTCCGTAGCCATCACAGACAATGCAACCATTTTTATCGGTTCTCGATTTGATGATTCAGCATTTACATCCGGAGGATCGGTTTCGATATACACATACAATGAGGGCACCAACACGTTTGTTCTAAGCCAGAAAATCGACTCGCAGCAAGACAACGAACAGTTTGGCTGGGCACTCAACACATCCGATGGGGGGGAAGCACTGGCCGTGAGCGCTGTAACCTACGACTACAATGTACCAGGGAACGGGGTGACGGGAATCGTGCGGGTGTATCGAAGAGCCGGGGCAGGCACGTATGCAGAGTGTGAGGAAGCAATTGAGTACGAAGCTACCGCCACCAATGTTGAGTTCGGATCGGCTGTGGCTGTGGAACGTATTGGTGATGAGATAAAAGTGGCCGTATCTGCACCGAAGGAGAAAGTCGGCGAGCTAAATGGCGCCGGAATTGTAGAGTACTATTCCAACAATCTTACGTGTGCCGGACCTTGGTCGAAAGTGGGTACTACACTCATGGGAGCGCAGGAATTTCAGGATTTTGGCTCGTCGCTGTCGCTGAGCGGAGGATTACTCGCGGTTGGATCGAGAAAGTATAATGCCACCGAGGATGATGCCGGAAGTGTGCAGGTGTTTCAATTTAATGGCGCCTGGCAGCAAGTTGGAAGTACCCTAACGGGTTCGCAGATGCAGGAGTATTTTGGGGCGGATGTCGCGCTAGCCGACAACGGGAGCACCTTGGTGGTTGGGGCATCCCAATACAATGCCGAACCTCCATTTGTTACTCACGGAAAGGTTGAACGGTATCGGTTTGATGGAGAGGCGATGGATTGGGTAAAAACCGGCACGGAGGTCACAGGCTACAGGGGCTCGTTTTTGGGAACATCGGTTGCCGCAAACTCGGCTGGGGATGACATCGTTGCGGGTGCACCGTACGACAGCGAAACCAACAACGACAACGGAAAAATCTACTATATCACCTACGAAACAGCACCGGATACACTTGCGCAAACCTATTCGGAAGGATGGAACTTGGTGTCGCTGCCGGTTCAGTTTGCACATAACGATTATGCCGAGGTATTTCCATTTAGTGTTCCGGCTACGCTCTATTCGTTTGATGGGGCTTATTCGCTAGAGGATGTGCTTACGCCGGGCATCGGCTACTGGGTGACGATGTCGCAGGACGGGGCGGTTGTGTTTTCCGGTGATCCTGTGGGATCGTTTCAGGTGAATCTTATGGATGGATGGAATATTATTGCCAGCATGGGCGAAGCCTCGGTAGTCGAAGATCCGAACGACCTGGTGAACGAGCAGGAGCTGTATTCGTTCGATGGCGGGTATCAAATTGTGGAAGTTATGGAGCCGGGTAGGGCGTATTGGATATATTCCGAAGGCGCCGGGGTTATCTCCGTGGTGCCTGCGCCCGCGCCATAAATTGCGTCCTATGTATTGGTTCCTATGTATTAGGTCCAATGTATTGCGACCCTACATACCGCCGCATATACGGCACGCTACATTCCACCTCATACATTGCGCTCTATGAATCATAGCGCTGAATCATAACGTATGAAAAGCTCATGTTTTCGGGTTGATGAAACCGGCATGATGGCCAAACAACCATCCTGCTCATTAAACCATCCTGCTCATTATTGGTCAACGGGGCCGGTCTGCGCGTCGCTTATTCCAACCT
>PZPG01000050.1:9452-12648 GCA_003045995.1 Bacteroidota bacterium
GTCAGCAATTCCAGCCCTCCCGTCGCTTATTCCAACCTGACTGTCGACTACTTAAACCTTCCCATCACCAATACTAACCTTCCCATCGATTATTCCAGCACTCCCATCACCAACTCCAACCTTCTCGTCATTTAGAAGACCGCCGGCAACGCTCACTGCAATATTTTACGTGTTCCCAGTCGCGTGCCCACTTTTTTCGCCAGGTAAATGGACGTCCACACACCACACAGATCTTCTCCGGCAACCCCTTCCTGGACGTGGGTTTTGAAACCTTCGAAACCTTTGAAACCTTCGAAGTCCCATTTTTCGAAGTCTCATTTTCACTCTTGTGGTTCTTACGACCCATCCGCTTTCCCATCACCCCGGTTCTTTACATGTGTTTTCATGATGCGTAGATTTTCCCGCTTCACCAGCGACTCGCCTTTTTTGGCCCAAAGCTGATCGCTTGCTCGTCGGTAACTTGCCTTTAAATCTGGAACCACTGGCTGCGGATAATCCACTCCGATTCGGCATCCTGCCATCAGCTGCTCCATTTCGCTCATAAGCCAGGGTTCGTGAATTAGCGACCCCGGCACCTCGCGAAGCTCTGGCACCCATTCACGTACAAATCGCCCCTCCGGATCGTGATCCTTACCCTGTTTCACAGGATTATAGATGCGAATCGTGTTCACGCCCATCGTCCCCGCCTGCATTTGGAACTGCGAAAAATGAATCCCTGGTTCGAAATCGAGGAATTGACGTGCAAGATGCGGTGACCCGTCGCGCCAGTCGAGCCAAAGGTGATGCGTAAGGAAAGAGACCAGCATCGCCCGCATTCGAAAATTGAGGTATCCGGTTGCGTTAAGGCTACGCATCGAGGCGTCTACCATCGGGTACCCGGTTTGCCCCTCCTCCCAAGCCTTCAGTAGCATCGCGTTCTTTTCCTGCCGGATGTCATCGTAGCCGCGGTTTAGATTTTCGAATTCCATGCGCGGCTCTGCCTCGAGCTTCTGAATAAAATGACAATGCCAGCCAAGCCGGCTCTGAAAACTCCGTATGCCACGTTTCCCCGCTGGTGCAATCACTCCCGTTGGTGCAAGTACCTTCTCCTCAGCACGTACCCCAAGCCCCGCCCTGTACCCCCGACTTACATACCACTGAATCTGCTTGATACTAATATTCCCCCATGTAATATATGGCGACATCCGGCTGCAACCGATTCGCGCTGGCCCGGGAGCAGAGATCGACGCCGAATAGTACGCCGCCCGATCCTCAAGAAAATGATTCAGAGTCCGCCATGCCTCCGATTCACCCCCTTTCTGGATGTCATGAAGATACAGGTATGATGCGTCTGCTGAAGTTGCTGCATCTCCCTGAGCTTTCGAGTTTTGGCTCGTGGCAATCACTGCTTCATTTGTACCTTTCTCACCAGGAAATGCCAAAATCTCCTCCATCGTCACCTGATTTGCCGCCAACGATTCAGGCAGATCCGCGCCAGTCAACGCGTCCAGGTCCGGGTCAAACAGAGGAAGAGCCATCCGATCCGCCCATCGCTTTCGCCAGCCATTACGATGCATCAAACCCCTATGGACTCCATTGGATGGAAACTCCCGCCACATCACCTCGTTCGATGCACACCACTCTGCCACAGCAAGATCTCGCTGATAGGTCACATCCAAGCCGGTTTCCTCATGACTCACAAGGTGCTGAATGTCATAAATCTCTTGGATCGCATGAAAAAAATCGATCGCCTCCATCTTCAGAATCCAGAGTGAGACCCCATAAGAAGAGAGAGTCCGGCGCATCTCCTGGAGTGATTGCCACACAAATGTCCAATGCCGATTACTGTGATGTGGATCAGCCATAACAGACGGTTCAAAAAGGTAAAACACGAGCGCCGGGATGTGTGTGGCCGAGGCCTCCTGCAGCGGGCGGTGATCATGAAGCCGCAAATCTTTCTTAAGCCAGACCAGTTGGACGGTTTTTTTGTCGGGTTGATTCATGGCAATCATAACAAGGATGCCCCTTCCAAGGTTCATGCCACATTCAGTTTACATTTTTGACGAGTAACGGACTATCCGATCACGGAAATTGTACTCATGGAGTCCCAGTTCATGGAGTCCTGGTTCACGGAATCCTGGTGCATGGAGTCTTGGTTCATGGAATCCTAGTTCACGGAATCCTAGTACATGGAGTCCCGGTTCATGGAATCCTGGCATTTATTAGCGGATAGAAGCACTCAAATGGTTGAATTTTGGGTCAAATAGAAGGAAACTTTTTTGATTTGTTCCTTTTGATGTAAGGATGCAGGCTTTTTTACTTCATATAGAAAACATCATATAACATCAGCGGTTTGATTGGATGCATTTTTGTCATCATTCCATCAAAGAGAGGAAAAACCTATGGGATCAGAAGAGGATCAAGGGAATCAAGATAAATCTGGCAATTCCGGAGAATCTAGAGGGCCCCGCGTAGGCCTATTTGTCGATTTATTTACAGATGCAGGCTTCAAGTATGCTTTTGGAAGACCAAAATCCAAGCAATCGCTCATTCATTTTCTAAACACCCTCCTGGACAAAATCAATATTCGAATCCGTGACATCGAGTATCAAAACACGGAGCAGTTAGCCGAAATTGCTCTCGGACGTCACAGTATTTTCGATATTTACTGCATCACCGACGAGGGAGATCACATCATCATAGAAATGCAATCACAGTATCAGCCAAACTATGTCGAACGGGGTCTGTTTTATATTGCCATTCCACTGCGGAAGCAAGGACAAAAAGGCGAATGGAACTTTGAACTAAAACGTGTACTTATGATAAATGTACTCAGCGACCACATGAGACCACAAATGAAGTTGAGTGATGATGTAGTCAGTGTAGCAGGTCTATATCTGAAAGATTCATCAAAATTACTGACGGACAAACTTGCGATTCTTTTTGTAGAAACGTATAATTCTTCCAAGACATTAGAGGAGTTGAAAACCGCAGAAGATTTGTGGTTGTACCTGTTGAAGAACATGGGTTCGATGGACGAAGTGCCTGAACGTTACAGAGTGGCACCATTTATAGATTTGTTTGAACAAGCGAGAGTAGCGAACATGAACTGGGACGAATACGAAGCATATCTGGCCAAGTACAAGGATCGGTGGGAAGCCAATGCAATCCGAAAAGGAATTTTGGAAGAGGGTATTCAGAAGGGCATTCAGAAGGG
>PZPG01000050.1:12690-15623 GCA_003045995.1 Bacteroidota bacterium
TATGGACTATAAGCCGGAAGAGATCGTGAAACTTACCGGCGCAAGCCTGGATGATGTGAAACAGATTCTGAACTCCGAAAAGCCTTGATTTTGTTTTAATCACTCAAAAAACGAGGGAGCAAACCGGTGCTTCGTTTTTTGTTCAAAGTCGTACGCAATTTCCAACAAAACAGGTTCACTCCAGGCACGCCCAAAGAAAGAGATCCCCAATGGTAACCCATCCAGTTCCCCCATAGGAACCGTAACAATCGGGTACGCAGCCCGCGCGGAGGGGGAGCTCGAAGCCAACTGAAAGTTATCACCCAGAGTAAGGTCGGTTTTCCAGGCCGGGCTTCCCGTATAGGAAAACAACGCATCGAGGTTATGTTCTTCGACGATTCTATCAATACCCTCATCGCGACTCACCCGTAGCATCCGCTCCAGCGCCTTCTCATACGCAGCCTCTGCTTCCAGACGGCTTTGCTCATCGCTCCACAACTCAGCCGCCTGATGGATAAGGTCGTAATCAACCAAACCTCCGTAGCGAGAAGCGCTCTGACGTATGCGTTCCGATAAATCCTCCACAGACGAAACCGCTCCCCCATCACCCAGAGAAGAAAAATAGGCATCCAAACCTTCCCGAAACTCATACATCAACACCGTAAACGCATCACCCCCCACATTCTCCGTCGAAATCCGTGGAATTTCAATGATCTCCGCCCCAGCCGCCTCCATCACGGCAATTGCCTGTTCCATCCGCTCATCCACCCGAAAATGATTCCCACGCGGTGCCGTGTAAAACCCAAGACGCTTCCCGGCAAGGCCATCCTCCTGCAAAAATTGAGTGTAATCAACGACCACACCCGAATGCCCTGCCGCGCCTGAATTCCCTGCCGCCGCCGGATGCCCCTCTGCCATCGTCATCCCATCCGCCGGATCCACAACCGCCAGCGCCCCCAGCAAAATCGCCGCATCCCGAACCGTCCGCGTCATCGGCCCCGCACTATCCGTCGTGTATGAAATCGGAATAATCCCCGACCGGCTCCACAACCCCACCGTTGGCTTCAAACCCACAATCCCATTCGCATTCGACGGGCACACAATCGAACCGTTCGTCTCCGTGCCGATCGTTAGCATCGCCAAATTCGCCGATGCCGCCGCCCCCGACCCCGAACTCGAACCACATGGATTTCGCGACAAGTCGTACGGATTTTTCACCTGCCCCCCCAAACTACTCCACCCACTCGACGAAAACGAACTGTGAAAATTCGCCCACTCGCTCAAATTCGTCTTCCCCAGAATCACCGCCCCTGCCTCCCGCAATCGCTCCACAAGAAACGCATCCGCCGGCGGAACCGACCCCTCCAAAAACACACTCCCCGCCGTTGTAGGCATGTCCGCCGTGTTGATATTATCTTTCAGCAACACCGGAACCCCATGCAACACTCCCCGCGACTCCCCTGCCGCCAGCTCCCTGTCCAGCTCCTCCGCCACGGCCATCGCCTGTGCATTCACCGCACGCACCGAATTCAGCGCCGGACCCTCCCGGTCGATCGCATCAATCCGATCCAAATACGCCTGAACCACCTCCGCCACCGTAAAACGCCCCTCCCGATACCCCTTCTGCAATTCATCCACCGTCATCTCCAAATAGGGAAACGAATCCTGCTCCAGCGAATACCCATCTTTCGCCGAATACCCATCACCACCTGTCGGCTCACACGCGCTTCCAAAACCCAAAAAAAGTGCAATCAACAGAGGCCACGCCCAAAACGCCACATTCGACCGATCATCAGAGGATTTTATCCCCTTCAATTTCGTCCCCTTCATGGGTATCCGATTTTTTCGGGTTGATGCGTCAGGCTTTGGGTTGATGGAGTAGCGTTTCATACGGGCGGGGTTCGTGGGAGTTGGAATGATTTGATTGAGAACTCGAGGTTGAGGAGAATCGAGGCCGAGAACAATCAGCGCAAGAATATAGGAAAGGACACTAAACAGAAAAAGGTTACCGAACAGAAAAAGGTTCCCGAAGGATATGGATATGTACTCCCGAAATCGTACATTCATCAAATCGTACATTTGTCAAAGAGTGACTATGACTAATTTGGGCAGCAGATCAACAAGCGATCTATAACTGGTGAAATAACAGATAACAAAATGGTTAGTAGAATCAGGAATATCACAAGGATGTTTGCAGCAACTTCGTTTTATAGAGGATGTTTAACCCGATGGGCTCAGTTGTTCCCGATGATCTGGATCCTGCTGCTCCTGGCCATTTTGCCGGAAGTACATCATGCACAATCAGTTCCGGAATGGCAACAAATACCGGAAGTACATCACGTACAGCCAGTACCGAGTGCGCAGCCATTTCACGCCAGCCCGCAAGACACTCTCACCGAACCCGCGGGTGACCCCACCACCGAACCCGCGGGTGACTCCAGCAACACCGACCCCACCACCGACCCCAGCACCGCCGACCCCAGCACCGCCGACCCCGAATACGTCCGCATCGAAACCAAAAACGGCAACCTGTTTTTCGGCGTCCTGATCTCCGAAGACGAACAAACAGTCACGATCAACATCGAGGGAGTAGGGGAGATCACCATCCGCCGAACCGTCATCAAAACCATCGAACGACTCTCCAAAGACCGGTTCCGGGACGGCGCCTACTGGTTCGAAAACCCACAGGCTACTCGCTATTTTTTCGCACCCAACGCCCTCAGCCTCGAGAAAAAGCAAGGCTACTACCAAAACATCTGGATCCTCTTTAACAACGTCAACTACGGACTCACAGAACGGTTCTCAATTGGCGGCGGCATGATTCCCCTGTTCCTCTTCGGAGCAGAAAGCAGTCCGGTCTGGATCCTGCCCAAAGTCACCTTCCCCATCCAAGACGGTCGGTTTCACATCGGTGCCGGTGCGATGCTTGGTGGCCTTGTCGGCGAAGAAACCGA
>PZPG01000103.1 GCA_003045995.1 Bacteroidota bacterium
GCATATTCCGCAGATTACGATTGTGTTTTTGGGGAATCATGCGGGGGGTGCGGATTCGAGTTCAGAGCAAGGTGAGGGCACAGGACAGGGTGAAGGTGCAGGCCAGGGTGAAGGTGCAGGACAAGGTGCGAGTGCTGGCCAGACCGAGAGCGCGGGCCAGGGCGCAGGCCAGGGCACAGGACAGGGCCAAGCTGCCGAAGGTACAGACAACGGGTCGGAGGAAATGAGCGAGGAGATCCGCAAGATTTTGCAGGAGGCTTGTGAGGCGCTGAAGGAGCAGGGCAAGCTCGGAGGCAAAAAAGGACGGGGTCGTGGTGGAGCGGCTGAGCAAATGGAACAGGAGGTGTCGAAGCAGCAGCTATATGTGTGGAAAAAGGAGACACGAGCGGTGCTACAGAAGTGTTTGGTGAAGGATCGCACTCGGGTTCAGCTGCGCGAATCGGTGACGCCTTTGCCGATGTTACATCCGCGGGATAGGCGTGCCTATGCGGCCATGAAGATCACCCCGTTTCTGCCTTTTTCCCGTGTACCGATTCAGAAACGCACACCCAAAGAGCTCGCAGCGGTGTATTTGGATGTGAGTGGATCGATGACGAACGAGCTTGATGCGCTGATTTCGCTGTTCCATCATTTTCGGGATCAGCTTCGGCGGCCGTTTTATGTGTTTTCCGATGATGTTGCGCCGGCGCGGTTTGTTGGGGGCAAATTGGAGTATGTAACGTCGGGAGGCACCTCGATCGGGCCTGTGTTCGAGCACATTCGGGCGAATCGGATCCATCGGGCGCTCATTGTTACGGACGGGTTTGTGGAACGCATCACGCCGGAGATGATGAGCGGGTTGCGGGCGGATCAGATCCAGGTGTTGTTGAGTTCGTTCGGCCTTGGCGGTGTGTTCAAGAAGGTTGGGATTCAGACGCACACTCTTCCGAAATTGCCGGGAATCTCAGGTGAGCGCGAAATACCATATTAGCAGAGAAGGGTAAAGGTTCGATATCAAGAGATCTACGTTGCAATTAAATTGGTCATTCCACAAACGGGAAAAGCAAATAAACTTGTAGGTTGATTATCATGGTAATCGTTGATATCATACCCACAATTGACGGGTACTTATATTGGTTAAGTATGCTGATGAAAATGAGTCTGTGTGTGATGAGATTCTGAATCTGGATAACCCTGGAGAAACAATCCTTTTCAAAATAACTGTACATGGTACAAGATTACCTGTTAGAGGAATTTTCCCATGCCTTCAACCCTGATTTGAGAGAATTATGAGTGCTGACAAAGAGATGCGTTTACCTATAGATAACCTATCACAAGGCGGGCAATCTGCTTGGAAAGAACGTGCAAAGCAACGTAGAGCAGATAAACCATGGCTTGAAAAATCACGAGCGATATCGTTTCGGATCCTCGAAGAATTAAAAGCGGCTGAAAAAACTCAGGTTTGGCTTGCGCACCAATTGAAAATCACCCCTCAGCAAGTGAATAAATGGGTGAAAGGCACAGAGAATTTTACCCTGGAAACGATCGCGAAATTGGAGGAAGCTCTGGGTGTTGACTTAGTTCATATTACAAAACAATCGAGCACTACTCGGCATAATGAATCTGTTCAGTGAACGCCTTGCGACGCCCGTTTGTTCTTTCTCACGGTGATGCAATACGCATCAACCCGAAGCAACACAACGGGAAAGCTTCGAGGAGCAATTCTGCTGGGTGGCAGTACTCGTCTGAAGGAATACTCATCGGTGGCAGTACTCATAAGCAGAAGTTCCCGTGCACCCGCCATTTTCGATAGGAATCGTGTGGCAAAAATAATATCTAAGCAAGATCGTTACAGTACAAACAGTATAAAAATTACACCATAAAAAAATCTACACTATGAAATGGATCATCATTATAACCGTAATCATCGCAACCGTCCTTGTTGCATCTCAAATCTACGCCATGAGCACACAAAACGACATTGAAACCTACACATACAAGGTTGTGAAGACCTACGACCGCTTTGAAATCCGCACCTACGACGAGCAGCTTTTCACCGCTGTGCAGATGGATGGCAACGAATACCGCGACGTATCGGGCCGGGGCTTTCGGGTTCTGGCCGGCTACATTTTTGGTGGCAACGAGCGCAACGAGAAGATCGCCATGACTTCGCCGGTTACCATGTCGCTTGAGGATTCCACCACCATGATGTTTATGGTGCCGAAGAGTTTCACTGAGCAGACGCTTCCCAAACCCAACAGTCGAGACATCGAATTCCGCGTTGAGCCAGCCAAAACCATGGCCGCCATTGCGTTCGGCGGATGGGCCAACGATCGTAAAATCGAACAGTATCGGGAAATCCTGGCTGCAGAGCTCGCGAAAGAGGGCATCGAGCACACCGGGAAATTCTACTTTTTTGGGTACAATGCGCCGTTCGAAATTTTCAACCGACGCAACGAAATTGTGGTGGAACTCGCCTCGTAAGCGCACCTTTTGTATCTTTATAGAAAGGCGGGCTGCGAGGTAGCCATGTAGTAAGGTAGAAAGGTAGCCGTGTAGCCAGGTAGCAATGTAGCAAGGCAGTAATGCAGCAGTGTAGCAATGTAGCCAGGTATTCGACCACATTGCGCAGCTTCATCTTCGGTTACTCGCATAGCCCGCAGTTCACTAGGGTCCAAATGCGGATCCCATCAACCCGTACAAACCATGCTCCAACGCGCACGCGCCAACCATCCCGGCTTACTGGTCGGGTTTTTTTTATTCGGGTTGATAGGGTTGCTACCTGCGCCCGAAGGCCTTTCCGAGCAGGCGTGGCGCACCGCTGCAGTGACTTTGTTGATGGCTTCCTGGTGGATTTCGGAGGCGATTCCGATCTATGCGACGGCACTTCTGCCAATTTTGTTGTTTCCGCTTTTGGGGATTGCGAGTGTTGGGGAGGCCACGGCGCCGTATGCCAATCCGGTGATTTATCTGTTTTTGGGCGGATTTTTGCTCGCTGCGGGGATGCAGCGCTGGTCGTTGCACCGGCGGTTTGCCTTGTCGGTGATTCGGGTGTTTGGCGTGAAGCCGAGGTCGGTAATTCTTGGGTTTATGATCGCATCTGCGGTGCTGAGTATGTTCGTGAGCAACACGGCGACGGCGATTATGATGTTGCCGATTGCGATGTCGGTGTTCGAGTTGGTGGAGGGGCAGTCGCGATCTGGGCGGTCGGGGACAGGGCAGTCGCAAGCAGGGCACCCTCAAACAGAACATTCACAAGCAGAACGCCGGAATTTCGAGATCGCGCTGGTTTTGAGTGTGGCGTATGGGTGTAATGTGGGTGGGATCGGGACGCTCATCGGGACGCCGCCGAACGCATTGCTGGCCGGTTTCTTCCAGGAGACGTACGGTGTGGAGATCGGGTTTTTGGATTGGATGCTGGTAGGAATGCCTATTGTGTTGATTTCACTGCCGGTGATCTTTTTTCTACTCACAAGGGTGCTTTTCCCGATTCGGATGCAGGAGCTGGATGGTGGGATGGATTATATTCGTGGGGAGCTGGCACAGATGGGGCCGATGTCGGTGCAAGAGAAGCGGGTGGCGATGGTGTTTGCGTTAGCGGCGCTGGGGTGGGTGACGCGGCCGCTTCTCGAGGAGTATGTTCCGGGGCTGAGTGATGCAGGCATTTCGGTGGGTGCAGCGGTGTTGTTGTTTATAATTCCGGCTGGGGGTGATAAAAGAGCTGGCAGAGGAATCTTCAGTGGGAGTGTTGGGGTACAGGGTATGGGCGGTGT
>PZPG01000104.1 GCA_003045995.1 Bacteroidota bacterium
GGAAGGCATTGAAAGTGATGATGTGGAGCCGGACGATCTGGAGATCGACGATTAAGACACCTTGCGGTACTGCCCCGGGGTCATGCCCGTCTTATCCTTAAGTCGATCTTCCCCATCCGGTGCCCGATACTAGAGGTATTAACAATCCGCGAGCCACGCTTTATGCGAAGAAGCGGCAACATCAACCTGCTCAAGGCAAAGTGCCCCAGATGATTGGTGGCCATTTGAATCTCCACGCCATCCTCCGTTTTAGCGTAGGGGCAGGCCATGATTGCGGCATTGTTGATGAGCACGTTCAGGTGCGAATAATCGGCCAGAATTTCATCGGCGGCCCTGCCAATGCCACTCGTTGCGCCGGTGATGAGCACCACCTTGTCCCACAAATTCGGAATAGATTCGGCCGTCCAGTTCTCGTTGTTGGATGAGGCTTTGAGCCTGGGCCGTGTGTATGGGGGACTGACGGAGTTTTCGGGTTGATGGCGCATGATGCCTGCTTCCTTGAGTTGGTGCATTGTGTCGACGCATTGTGTCGACGCATTGTGTCGGTGCACTGTGTGGGTACATTGCGTTGGTGCTACCAGCAGTTCGACCCTACAAAATAGGAAACGGCTTTCTCACGGAAGTATGAAAAACGAGCAAATTTGTATGAAAAATGGAAATGAGCAGTGGTTGCGGGCCTAAGCAGGGGGTTGTTCGGGGTGATGGGCGAGCTGGTTGTTGATGGCAGATGTGCGGGAGGGGCCAACTTTTGTGAATTTTTTACCAAGAATATGAATTTTTCGCAGAATTATATGAATTTTTCACCAAGACTATGAATTTTTCGCAAATCCCTATGAATTTTGAGCAAAAGAATTCATCTCCATCAACCACTCTATCAGAGGTCTCATCTTTCTTGTAGTATCCAATAGGAACCCTATCAAACCAGGTCCGTCGGAGATCTTTTCGGAAATATTGGCGGACACCCCGACCCCCGAATACTTCAACAGATCGCCACGGGGATGATCCGCCGGATACCCACGAGGCACTCGTTTATACGCCGGTTGGTTGAGCAGTGTGAGCCCCTCTCCATCGAGATCTGCCAGAATCGATTCCAACATAGTGCCCTTCGTAGGGTCATCGACTGCGATCCGGTATTCTTTCAAAACCGGCTTTGGAAACATATACTGCCCACCGTAGAAAAACGCCTCCGACGGTGACAAATGAACATAAAAGCCGGGCTGCTCCACCTTTTTCCCGTTGCCAAGCCAGAAAACCATGCCAAGATTTTCTTTATAGGGCCGCTTGTCGGGTGAAAAACGGACGTCCCTGTAGATCCGCATGATCGAACCGGACCCGTTGCGCTGGGTCCCGAAATGGACCATTGGATACTCTTCACGCAAGGCGTCTCCGAACTCGGTAACAAAAGCCTCCGCGGGCCCGAGAAGGACTTCCTCGTAGCGCTCCTTATGTTGGGCAAACCATTCCTTGTTGTTATTCTCCTTCAATTCCGCAAGAAATTGTATTGCCCCCTGTTGGAATCCCTCAAAACGCTGATCCGTCATTCTACTCACCTGCGATGTTTTATGTTATGGATGGATTGGGCCTTCTCACGAAACACGGAGCCAACCGAAAGGAACGTGATGCAAAGTAACGTGATGCAAGTAAGGTACACATTCGATGGGTGTTGTGAAAAATGGGAAAACTCCTATGAATTTTTCACTAAGCTTCGTTGTCGGTTGGCATTCCTATCAATTCGTAACTTGTACTTCTTCCTCCGGCGACATCTTTTTGCAATATCCCTTTCTCAATGAGGTCGTTTATGTCCCTGACCGCTGAATCTTTAGAGCATTTTGCGATTTTCGCCCATTTGGAAGATGTAAGTTTCCCATCAAACCCATCCAATATTTTATTTAATAATTTCCTTTGACGATCATTGAGCGCGGTGTGGATGTGCTTTTGCCAAAACTCTGCTTTGAATAATACGCTCGCATGGTTGGAATCTGTAGCCCTCAAAGCACGTATCAAACAGTGTAAAAACCATACGATCCAATCGGTGATGTCTACATCGCCTCGTTGTGTTTTTTCCAATATCGCATAGTACTGCTTCCGTTCGATTCGAATTTGAGCGGACATGCTATAAAAACGTTGGTTGCTTTTGTCGGACCGGGCGAGAAGCATGTCTGTTAAGGCTCTTGCGATTCTTCCGTTTCCATCCTCAAAGGGATGAATCGTCACAAACCACAAGTGTGCAATGGCCGCCTTTATCACCAAGTCCATGGCACCGGTACTTGCATTGGTATTTGCGTTGATACTGGCGTTGAACCACGCAATGAACCGTGCCATTTCCTCTTCCAGTAACGCAGAATCAGGTGCCTGGAAATGCACCTTCTCTTTGCCCATCGCGCCAGATACTACTTGCATCGGTCCGCATGTATCTTGTCTCCAGCCCGCAACGATAATTTTGCGCATCCCGCTTCTGCCTGTTGGGAATAAAGCTGCATGCCAGTCAAATAGTCTTTCTTCCGTCAATGGGGAAAAGCAGTTTTGCGTTGCATCAAGCATCATTTCAACGACTCCCTCTACGTTCCTGTCCGGCTCAACGGCCCCAGCTATTTCCAGTCCCAATCTACGGGCAATGGAGGAACGAACTTGGGCAGGTTGTAATAGCTCCCCTTCAATCTCTGATGATTTTACAACATCGAGGGTCAATGTATCGAGCAGTGCTTCCGCTCTAACATCAAAACCTAACGCTTCCATTTTTCCAACGAGTTTCCCCTGCAAATTTCTGGCTTCACTCAGCAAACTCAGGAATTTGCTGCTGTCCCAGGTACATTCGGGCCAATGGTTGTGTTGATGGATAAATTCATTCATTCGATGCATATTATGCAACGATTATAGCCGTTATTCGTCGCAAATCAAATAGTATCGATACACTTCAAAGATTATCTCTCGTAATGTATTCGTACATGCTTCTCTCCACCGGGCGGTCTATCTTGAAGATCATTTTTACGACCGACACGTTGTTTTGCTCTCCCATGGTGGTTTGGGTGAAGCCTTCGGGAATCGGTGTGACGTCGCCCATATAGTAGAAATCGTCTCCCTCTGCATTCTCTTTTTTGATGAACAGCGGCAGCCGAATGCCACGCTCGCTGGCCTCACGGAACTTGATCACATCGGGACTCGTCAACTTCCGCTTCGATTTGGACATATAGGCAAGGGTTGATGTGTCCAAAAATCCGTCTTCATACTTGGTGGTTTCAGAGATGTCTTCCTCTTTGTGATAGTTTACGAAGATCGGGCAGTTCTCATCGTCCGGATGAAACATATACCCACCCACATTTTGAGCGAGTGGTTGCTCCTCCCAGTTCAAGACCCGAAAACAATCCTTCCTCGAATACTTCCGGTATCGTACAAACCCACCCACATAATCCTCCTTCCGAAAGTCTTGGCGATACTGCCGAATGCAATAGAGCGTGCTATCCAGTGCGTATCTGCGAAAGGTTTCGTTTTGAAGAGCCGCCGCGAGGTCTTCGCCGGGGTAGACTGCGCCAACGCCTGTGCCATCTGCGCCACCAAGGTAGACTGTGTCACCAGGGTAAACTGTGCCGCCGTGCATGCCATCCGTGCTACCAGGGTAAACTGTACCACCGCGCATGCCATCCG
>PZPG01000105.1:0-2199 GCA_003045995.1 Bacteroidota bacterium
GCTCACTCGCTCGTCGATACCAAACAGTGCATACGCGTTGTGTGTGGTAACTGAAGCAACCTCGTCCAACCCGACCCCCATCACATCAGCAAGTTTTTGCGCAATTAGCGGAATATAGGATGGCTCGTTGCGGGTTCCCCGATGCGGCGTTGGCGTAAGATAGGGCGCATCCGTTTCCAGAATCATACGTTCGATAGGTAGCTTCTCCACAACTTCCGCCACGCCTCCATTTTTAAACGTCACCACCCCGCCAATCCCAAGATGCAACCCCAGCTCGATCGCCTCGCGTCCCTGCTCCACCGTACCATTGAAACAATGCCAAACGCCGGTCAGTCGCCCGTCCTGATGCTCCCGCACTATCCCCAATAGGTCGTCTGAGCTATCCCGATTATGTAGAACTACTGGCTTTCCAGTCTCCTTCGCCACCTCGAGATGAATCGCCAGGCTCTCCTGTTGCGCCGCCACATGATCCTTGCTCCAATAATAATCGAGACCCGTTTCACCGATACCCACTATGTCGTCCATGGCCCCGTAAGCCAGCAGCGTATCCCGAAGCCCTTCGCGCCGGCCAGTAATATCGCACGGATGCACCCCCGCCATTTTCCAAAACCGGATCGGCGACTGCGCATGGGATTCCGCATTTAGCTGGGATTCCGTATATGGCAGGGTTTCGACAGGTTGCCGGGATTCGACAGGTTGCCGGGATTCGACAGGTTGCTGGGATTCGTTAGATTGTTGGGATTCGTCAGGTTGCTGGGAAGCCTCATGTAGTTGGGATGCCGCACGCGTTAAGGTGTCCATCTGCTGCAACGAATGCCAGTCAATCGCCGGCAGGAAAATATCCCGAACATTCGCAGCGGCGGCCCGGCCCAGGACCTCCTCAAGATCATCCTGAAAACCCTCCAGATACAGATGACAATGGGTATCAACAAAATTCATACGCTTCCTTGCTTCCTTTACAATTTCTCTTTTCACATTTCATCTACGACTCAAAACACGCTCCACCAATCCGTCCATCACAGAAACGAGCGATTCCACAGGGCCGTTCGCATACGCTCCAAGAATCTCCCGAAACAGCGTGGGCTGCCTGTTCACAACTCCTCCTGCCATCACCGTTTTCTCCCCTTTGGCTGGGTTCATAGGCAGATAACGCTGCTCTACAAAGTCCCGGAATGCCGCCTCAACTACCCGTTTCAACTCGGCACGCACACTCCCGGAAAGTGCCTCTCCAGAAAGCAACCTGCCAGGAACCGCGCTATGTTCTCTCTTAGCATTGGTTTTTTGGGGTTCGGGGGAATTCGTTTCGGAGCAATTGGTTTCGGGTTGATGGGATTTCTCACTCAGCCCATCTAACACCTCTCGGGCAAGCGAGGCTAGCAGAGCGGAAGGGCTTGGAAATCCCAGACGTACCGACTCGCCTCCAAAATACAGCGCATCCATCCATATAGCATACCGCGCGTTTTCGGATTGATCATCATCATTGGAATCTGACCCTCCTGGCTTTCCCTGCCCACCGGTCATTTGGTGCATGATCTCCTCCAAATACGCAAGGGTTGGTGGCGAAAACGTGCGCCGAAAATATCCCTTCAATAAGCGCTTCCCGATATCTGCCGCACTTCCCTCATCACCAATTGCAAAGCCCAAAGAACGAGATTGCTCTTGCATCACCCCGTTTACCACTCTTGCGCATATCGATCCGGTACCCAATACCACCAGCAAACCACGTTCATCCCCATAAAACGCTGCTCTCGCAGCACATTCAACATCGGTGCCTACATAAATTTGTGGTTGGTTACTCTGTACTTGGGCTGACTGTGATGGGTTATTCTCTACTTGGTTATTCTGTGACGGATTATTCTGCGCTTGTTTGTACTGTGATTGGTGTTCCTTTGACTGCTTTTTCTGTGTTTGATTTTCCTGTAAAAGGTTTTCATGGCGCCGTGCTTTCCCATCACCCCGAAAAACCGCTGCAAGATGCCGCATGATGCGCTTTTTCACAGCGTCGGAAGCACATCCCGCCGAGTAGTAAAAAATTTCATCGGGCAAATCATTCTGGAACTTGCCACTGCACAATCGATCCCGAACCTCCTCAAACGTCTGGCGAATCACCGTATCATTCACATAAAGCGGATGTAATCCAGCCGTTTGAAACCTTTGTGCGGATTCACGCCCAAGTGCAGATCCACGTCCGCGCTCAGG
>PZPG01000105.1:2204-3593 GCA_003045995.1 Bacteroidota bacterium
ATCCACGTCCGCGCTCAGGCACAGGTCCTCGCTCAGGTACAGATCCACGTCCAGGCACAAGCACAGATTCGCCCACGCGCACGTAGGCCCAATCCGTTTTGGTACCTCCACTATCGGCAAGAAGAATCGTTTTCATCGTGCGGAAGGTACAAAAACCTTCGAAAAGCTATCGACTGCGATTGACTGCGATTGACCACGTTTGACTACGATTGACGGTCATTCACTACGCTGAACCCTGATTAACTACGATCGAAACGAGGCAATCGATTTCGCCGTGTCGCGAATGGTTTGCTCGAACGCCACAGGCTGCCAGTCAAAGGTCGCAAGCGTGGGGGAAAGATCCACCGTAACATGCGAATCGACAAGCGGCATCATCGCCTTCACATCGGGCTTAAACAAACTTAGCACTTTCAAAAGAAACGAGGGGGCAGTTTTTGGAGTCGCTTTTTCGTAACCCGACTCCTGCAACACTCGCGCCACATCGGTAAATGCATAGGATTCTTCGGTAGTTACGATAAACCGCTTCCCGTTGGAGCGCTCATTCTCCAGCGCCTGTACATGAATCTCGGCGATATCCCGCACGTCCGACATTGCGTAGACTACGTTAGGCTGCTGAGGCATCTTCCCGGTCATGAGATTTTCCACAATCTCTAACGAGGCTCCAATGTGACCGGTCAACGTTGGGCCAAAAATGGGGCCAGGATTCACCACTGTGAGCTCCATTTTGTTGCCGGCCATGTTGCCGTTCGTATTGCCACTTGTGCTCCCGCCCATATTCCCTCCCATACCGCCGTCCGTATTGCCCCTTGTGCTGCCGCCCATACTGCCACCGATACTCCCACCCTCCTCCGACTGCTTCTCATAAAAATCCCAGGCAGCCCGCTCGGCATGTGCCTTACTCTTCATGTACGCAGAAACCTTGTGGCGCTCGGGATCTGTCCAACTCTCCTGCGTAAGATGAGCCTTTTTCGAATCACCAACCATGGCCACCAAAGACGAAGTAACCACAATTTTCTTCACACCGGCTTGCTTGGCAAAACGCATCGCCCGAAGAGTCCCATCCACAGCCGGTTTGATGAACTCCTGCTCATCTTTCGGCTCGTTGATGTAAAACGGAGAGGCCACATGCAAAACATAATCACAGCCCTTCATCGCCTCTTCCCATCCCTCATCCCGAAGCAGATCCAAATGGCAAAACTCAATGCTCTCTTGATGGTTGCCGTTGGGGTCGATCGCATTTCGAACAAGCGCCTCCTTGGAAGGGTTTCTCATCGATCCCCTCATTTCATATCCATGATGCAGCAGGCGTTCGGCACAGTGCTGTCCAACAAACCCTGTCACGCCAGTTACCAATACTTTACCTTTCCTGTTCGTCTTTGCCATGTTTGT
>PZPG01000106.1 GCA_003045995.1 Bacteroidota bacterium
CGCCTAACCCTCAACGATGCAATATCATCATACTGGCATGGCCACCACCTAAGCATACTCATCAACCTAGGAATGACCATACCGTGCGCATACCCGTCATCAATAACGATACATGTCCGCCTTGTAAGGCCCCTCTTTCGGGATACCGAGATACGCACTCTGCTCGTCGGTAAGTTCGTCAATCTCAACCCCGATCTTAGCCAGGTGCAGCCGCGCCACTTTCTCGTCCAGCTCCTTCGGCAGCACATGCACATCCACCTCAAACTCCTCGTTCCACAGGGCCATCTGCGCGAGTGTCTGATTGGTAAAGCTGTTGCTCATCACAAAACTTGGATGACCGGTTGCGTTGCCAAGGTTCATCAGGCGCCCCTGTGATAACAGAATAATCTCCCGTCCATCTGCAAACCGAAACAGATCGACCTGTGGCTTGATGTTGTCCTCCTGCGCATTTTCCTTCAGCCACGCTACATCGATCTCATTGTCGAAGTGCCCTATATTTCCTACAATCGCCTTATCCTTCATCCGGGCGAAATGCTCCTCTGTAATGATGGCCTTATTGCCGGTTGCCGTCACAATGATATCCCCTTCGGCCACCGCATCGATCATCTTCTTCACTTCAAACCCATCCATAGAGGCCTGAAGCGCACAGATCGGATCGATCTCCGTCACAATCACACGCGCACCCGCTCCGCGCAAAGACGCCGCCGACCCCTTGCCCACGTCCCCATAGCCAGCCACAACAGCCACTTTCCCCGCCATCATGATATCGGTTGCCCGACGAATCGCATCGGTACACGACTCCTTACAGCCATACTTGTTGTCGAACTTCGACTTGGTCACCGAGTCGTTCACATTGATTGCCGGAATCGGAAGCGTTCCGTTTTTCATACGCTCATACAGACGCAAGACACCCGTGGTTGTCTCCTCTGAGATCCCGCGAATCCCGGCCGCAAGCTCCGGATAGTGATCCAGCACCATATTCGTCAGATCCCCTCCATCGTCCAGGATCATATTCAGCGGCTCATCTCCATCAAACAAAATCGTCTGGCGGATACACCAGTCATACTCCTCTTCGGTCATCCCCTTCCAGGCATACACCGGAATGCCCGCCGCCGCAATCGCTGCCGCCGCATGATCCTGGGTCGAATAGATGTTGCACGAGCTCCACTGTACCTCGGCACCCAGCTCCGCTAATGTTTCGATCAACACCGCCGTCTGCACTGTCATGTGCAAACATCCAGCGATCCGTGCACCCTTTAGCGGTTTACTCTCTCCATACTCCTCACGCAGCGCCATCAAGCCCGGCATCTCCGCCTCCGCAAGACGAATCTCCTTACGGCCAAACTCCGCCTGGCTAATGTCTTTCACCTTGTACGGCACTTTCTCTGATTTCAGTTCTGCGGTCTTCAATTCTGCTGTTTTCATCTCTGCTGTTGTCATTGGTATCGTTTGTTTTTGGTTTTTGTCCTTCGACTGTTTGATAGATTGTTCGTTGGTGATAATGCTCTTCCTCTACTCCGTTTCTGCGTCGGCATCACTCCCCTCAGCAAACGCCTTCATAATCTTTGCCTTTGCCACATTGTAATCCCCCTCCTTCCCCCGCGATCCCATCTCAATGTCGATCACCTCTCCATCCGGCCCAATATACGCCTTAAACGGAATCCCCTGTGCCCCCAGTTCCACAAATACCTCATTCTCATCATATAGCCAGGTAAAATCGTACTCATTCTCCTCGATAAATCCGAGCGCGTCCTCCTTCGTATCCGACATTCCAACCGTCACCGCAAGCATTACAAAATCCTCCGGATACTCCTCCCGCAACTGCTGCATTGCCGGAAACACTTGCAAACACGGCCCACACCATGTCTCCCAGAAATCGATCAGCACAAACTTACCCGCATAATCGGCCAGCTGCACCTCATTCCCCTCAAAATCCACAAACACCGCCCCCTCAAGAATCGCCGCTTCTCTGCTTTTCGCCGGATCCGTCGCTTCGCCACCCCCGCAACCCGTCAATGCCAGGCCCAGCAGGATTAGCAGTCCAATCAGCATACCCCCTAAAAATCGTCCTCTTTTCATCGTCGTTCTACGTTTTCTTGTTTTCGGGTTGATGGGATTCGCACCCCGATCGAGACCAGGTGCCGGGCAAATCCATGCATCAGGCACACTCATTCACCGTGGCAAGTCCAAAAAATGGGGTTGTCCAAAGAATTTGAACAGGGCAAAAGGTACAGAATTTCTGATTCTTCTGCGCAAAGTGTTGTGCCCAAATCTCCACATTCAGATTCTACATCTTCAGGTGGATCTTCTCCTGCAACTGTTCCCGAATCTCCTGATAATAGTTTTCATACACCGCAACCACCTGGTCCATTTCGAACCGCTCTGCCTGATGCCGAGCAGCCACAGACATCCGCTCGTGCAGATCTTCGTTGGCCATAATCGCTGTAGCACAGTCCCCCATTCGATCCACATCTGCCAGATCGCAAAGGTATCCCGTCACCCCGTCGATGTTGACTTCTGGCAGACCCCCAATATTCGAGCTCACCACCGGAACCCCGCAACTCATTGCCTCCAGTGCTGCAAGGCCAAACGTTTCGCTTCCGGAAGGGATCAAAAAGAGATCGGTGATTGATAACACCTCCTCCACCTGCTCCTGCTTGCCTAAAAAGTGCACCTTATTACAAAGTCCAAGCTCCCGGCACCGCACTTCCGCCGCCCCACGATCCGGCCCGTCCCCGACCATCAGCAGCTTTGCATCGATTCCGTTCTCTATCACGCGGCTAAAGATCTCCACCACATCCGGCACCCGTTTCACCGCGCGAAAATTCGATACATGGGTAAGTACCTTCTCACCATTCGGGCAGATCGCTTTCTTAAAATGCCCTTTGTCCGATCGCTTAAACCGCTCCAGATCGATGAAATTAGGGATCACGCGTATCTCCTTTTCGATATCAAAAAATTTGTAGGTCTCATCGCGCAAATAATCGGAAACTGCTGTCACCCCGTCGCTCTGGTTAATGGAAAAGTCTACCACGTCTTTGTAACTCGGGTCACGGCCGATTAGGGTGATGTCAGTTCCGTGCAATGTTGTAATAATCGGTACATGGGCAGCCTGCTCTTTCAAAATCTGTTTCGCCAAAAACGCACTGGTTGCGTGTGGAATCGCATAATGCACATGTAAAACATCCAGTTTTTCATGTTTGATGAGATTCACCATCACATTGGCGAGCGCCAGATCGTAAGGCGGGTATTCAAAAAGCGGATACGTGCTTAAATCTACTTCATGGAACCGGATGTCGGTGCGAAACGTGTCGAGGCGAGCCGGGCGAGCATAACTGAGTATATGAAGGGTGTGTCCGCGGTTGGCGAGTCCTTTGGCGAGTTCGGTGGCTACCACGCCACTGCCCCCAAAGGTTGGGTAACAAACAATGCCAATATTCATAGTGCGTAAAGGATTTGTGAGGGGCGTGGATCTTGGTGTAGAAGACGATTAATTCTGCAGCACAAGATTTACGCGGTATTCATGTGTTG
>PZPG01000107.1 GCA_003045995.1 Bacteroidota bacterium
TTCTCGCGAGGTCGAAACAGAGTCTTCAGCTTGGAGAGAATCCTATCAACCCGAAGATGTTGAGGAAGAAGTGGAGGAAGATGCAGGAGGTGCCGCTGAGGGAGGAGCCGGCGATGTAAGAGATGCCGGCGATGTAGGAGGTGCCGGTGATGCATGGGAAGGAATGGCTGGAGGAGCCGTAGCCGATACTAGCGATGCATGGGAGGCAATGAATGAAGGAGCCGTAGCCGATACTAGCGATGCAGAGGATCTAGAGGATGTAGAGGATTCAGCGGATGTATATGAACCTGAGGATGCTGAAGATGCCCCGATTTGGCAACGTTTTTTGGAGTCCGAGGAGGATACAGACGGGCAGGGGACAGACGAGGATGAGACCGCATTGTATGATTTTGCGGATGGGAGTGCGGAAGCGGGAGCAGAAGCGGAAGCGGATGAAAGTGGTGACGATTTGAGTGGGGAGGCGTTGTATGCGAAGGATTGGGATGCAGAGGAGGATTTGAATGAGGAGGCGGGGGATTTGAATGAGGAGGATTTGAATGAGCTGGGGAATTGGGATGCAGAAGGGAATTGGGATGCAGAAGAAGATTGGAATACGGTCGGGGATTTGGGATTAGAGCAAGGGCATGAAACAGAAGCGGAAAGGGAAAAAGAAGCGGATGCACGGCGTCATGCGGATGCGTTGTTTAAGTGGCTTCAACTGGATGCCGATCGGTTTGTGGACGAGATTTTTGGCGGGGCGGAGGATGCGTATGAGCAGGCGATCGATGAAATCGCAGCGATTCGGACCTGGAGGAAGGCGACGGAATATATTGAAAAGGAGGTTTTCGGCAGGAATCGGGTGGATATGTATGATGAGGTGGCGGTGGATTTGACGGATCAGCTGCACAGCTATTTTTTGGAGCATAAGTAGGGGTGGACGGCGAGGGGGGGTTGGTACAAACAGGGGTGCAGGCAGGGGAGGTTTGGTGCAGGCGGGGGTGCAAACATAGGGGCAAACAGGAGGGTGAATGAGTGCAGAAAGGGGTGCAAACATGGGAGTAAACAGGAGAAAATGCATAAGCATAAATAAGGGTGAAAACATGAGTACAGATAAAATAACACGATTGGAGCAGGCGCGGGAGGAGTCGCGGAAGGGCGGTGGGGAGAAGCGGATTGAGAAGCAGCATGCAAAGGGGAAAATGACGGCGCGGGAGCGGATCGAGTTGCTTGTGGATCCGGGATCGTTTGAGGAGATCGATGCGTTTGTGCAGCATCGGAGTACGGCGTTTGGGTTGGATAAGCAGCAGTTTATGGGCGATGGTGTGGTTACCGGGTTCGCTAAGATCGATGGCCGGCCGATCTATCTGTTTAGCCAGGATTTCACGGTGCTTGGTGGATCGTTGTCGGAGACGCATGCGGAGAAAATCTGCAAAATTATGGATCTGGCAATGAAAAACGGTGTACCGGTGATTGGGTTGAACGATTCGGGGGGTGCGCGAATACAGGAGGGGGTGAGCTCCCTGGGCGGGTATGCTGAGGTGTTCTGGAGAAATTCGATGGCGTCTGGGGTGATCCCGCAGATTTCAGCGGTGATGGGGCCGTGTGCTGGTGGTGCGGTGTACAGTCCGGCACTCACCGATTTTGTGAGTATGGTGGAGGGAAGCAGCTATATGTTCGTTACGGGTCCGAATGTGGTGAAAACGGTGACGCACGAGGAGGTGAGCTCGGAAGATCTGGGCGGGGCGTCGGCGCATTCGGTGAAATCTGGGGTTGCCCACTTCACAGCGAAAAATGATGCCGTTTGCTTGCAGGGGATTCGCCGATTGATGAGCTATCTTCCGCTTAACTGTGAGGAGAAAGCACCCTTTGCTGCGCCTGCCGAACCCGATTCGACGAAAGCGGACGCCTTGGACAACCTGATTCCGGACAATCCCAACAAGCCGTACGATATTCATGATGTGATTGACGGGGTGATGGATAAAGATTCCTTCTATGAGGTGCATAAAGACTATGCCGAGAACATCGTGATCGGGTTTGCGCGCTTGGAGGGGCGCTCAGTCGGGATTGTAGCCAATCAACCCCTGGCTTTGGCCGGTGTACTGGACATCGATGCGAGTATCAAGGGGGCACGGTTTGTTCGGTTTTGCGATGCCTTTAACATCCCGCTGGTCGTATTTGAAGATGTGCCGGGGTTCTTGCCGGGTACGGATCAGGAGTGGGGCGGGATTATCAAACATGGGGCCAAGCTATTGTATGCGTTTTGCGAGGCGACGGTTCCGAAGATGACCGTGATTACGCGGAAAGCATATGGCGGTGCGTACGACGTGATGAATTCAAAACATATCCGTGCGGATTATAACATTGCATGGCCTACGGCGGAGATCGCGGTGATGGGAACCAAGGGGGCGGTTGAGATTATCTTTCGGCGGGAAATTGCGGCGGCTGCGGATCCGGTTGCGAAGCAGGCAGAGCTTGAGGCGGAGTACAGTCGGGAGTTTGCGCATCCATACCGAGCGGCGGCGCGTGGTTTCATCGATGATGTAGTGAAACCCTCGGAAACCCGGCGCAAGCTGATTCGTGCCTTTGAGGTTTGCCAGCATAAGGTAGACCATGTGCCGAAGAAAAAACACGACAATTTGCCTTTGTAATACGCGTGGTCCTTCTGTTTGCGACACCAGCTTGATGCATTCCCATCAACCCGAATAAAAAGAATGGTAAATGAATGGAAACGGGTATGAATCTTTTTGACGAACAGGAGGGAGTTGAGAAGTCGACAGAGAAGTTGGCAGGGGATGGTGAACGCGGGGTTGGCGGGGAATCTTCTAGTCCTGGAGGGCAAGGGGATCGAAGTGGGCATGGGAATCATGGAGGGCGAGGGGTTCGTGGAGGGCGCGGGTCGGGAGCAATGCAAGGGGATCGCAGTGGGCAGCCACTCGCAACACGCATGAGGCCGGCTTCGTTGGCAGAGTTTGCGGGGCAGGAGCATCTGGTTGGGGAGGGGAAAATGCTGCGTCGGATGATCGAGACCAGTGTGATTGGGTCGATGATTTTGTACGGGCCGCCGAGTTCGGGGAAGACAACGCTGGCGCATGTGGTGTCGCAGGAGACGGATGCCCGATTCGAGGTGATTAATGCGGTGCTCGACGGAATTAAGGAGTTGCGCACGGTGGTAGGCAGGGCCGAGTTGCGACTGCGGGCCGATGGGCGGAAAACGATTTTGTTTGTGGATGAGATTCATCGATGGAACAAGGCTCAGCAGGATGCCCTGTTGCCGCATCTGGAGTCCGGGGTGATTACGCTGGTGGGTGCGACCACGGAAAACCCGTTTTATTCGCTTGTGAACCCGCTGTTGTCGCGATGCCAGCTCTTTGAATTGTATCCGCTGCAGCACGAGGATGTGCGAAGGATGCTTGAGAGGGCGGTGGCGGATGCCGATCGAGGCCTGGGATTCATGGAATTGCGTGTGACGGAGGTGGCGCTCGACTATCTTGCGGAGA
>PZPG01000051.1:0-11516 GCA_003045995.1 Bacteroidota bacterium
TCCGAAAAGAGGGGTTCATTTTCCCACACATCCACGACTGCCTCGCGGATTCCAGGATTCGTATTGCGTGTCCCATCAACCCGACCCCTCTTTTGAACAAGCTGAAGACCGCGAAGGAGTGCGCTTTCGTCAGCAACCCCGCCACGAGAGGCCTGAACGATGTATTTCACCTGAGAGGTGTGTAGAAAATCATGCATAAAATCATGCGAACGAGTAGCATCAGGTAGCAAAAAAGAGTCGTCGAGAAGATGAAATGTGGGATGGCTTGGCCCGAATGTAAGTGGCGTGTGCAGGGTGATGAGATCGCAGGACATCAATTCCTCACGGCTGGCGGAGTGAAATGTTGGCTGGCCCTCCCGTTCCTCCCGCGGCGGATCAAACATCACACAGGAAAAGCCGAAGGATTCCAGTAACGATTGCACTGCGCATCCAGTATGACCCGCCCCGATTACGCCAATTCGCATCGATGACACTGTTTCGCCCCATCGTTCAGCGATGGTTAGCACAGCCGTGAGCACATATTCCGCAACAGAGCGTGCATTACATCCCGGAGCCGCCGAAAACGCCACCCCGAGTTGCTCCAAGTGTGCCTTGTCCACGTGGTCGAAGCCCGCAGATCCTGTCCCAATGAATCGCAACCGACCAGCATCCGGCAACGTTTTTACATGGATCTTCGTCGTGGTGTTGATGAACATCGCATCGAAATCCCGGGCATGTGTCGGGCAACCATGCGGGTAATCTTCCGGATCGAACCACTCAACCTCCGCCTGGCCGGAGGCAACCTCCGGTAGAAATTTGTCGAGGTGGAACAGGTGTTTGTTGATCAGCAGACGCATAGGTTTGTAAGGAGGTTTGCGATGGTTGTTCCTTGTTTTAGATGAATTTGATCTCCGAAATTTCCTGAAAAATCATGTATCTTGCGAATCAAATGTTATATGGTAATCAAGAGAATAAAAATCTACTTTACATGTTAGGAGTGATGTTACTCTAATTGAATCTTGCACAACACAGGTAGATGGTTTCGCTTACAGACTCATCATACAAACTTCCAACGATCGAAGCTTTAAGTTGCTTTGAACAGTTTCATCACGGTACTACACTGCCGATGGCCATATGGGGTGTCGATACCAAATCGGGTGAGCGTGGGCAATATGTGGTAAAGTTCAAAAATCAGACACGAATGTCGAATAGTGCTTCCGCTTTTGAGTACTTGGGTGCTTGGATGGCGCTTGAAATGGGACTTTTTGCAGCAGAGCCAGTGGTGGTTACTATTTCAGAAGATTTTGTTAGTACATTATCTGGGCGCGATGGATATAAAGCGGCCCGCCAGAGTATGGGTGTAAATTTTGGATCCAGATATGTGGCAGGAGTTACTCAAATTCCGCCATCTGGATATGTTTTTAGTAAGGAACAAGTAAACCAGGCTAAGCAACTCTTTGTTTTAGACTTGTTCATACAAAACATCGATCGTGGGCATCAAAAACCAAATGTTGGCTTTTTTGGCGATCAATTATTTATATATGATCATGAACTCGCATTCTCGTTCACGAGGCAATTATCTTTCACAAGAAACAAGTTACCATGGTTTATCGATATGGATGATTCTGAATTGTATAAAAAGCATTTTTTCTACCGATATTTGAAGGAACTTGGGGAGTGTGAGTTTGCTATTCAGGTTCATAATCTAAAACGCTTAGGGTATGAATTTTGGATACATGTTGATCGGCACATGCCAAATGAATTTCATGTAGCTGAACTAATAGATATAAAAAATTATTTACTGCCTATTTTGGATCATGAAAGTGAGTTTACATCGTCAATCCAAAAGATTATGACTTTATGAAAAAGTACTATTATCAGATTATTAGATATGTTCATGATCATTTTACCGGTGAGTTTGTGAATGTCGGTGTCATTGTCTTCAGCAAAGAGCACAATTTTCTCGGGTGTAAAACTATTCACAAATATCAGCGTATTACTCATTTATTCCCTGAAGCCAATCGAAAGACAATATCTCATATTTTAAGGTACCTTGAGAATGAAATTCAGGCAGAAGGTCTCATGTTAGATGAGTTGCAAGATTCGTCAGATCGAATTGACGTTGTTCTGAATACGGTTCTAAGCAATGACAATAACACGTTTCAATTTACCGACCCGAAAGCAGCAATAGATATTGATTTACAAGTTGCATTAGATGATTTATACCTACAGCTAGTTGAAAAGTATTACCCACGCGACAAGGAAAAGCAAACTCTCAGTGATAATGATGTTTGGAGGATTACATACAAATCCCACTTCGAAAAATATGGTATTTTGGATCGATTAAAACCACACAAAGTCAAAGTCCCAAATGATGAGATTACATTTGGTTTGTCGTGGAAGAACGAGATATGGCATAATTATGAGCCACTATCATTAGAATTAAAAAAGAAAGACAATATTAAAGAGAAAGTTTATAAGTGGGCTGGCAAACTTCAGGCCTTGAAACTGGCCGATGAAGCACTTTACATTTCTTTTCTAACATCGCTTCATCCAAATCATGAAGATGTATTGTCCTTTATTAAGGAATATTTGCAGACGTCCGAGGGGAAGCTGAAGGTAGATGTAGTGACTGCAGATCAGGCTGAAAACGTTGCTAAATCGATAAAGATGCAAATGGTAGAGCATTCGCAAGGCAATAAAAATGAACGCAGAGAGTAGCAATCGTTCTCATTCATTAACGACCAAGAAAAAATTTGGCAAGCCAAAAACTACCATAAAAAAGAGATACCAGGAAGCAGAAAACAGGAGCTATGTTCAATACCGTAACGTTGATTCGCAAAAAGCGCGATGGAGAGGCACTAACCCCCGACGAGATCCAATACCTGATTCGCGAGTATACGAACGACCGGCTGCCGGATTACCAGATGAGTGCGCTGATGATGGCGTCGTTTTTGAACGGGCTCGACGCGGAGGAGGCGGAGGCGTTTACACGGGAGATGCTGCACAGTGGCGAGGTGCTGGACTTGGGGGAGATTCCCGGCATCAAAGTGGACAAACATTCGACAGGTGGTGTGGGGGATAAACTGTCGCTCATTCTGGCGCCAATTGTGGCGGCTGCGGGCGTGCCGGTCCCGATGATTTCGGGGCGCGGGCTCGGGCACACGGGGGGCACGCTAGACAAATTGGAGTCGATTCCGGGGTTTCAGGTAGATGTTTCGCTGGATCGCTACCGGGAGATTTTGCGCCGGCAGCAGATGGTGATGGTAGGGCAAACCGAGGAGATCGCCCCGGCGGACAAACGACTGTACGCACTTCGGGATGTGACCGCGACGGTCGAGTGCATCCCGCTGATCGCTGCGAGCATTATGAGCAAGAAACTCGCCGAGGGGATCGATGCGCTCGTGCTGGACGTAAAAACCGGGTCCGGCGCGTTTATGACCTCTCTCGACGACGCGAAAACACTTGCGCACACATTGGTTCAGATCGGCGAGTCGTTCGGGAAGCGGACCATCGCGTATATCACACGGATGGATGAGCCGCTCGGTCGCACGATCGGGAACTGGCTGGAAGTCGAAGAGAGCATCGATTGCCTGCGCGGCGACGGGCCGGAGGATGTCATGGAGATTTCGCATCTGCTCGCAGGGACGATGATCTTCCTGGGCGGTAAGGCGGCGTCGGTAGAGGAGGGGATGGCGGTGAGCCAGGAGATGATCCAGTCGGGCCGTGCGTTCGAAAAATGGGTGGATCTGGTGCAGGAACAGGGTGGGGATATCGGGGTGATACGAGAGCCGGCGCGGATGGGGCAGGCGCCGTATGCGAGAGAAGTTTTGGCGCAGGAATCGGGGTTTGTGGCATCGGTAGACGGATATTCCCTGGGGATGGCCTCGCTGGAGCTTGGCGCCGGGCGAATGGCGAAGGAGGACCGGATCGATATGTTGGCGGGGATTCGAATTCATAAGAAAGTGGGGGATGCAGTGGAGAAAGGGGAGCCTTTGTTTACGCTGTATACGTCAGGGGCGGAACGGAAACTTGCAGCAGATGCTACGAACCATACTCTTCCCGCACGTCCATCGGATCGGCAGGGTGCGGCAGCATCCGCATCAACCCGAAAAGAGATGGAAACGGATCGCCAACGGGCAGAGGAGTATGAACAAAGGGCAGAGGAGTACTTCCAAAAAGCCGAGGCATGGATTGGCAGGGGTGTGAATATTGGGAGTGCGCGGCCGGAGCGGAAGACTTCGGTGTTTATGCGGGTGGATGCAGAGGGGGAATCGGAGTTTTAGCTCTTGATGGGCGCAAAAAAGGTGGAAAAAGTGTATTTTCTTTGGTGGGGACTTGCATTTCATTGTGACAAAGCATTTCCTTTCAGAACAATGAATTTAGATACGATACAGTGAATTCAGATACAATTACTATGTCATTAGGTACAGTAGTTACGGAATTTCGGGAGGATGGGATCGCGGTGATTACAATTTCGCGGCCGGAGAAGTTGAATGCGCTGAATTCGGAGGTGTTGAAGGATTTGGATGAGGCGCTGGATGCGGTGCAGGAGAGGGTGGATGCGGGGACGTTGCGGGGGCTGATGCTAAAGGGTGCGGGGGAGAAGGCGTTTGTGGCCGGTGCGGATATTGGGGAGTTGTCGGGGCTGGAGGTGGCATCCGGTGAGAGGCTTTCGGCGAGAGGGCAGGCGCTGTTTCAGCGGATTGAGGATCTTGCGGTGCCTTCGGTGTCAGTTGTGGATGGGTTTGCACTGGGTGGGGGTGCGGAGCTGGCGATGGCGTGTCATATGCGGATTGCGGGGGAGAAGGCTACGTTTGGGCTACCGGAGGTGAGTTTGGGTTTGATTCCTGGGTATGGCGGGACGCAGCGGCTGGCGGCGCTTGTGGGGCAGGCGCGTGCGATTGAGTATATTGCGTCCGGCGCGTTTATCGATGCGGCTACGGCGGAGCGGATCGGGCTTGTGAATCGGGTGGCAGAAGATCCGGAGGGTGAGGCGTTGAAGTTGCTCGGGAAGATTGGGAAGCAGGCACCGGTGGCGGTGCGGAGTGCGATTCGGGCGATTCGCGGGGGTGCTGGAGGTGTTGGTGCTGCTGGTGCTGCTGCGGGTGGTACTGCTGCTAGTGATGCTGGTGCTGCTGGTGATTCCGGGGCCGTGACTCGTGACTCTATTGCCGATGGATATGCCCTAGAAGCAGCGTTGTTTGGGCAATTGTGCGGAACAGATGATTTTAAAGAGGGAACAACCGCATTTCTTGAGAAGCGGAAACCAGGGTTTACGGGGAAATAATGGAGATCGTTCTTATTTTGCTCACTATTTTGGCCAGTGGCTTTTTTTCCGGTTCGGAGATCGCTTTTGTGTCTGCCAATCGGCTGAAATTGGAGATTGAATCCAGAAAGCCATCAGTAATTGCAGCACCTCTTCGCTATTTTCGGGAGCATCCGGATACGTTTCTTACTACGACGCTCGTGGGGAATAATATTATTAATGTACTCTATGCCACGCTGATGGCATTGTTTTTGGCGGAACCCATTGAAACGCTCTATGTACAGTTTCTCGGGTCGGTGCCCTCGGAGTCGGTGGTTTTGCTGATTCAGACGTTTGTTGCGGCCGTTGTGATTATGCTTTTAGGGGAGATTCTGCCGAAGGCGATCTACCGGAGCCAGGCTGACTTTCTGATTAAAGTGGTGACAGTACCGCTTCGGGTCATCTACTTTTTGCTGTATCCGTTGATTGTAGCGGCCCGAGGCTCTTCCAACATGCTGATTCGCCTGCTGAAGGTGTCGCAAAGTCCCGGAGAATCGATTTTCCGGCGTCAGGATATGGAGATGATTTTCAAAGAGCTGAAGGACAGTGGGGGCGGGGAGGATTTTGACAAAGAGGATTCTCAGATTCTGCACAATGTGCTGGAGATGTCGAATATCAGGGTGAAGGAGAGTATGGTTCCCAGAACCGAGATGGTGGCTATTGACAAGGATGCATCCCTGGAGGATCTGCAAGAGTTGTTTATTAGCTCGGGGCACTCCAAAATCCCGGTCTATGAAGACTCGATCGACAATGTGATTGGTGTTGTATTTGCGTATGACCTTTTTCGGAATCCCACCTCCATTGCAGAGATTCTTCGACCTGTACAGCTGATTCCGGCCAGCAAAAAGTCGAAAAACCTCCTTACAGAGTTTCGGCAGACGAACAGTTCTGTGGCGATTGTGATTGATGAGTATGGTGGAACGGCCGGGCTTATTACCATTGAGGATCTGCTGGAGGAGTTGGTTGGGGATATTCAGGACGAGTATGATACCGACGATGAAACCATGCGGAAATTAGACGCCTACAGTTACCTGCT
Organism: Bacteroidota bacterium; assembly: GCA_003045995.1. Classification (GTDB taxonomy): domain Bacteria; phylum Bacteroidota; class Rhodothermia; order Balneolales; family Balneolaceae; genus Sam29DG08-bin30. Next base: position 6,324 of record PZPG01000051.1, read on the forward strand.
GAGTGGTACGGTGGAGTTGGATGAACTCGAAGAGGTGTTCCCTGAATTGCGATTTGATACAGAGGATTCCGACTATGAAACCGTTGCCGGACTGATCATCCATCATCTTGGGCGGATTCCGAAGGTTCGGGAGGAGATTATGATCCAGGATTATACGTTCATCATTATGAAAGCGCGCCCCAGTAAGCTGGAAACGGTCAAGCTGATTGTCAATCAACCCGAGTAAAGACATCAACCCGAAGAAGGATATCAACCCGAGAATAAACGTTACTCTATGGCTGTAAACTATAACAATCCGGATCATGGTGCAGGTATGCCTGATGATGGTGCAGGTATGGCCGGAAAAGGGGCAGGTATGGCCGAAGGGAGTGCCTCTCCTGCGGATATAGCGGAGATCCGTAAGAAGATTGATCAAATTGATACAGAGATTATTCGGGCGATTGCCGGACGGCAACAAATTGTGGCGGATATCCTGGATGGGAAAGTGAAGGGAGGGAAGGCGATTCGGGATGAGGCGCGAGAGGAGTTGATTCTGGAGGAGATTCGAAAGAAGGCGGTTGAACATGGAACGGACCCCTATTTTCTGGAGAAGTTGTTTCGGGATATTATTCGGTTTTCGGTGCGCTACCAGGTGAATGCGTTGGTGGATCATCAGAACCGGCAGACGGAGAAGAGCACGATTCGGGTAGCGTATCAGGGGACCGATGGGGCGTTTAGCCATCAGGCGGCGATCCGGCATTTTCAGGATCGGTATGATCGGGTGGAGTGCCTTGGCTATACGCGGTTTCATGAGGCAACGCAGGCAGTGGATGCCGGGGATGCGGATACGGCCATTCTGCCGATCGAAAACACCACAGCGGGATCGATCAACGATACGTATGACCTGCTGGAGAAACACGATCTTTTTATTACCGGGGAGGAGGTTTTGCACATTAACCATTGTTTGATGGCGGTGCAGAATGTGCCACTGGAACATATTCGGCGGATTATTTCGCATCCGCAGGCGATTGCGCAGTGCAGTGAATTTCTAAGCCGGGAGGATTGGCATGTAGAAACGTACTTCGACACCGCTATGGCGGCGCGGAAAGTGAGGGGGGATCAGGATCTGTCGCAGGCGGCGATTGCAAGCAGTTATGCTGCAGAGGTATATGGCCTGGAGATTCTACAGCGCAATGTGATGAATCAGGAGAAGAATTACACGCGGTTTGTGGTGGTGTCGCCGAGGCCGATTGTGTGTGACCCGCAGCTGCCGTGCAAAACGTCGCTGATCTTCTCGACCACCGATCAGAAGGGGGCGTTGTTGGACTGTCTGAATGTGCTGGGCGAGGTGGGGATCAACATGACCAAACTGGAATCCCGTCCGCGAATTGGCCATCCGTTTCAGTCGCTGTTCTACCTGGATTTTGAAGGGAACCGAGATGATGCCCGGGTATCAGATGCTTTGCATCGACTGGAAGCAAAAACGAAGTACCTGAAAATTCTCGGGAGTTACCCGGTGGTGGAATCGGAGTGGTGAACTTGAGAATATCGGTTTCAAATCGTGTTGCATTAGTTTTCTGTTAGTTTTGTACTTTCAATGTATGGCTGATCTGCCCCAACATAGAATCGCTGATGCGGATACCCTCGAGCTGGGGAAGCTGCAAACAAGCCTGCTAAATGAGCTGCTCCAGGATTGCCGTACCTACCTGGATGAGGTGGATGAGGATATGGTCACGCGGGCATTCAAGTTTGCCTACCTGGCGCATCAGGGGGTGAAGCGGGCGTCTGGCGAACCCTACTATTTGCATCCGGTAGAGGTGGCTAAAATTATGGCGGTGGAGTTTGGGATTGATGATGAATCGGTGGTAGCGGCTCTGCTCCACGACGTGGTGGAGGACACGGAGATCTCTTTGGAGGAGATTCGCACGCACTTCGGTGATACGGTAGCGCAGCTGATCGATGGCCTCACCAAAATCATGGGGGTGTTTCAGAGCCGGAATTCGAAGCAGGCAGAGACCTTCATGAAGCTTTTGCTCTCGATGGCCGACGACATTCGTGTGGTGCTCATCAAGTTTGCCGATCGCCTTCACAATATGCGTACCATCTCGCATCTCCCCCGTCAAAAGCAGCTCAGCAAAGCCAGCGAAACACTGGAACTGTACGCGCCTCTTGCACATCGGTTCGGCCTCTTCAAGATCAAAAATGAGTTTGAAGATCTCTGCTTTAAGGTGATCGACCCCAACTCCTTCAAATTCATCGCCCGAAAACTTCGCGAGAAAAAGGAGTCGAGGGAGACGTTCATCCGGGAGTTTATGCAACCGATTGAGGAACAGCTCAACGAAATGAAATTCAGCTTTCAGATCAAAGGGCGGCCAAAGCATATCTACTCCATCTATCGGAAGATGCAAAAGCAGCAAAAGCCGTTCGAAGAGATCTACGACCTGTTTGCTATACGAATCATCCTGGAGGGGGAGCATACCAAAGAGGACTGCTGGCGGGTGTATTCGATTATCACCGATTGGTACACGCCCATTCCCAAGCGGTTCCGTGATTTTATCTCGGTGCCCAAGGCAAACGGATATCAGTCGCTTCACACCACGGTGATCACGAAGATGGGGCGTAAGGTGGAGGTGCAGATCCGTACTCGGAAGATGGATGATATCGCAGAGCATGGGTTGGCGGCGCACTGGAAGTACAAGGAGGGAAACCGTGAGGGGAGTACCGAGCTGGACCGGTTTGTGATGTGGGTGCGCGACGTTTTGGACAACCCGCGACCCGACGCTGCAACCGAGTTTGTGAAAGATTTTCAACTGAATTTATACCAGGATGAAATTTACGTGTTCACACCCAACGGAGAGTTGGTAACGCTACCCAAAGGGGCTTCTTGCATCGATTTTGCCTTCGAAATTCACAGTGAGGTGGGGGAGCGGGCGATCGCTTCTAAAATTAACGGGAAGATGGTGCCGCTGCGACAGAAGTTGCGGATTGGGGATCAGGTGGAGATCATCACGGGGAATAAAATCAACCTGAATCCCGACTGGGTGGATGACGTGGTTACCCATAAGGCGCGTTCGCGAATTCGCCAGTTCATCAAACAGAAAGAACGGAAAATTGCAGCGGACGGACGGGAGATCTGGGAGAAAAAGGCGCGTCGTGGCAAGGTCGAAATCTCCGATCAGGAGCTGACTAAAATTGCGAATACATTGAATTTTGAAGCGTCGCAGGATCTGTTTTACGACATCGGTACTGGAGCGTTTGATGTGAATAAGCTGTACCAGCTGGTGAAGGATTTTAAGAGCAAAGGCCGGCTAGAGCGGGAGCAAACCGAGCAGGAGCGGATTACCGATGAGGAGTTTTCGGAGCGCTATCGCACGACGGCTCGTTCGGTCGGTGAGGATAAGGCACTTCTGGTGGAGGGGGAACTTGCGAATGTAAAATACTCCTACGCAAACTGTTGCCACCCGATTCCGGGGGATGAGGTGATCGGCTATCTGAGCCGAAACGGGGATGTAAAAATTCATCGATCCAATTGTAAAAATGCGTTGCATCTGGTCCAGACCGATTCTGAGCGGGTGGTGGACGTAACCTGGGCGCGCAGCATCGACACGCAGTTTATTGCGGCGGTAAAGGTGATCGGCGAAGACCGGGTGGGACTGGTGAGCGACATCACCGAGCTGCTATCCAAGAGTATGAAAACCAACATGCAGTCAATCAATATCTCCAGTGAGGGAGGGATGTTTGAGGGGTTGATTACGCTGTTCATTTCCGATCTGGGGCATCTGGAGGATGTGATGAACCGCTTGCTTCGGGTACAAGGAATTAAGAACGTGATGCGATATGAGTAGACCGGGTCAAAGGAGTTCGGGTCAGAGAAGTTCAGATCAGAGAAGTTCAGATCAGAGGAGTTCGGGTCAGAGGAGTTCGGGTAAAGAGGAATCTGGAGAGCGGGCGGATGGTAAGGGAGCAGAGGTGGCGAACAAGGAGGAGTTGTACCCTCCCGGACGGTTGCTTGGCGTAGATGTTGGCGCCGTGAGAACCGGCCTGGCACGCACCGATCCGTTTCGTCTTTTTCCCACGCCCGTAGGCACCTTTTCACCAAAACAAGCGTTATTAGAGATCGAACATCAGGTGAAGCACGAAGGGCCGGTGGCCGCCGTCATTGTGGGGTATCCGCTGAGTCTGGAGGGAGAAAAAACCCATGGGACTCAACATGTGGAGAAATTCATCCGACAGCTGAAAAAACGATTGCCGGGGTTGCCCGTTCTCACCATGGACGAGCGGTTTTCCACCAAAATTGCACGGCGTCTGCTGGTTGAATCCGGTGTTCCGAAGAAAAAACGAGCCCAAAAAGGCCGGGTCGATGTGGCGGCAGCATCGTGGATTCTGCAGGAATTTCTGGAAGCAAACCCCGAGTGGAATACGGCGGTGTGACACGGCAGTGGAGTACTGAGAAGTAATACGGCTGAGGAACACGGCAGTGGAGTACAGCGTAGTAACACGGCTGAGGAACACGTCGTAGTAACACATCGGAGTAGTAACATGCCGGCTTTGCACGTGTATCTCAGCAAACTTGCATCACATCAAACCTGTATTAAAACAAATTTCATCACAACAAACTTGCAACACAAAGTACACCCATGAGTATTTTACCGGTAGTAACCTACAATGATCCAATCCTCCGCGAAAAAGCAGCTCCTGTTGAGGCCATGGACAATCGCGTCCGCACTCTTATCGACGACATGATCGAAACGATGTACCACTCCCAGGGTGTAGGGCTCGCTGCACCGCAAATCGGGGAGTCGCTGCAAATCTTTGTCACCAATTCCGACCCGATGACCGAAGACCTCGACGATGAGCAGGATGTAGGGGAGTTCGTATTCATCAATCCGGAAATTCTTTCCTTGGGCGGTGACGATATTCGTGTAGAGGAGGGATGCCTCAGCCTTCCCACGCTTCGGGATGATGTAACCAGACCCGACGAAGTTCACATCCGCTACCTCGACCGTGACATGAACCCCCGCGAACTCAAGGCAAGCGGCTGGTTTTCCCGTGTAATCCAGCACGAATACGATCACCTGCAAGGGGTTCTCTTCATCGATCACCTAAGCATGTTCAAACGCCGGCTGCACCGGTCGCTACTCCGCAAAATCGATGCCGGAAATGTCAAAATGGACTATCCTCTCAAGCCGAGAACAGAAACAAGTGCAGAAGGTG
>PZPG01000051.1:11563-14315 GCA_003045995.1 Bacteroidota bacterium
TCACACACCGTCGAGAACTCACACACCGGAGACGCCGGATGAAATCCCTCTCCGTCGTCTTCATGGGATCCCCCGACTTCGCGATCCCCTCACTCGACGCCATTCACGCATCGCGCCACACCATCCGCGCCGTCGTAAGCGGACCCGATAAACGCCGTCGACGAGGCGGTACCCCCGAACCCACCGTCGTAAAACAGCGCGCCATCGAACTCGGCCTCCCTGTCCTTGAAATCGACGATCCAAAAAGCGACCGTGCCTACGAACAGCTGGCCTCCGTTCCGGCCGACCTCTACGTGGTCGTAGCCTTCAAAATCCTTCCGCCACGCCTCCTCGCCCTACCCTCCATCGGCTCCGTTAACCTCCATGCGTCGCTCCTTCCCAAATACCGCGGCGCCGCCCCCATCCATCGCGCCATTATCGAGGGCGAAACAGAGACCGGCTGCACCGTATTTTTTTTAGAGGAGCGGGTTGATACGGGACGCATCCTCGCCGTCCACAAGGAATCGATCGGTGCGGACGAAACCACGGGAGACCTGTACGACCGCCTCAAAGAAGCCGGCGCACAACTGCTGGTGAACACGCTAGATGCCATCGCAGACGGAACCACAAAGCCTGTGGAACAAGACGACCGCCTTGCCACCCCTGCGCCCAAACTCTTTCGCGAAAACACCAAAATCGACTTTAACCGTCCGGCTCAAGACGTGCACAACCTCGTGCGGGGACTTCAGCCCTTTCCGGTAGCCTGGTGCATGTACGGAGATCAAAAAATGAACATCCATCGAACGCAGCTGCTCGAGGAAGACGAGGTCCATGCCCGGGAACCGATCCAGGACGAAAGCACAGGGGATATCCATGAGGTACCCACAACCGGGGAAGCAATTCCATCAACCCGAACCAAAGAAAGCGAACAAGTTCCCGGACAGCTCATTGTGCAGAACGGGCGCCTGCTGGTTGCATGTAAAGACGGACTGCTGGAGATTCTGCGACTGCAACTACCCGGAACAAAAAAGATGAGCGGGCAGGAGTTTATAAATGGGTACGAGACCGGGGTGGTGTTGCAGTAGCTCAGGAGGTATTCCCGGTCGTCCAAGCACCCGGTCACCCAAGCACCCGGTCACCCAAGCACCCAAGCACCCGGGCAGATCTTTTCTACTGAACCGTGCAGTCCCGCTCCAGGCCAAGCGCTGCGGCAATATCACGCCAGTCGAATGCTGTCACACTTCCGTCATCGTGCACGGCATAGAACGCACCCGCCGGAAATGGGCCAAACGCCTTTTGGGTAAGCCAGATACCATCCGTGTTGCGAGTGATCTCCCCACGGAACGCACCGAGATACTCGAGCGTCTCGCGATCGAGCACCACGTACTTGTTCTCCTCTGTTTTGTGCTGATCCGTTCCAATCAAGTAGCCGCTGCCATCCTCACATGCATACAGTGCAATCCCCTCCGGTTCGCTCGAAAAATAGCGGTTCGGGATCCATTCGCCGGTAAATTCGCCGTCCAGGGTGTAGATTTTGATATCACGGCGAGCGAATGCTTCGTCGGCAATGTAGAGGCGGCCATACTCAGGGTCGGCGAGGATCGATTCTACTTTCATCAGGAGTCCGTCGCCAGTGATGTCACCAAACAGGGAAACCGTCTCGTAGCGCAGAAGAAGTTCGTCACGTTCGTCACGTTCGTCAGGCCGATCACGTCCATCACGTCCGTCACGTTCGTCACGTCCGTCACGCCCGTCACGCCCGTCAGGCCCGTCAGGCCGATCACGCTCCCCCACACCATCCACCGAAAACCGCACATGATGCACCCGCTCATCCAGTTGTTCCTCGGCGGGATACCCCTCCAGTGCAGGATTGTAGTTATCGGTGATGTACATCTCATACATAAATGGCGAGGATTCGCCCTCCCTCGCCCGATGCACCGACACCCCGTACGGATAGCGCAAATCCTCATGCGAAATGAATCCAACAAACGTTAGATCCGGCAGCAGAATCACCTGAACACGTGCATTATCCCGCTCCACTACAAGTAACAGGTCGTCGATCACCCAAATCCCGTTCGGGCGCCGAAACTCCAAGGGTCCATCCCCGGTCTGCCCAAGCTCCTGCAAAACCTCCCCCGAAGCAGCGTCAAACAGAAGAATCGAATCCCCCTCCTTCGCTGTTGCAAACAGGATATGGGCCGCGCTCTCACCTGCACTCTCGCCTGCACCCACACCTGCACTCTCGTCTGCACCCAAACCCGCACTCTCCGTTACGCCCCTCGTTGCCCCATGCCATACCGCCGGGCACTCTCGCCTGCACCCACACCTGCACTCTTCGTTACGCCCCTGGTTGCCCCATGCCATACCGCCGGGCTATCCACATTCAAATTCAGATCTCGTGTTGTCTGATACGCTTCTTTCAAAACCGGCAATCCCTCCGCCGAAATCGGAGAGCTGTCGGGCTGCGCCTGTTCACACGCAGCAAAGGCAAAAAATCCGGCCAGCGCCAGGCCAAACAGAAAAAAAGTCGGAGAATACTTGGAATGGGTCATGGATTTTGAGATTGGTTTAGAGTGATGATGCAAATGATGCAGAGTCTGTTATGCTTGCGGGGTTTGTCTATTTTGTTTCGGGTTGATGGAAAACCTGCTTCGGCTCTGGAAACACAGTTTGGAATTGCCAGTATTACTCGGGATCAAAAACACTCCGGTCAAAAGATATAAAAAAACCCTCCCGCACGCTTGATGGTGCAGGAGGGCTTGATCATCAGATC
>PZPG01000052.1:0-8603 GCA_003045995.1 Bacteroidota bacterium
TGACGGTGGCGACGAACATGGCCGGTCGGGGGACGGATATTAAGCTTTCGGATGAGGTGAAGGAGCGCGGGGGATTGGTGATATTGGGGACCGAACGGCACGAGTCACGGCGGATCGATCTGCAGTTGCGCGGGCGGGCGGGTCGCCAGGGGGATCCCGGGGAGAGCCAGTTCTATGTATCGCTCGAGGATGATCTGATGGCGTTGTTTGGCGGATCGGACCGAATTGCGAACATCATGGACAAGTTGAATTTCTCCGAAGGTGAGGTGATTCAGCATCCGTGGGTAACCAAATCACTGGAGCGAGCGCAGAAAAAGGTGGAGCAGAACAACTTTTCGATCCGGAAGCGGCAGCTCGAGTTTGACGATGTGCTGAACAATCAGCGGACCGTGGTTTACTCGCGGCGCCGGCATGCGCTGCTGGGCGATCAACTACAGAGTGATATTTTTGATATGCTCGAGGATCTGGTGCTGGATGTGGTTGGAGAGCATTACGACCTTGGGAATTATGAAAATATTCGGGAGGATGTATTGCGGTTGCTCGCGGTGGATCTGGAGCTGGACCGGGATCTCTGGGGCAAGCTTGGAAGTGACGGGTTGACGGATCATATCATCGCCGAGGCGTACAAAGCATATCGACGGAAAGAAGATCGGATTGCGGGGCCGTTGTACACGGTAGTGCAGCAGATTCTGCTGTCAGATGCTGAGAAGAAGCCAGAGAAGATTCAGATTTTGTTTACAGACGGGATTCGCCGGATGCGTGTGGTGGTGGATGTGGAGAAAGCTGCGAGCAACGAAGGACGCGAAGTGTCGCGGGCCCTGGAGCGTGCGGCCGTGCTTTCCACCATCGATAACAAGTGGATGGAGCATCTGCGGGAGCTGGATTCCGTGAAGGAGGGGATTGGGTTGCGGTCGTTTGCGCAGAAGGATCCGTTGATGGAGTATAAGCGGGAGGCGTTTGAGATGTTTAAGACGCTGATTGCCGAGGTAAACCGCGAGACGATCTCACTGATCTGGAAGTCAGTGCCGGAGGTGAATACGAATGCGGGGAACGTGCAGCAGGCACAGCGGCGACGGGGTCGGGTGGATCTGGATCGTGCGAAGACGCAGCATTCTGATTCAACGAATATGGGCTTTCGGTCGGGGCGACAGGCGGCCGGGCAGAATGGAAGTGGCGGTGGTGCGGGTGCGGGAGGTGCGGGGGGCGGTTCCGGACAGCCAGTGGATGGTGCGGGACGACCGATTCCGCGAACGGGTGGTCAGAAGCGTCAACCGGTGCTAGTAGACTCCGAGCCGGGCCGAAATGACAAAGTGAAAGTGCAAAATATGACGACCAACGAGGTGAAGGACGTCAAATGGAAGCATGCGCAGAAAATGATTGAAGAGGACGGCTGGATCCTAATTGAAAAATAGGTGGCCTGTGGCAGACGGGAGTGTGGTGGCCGGGGGGGCAGAGTCCTTGGTATACGCAGAGATGGATTACCGGGCGTTTGAGAGATTGCGTAGCATGTGATGAATCGCCGGGCGTAGAATCTGAAGGTTTGGGACTCGGAAGGATCCAAAAAGCTATAAGAGTCGTTTTGACAGCTCCAGCAAAACCGTCCACACAGTGAGCGCAGCCAGTCGGGTGGTTTGATGGTCTCGGTCATAGCGTGGGTTCACTTCACAAAGATCTAGAGAGGTAACGGACGGGTTGGCAGCCGCTGTGCGGGCAAGATCGAGCCATCGCTCGGATCGGATTCCGGCAGCGTTGGGGGCGCTCACCCCGGGCGCATCGGCCTGATGAACCACATCCATATCGAGTGTAAGCATCACCGTGCCAGAATCCACAAGCCGGTGAAATAGTTCGGGCGTTGGTGCTCCAAAATGAGTTTCTCCCCCATGGTTTTGCACAAAGGTTGCATGCTCCTCTGCGACAGAGAAGGGATTGAGTCCGCAGACATGATAGGCACGACAATGTCCGGATGGATGGGTGAGTGCCTGGAAAAACGGCGATCCGGAGTGTGCTTTTCCCTGTTTGAGAGGCCGAACATCGGTATGTGCGTCCAGATTTACGATGGTCGTATCCATTCCGGCCATAGTATAACCCAGGAAATGACCATACGCCGTTTCGTGACCACCACCCAAAATGATGGGGAAGATTCCGGATCGAAGCAGTTCTGCAACTCGTTCGCCAAGACGTTCCTGGTCGCGCTCTACATCCCCCGTGCATTCAATCATTTCCAGCGGACCGGTACGCTCGAGCAGTGCAATGTGATTCTTTCGTAGCACGCTTTCAGGGGGTTCCGCATCCTGGCCTGGTTCTGACGAGGTATACCCAGATTGTGACGGGGCAGTCCCAGGTTGTGGCAACCCTTGGCTTCGTTGTAACGAAGAAGACCCTGATTGTTGCAACCCATGCCCTGATTCGGACATCGCACCCGACGAGACAGGCGTCATGTTCATCAGCAGGTCTGCAATGGTTTGCGGGGCTTCGGCCGCACCCGGACGGCCACCGTTTCGTCGCACGCCTTCATCGGTAGGAAAACCGAGGAGCTGAACCATCAACCCGTGACTAAAATATTCCTGGAAAGAGAGACCGGACTGGCTATTTTTGCCGGTGGAGGATTCGGAAACTCGTTGCCCTATCAGATCGCGAAGCCGGACATCGCTGCTCATTTCGACTCCGGGTTTGAACTTGGCTCCGGATTTGAACTTGACTCCGGATTTGAACTCGACTTTTTGTCTGCCTTCGGTTCCTGATTGGGACGCGACTCCTGCTTCTGCCGAACTTTTTCGGCTTTTCTGCGTTTGCGGTGCTTGGCAGCGAGATAGAAAAGGCGACGGCGGCGGTATTCCGGGATAAAATTGATGAGAATGACGAGAGCGGCGACAGGAATAACACCGAAAAGCATGACCCGTTTGAATGGCTCCAAAAGCGGGGATCCTGTGGCATCCATAAATAGGTACAGTACATATGCAAAGTACATAAACAGAAATGTACCTCCTTTGATGCGACCGATTTTGTTGCCTGTGAAGAAGATGGGCAGACAGGCGATGGTGGCAAGGATGAGTACCGGAAAATCGAAGCGAAGCATCACGTCCTGAACGGGGATGGGCTCGGGAATGACCAGGCCTGCGGTACCGAGAACCAACACAATGTTGAGGATGTTGCTGCCAACGATGTTACCTACAGCGATATCCCGCTCTCCTTTAAACGCGGCAACCACGACAATGACCACCTCAGGAAGGGAGGTTCCGACCGATACCACGGTGAGCCCAATGACGAGCTCGCTGATGCCCAGAATTTCAGCAATGGATACGGCACTGCCAACAAGCCAGCGGGATCCAAGTATGAGAAGCGTAAGGCCTGCAATGCCCATCGGAACTAACGCAATCATCGGTAGCGGTATCTCCTCGACCAGAGTTTCGAGGCCGGTTTCCTTCTTTTTCTCCTCGATCTCGCGCATGGCAACCTTATTTTCCTGATAGAGAAACAGGAGGTATCCGATAAAAATGAGAACCAAGGTTGCATTTTCCCATACGGTGATCTGTCCGTTGAGCGCGAAGAGGAAGAGGAGCACGGTTACGCCGATCATGATCGGGACATCGGTTCGAATCAATTTGGTGTTGACCCGAAGCGGTAAAATCACTGCACCGATTCCAAGAATCAGCAGAATGTTGGATAGGTTGCTGCCCACAATGTTCCCGAGCAGGATGTCGGCTTCGCCACTGGATCCGGCCTGAATGCTTACGCCCAGCTCCGGCGCACTGGTTCCAAACGCCACGACGGTAAGTCCGACAATCAGTTTGGAAATACCCAAACGCACTGCGAGACTGGAGGCAGAACGGACAAACAGCTCTGCACCAGCGATCAGTGCAATCAATCCGAGGACGAACCAAAAAACAATAGAAAGCATGGGTCAGGTTGATGTTACCGGTTGAGTGACCCCGCGAAGATACGCAACTTCCAGACGACTTCCCTTGTAGTGGTACATCCACTCATTCACATTCTTGGCATTCAGTAGCAGAAAATCGGCGGATTTGCCAGGCTCCAGTGAACCGATCTCCTGCTCCAAACCGATCGCCTGTGCTGCATAGAGCGTGGCTCCCTTCAACGCTTCGGCGGGGGTGAGGCGGCTTTGATTGCAGGCGAGCATCATGGCGAGCGGAAGATCGAATGATGGGGCAGAGCCCGGGTTAAAATCGGTGGCAACAGCCACGCGAACGCCTGCGTCGGCCAGTGGTCGTGCATTCAGAAAGGGTTGCTGCGTGTAGAGGGATGCGATTGGCAATGTAACCGCTACAACTCCCGCCTCTGCCATCGCACGAATGCCTCCCCGCGAAATGTGCTCCAGATGATCTGCACTGACCGCTCCAACTTCAGCAGCCAGTTCCGCACCGCCCCCGGCGGATAACTGATCGGCGTGCACTTTCGGTCGCAAGCCTGCCTTTTTTCCGGCCAGGAGAACTTCCCTCGCTTCCTCCACTGTGAACGCAGACTCCTCGACAAAAATATCACAAAAATCCGCCAGCCCCTCCTCAGCCACTTGCGGAATCATCTCCCCGATCACCAGATCCAGGTATCCTCTGCGGTTCTCTTTGTACTCCGGTGGCACGGTATGCGCACCCAGAAATGTTGAAACAATGCGCATCCCACCCCGCTCACGCTCCCGATCCCGCAGCCGCTTGTACACCCGAAGTTGTTTCAGTTCCGCTTCGATGCTAAGACCGTACCCGCTTTTGCACTCGATCGCCGTCACCCCAAGGGCGCGGATCTCCTCCAGTAGCCCCGCCGCCTTTTCGAACAACTCTTCTTCGGTCGCCTCCCGCGTCGCACGCATAGTGGACAGTATTCCGCCACCGGCCTTGGCAATCTCCAGATAACTCCTCCCCCGGATCCGCATCTCGAACTCATCTGCCCTCCAACCGCCAAAGCAGAGGTGCGTATGACAATCTACGAAGCCGGGAACCGCCATCATGCCATTTGCATCCACCCGCTCCATCCCTTTGTACAACTCCGGCAGATCCGCTTCGCGCCCTACCCACAAAATGTTCTCGCCTTCCCATACCAATGTGGCATTTGGTATGGCGCCTGCGTCTTCACCGCGCTCTTGACTCTCCATTGGTGCTTGCCGACTCCTGGATTGCACCCCTTCCCCGACCCGAGAATGCTCGTTCCGAGAATGCCCGTCCGCACACGTGTACATCACCGATATGTTATTCAATCGTGGCATATCAATCTTGGTATATCAATCTTGAAATAAAATTTCTCTGCACTACTTCTATCCCCCGGAACGCCTCCTATCAATCGTCCCCCCGTAACTCCGCGCGAATCAGCTCCACAAACGAGCGATCCTCAAGCATATGCCGAGCCTTCGCAATGTCCTCTTTAAACAGCGCATCACTAAACGCATGCGGAATCCGTCGCCGAATCTCCTCGTGCGCCGCCTCCACCCCACGCCCCGGCCGCAGCGGCTTCCGGAAATCCAGCGCTTGTGCCGCCGTAAACAGCTCAATCGCCAGCACATGCTCCACATTCTCGTACACCCGTTTCAGGTGCAGAGCCCCGATGCTCCCCATACTCACGTGATCTTCCTGTCCAAGACTCGTCGGGATCGAATCCACCGACGCCGGATGGCACAACACCTTATTCTCCGACACCAACGCCGCCGAGGTATATTGCGGAATCATAAACCCGGAGTTGATTCCGGTCTCCTTCATCAGCAACGTCGGCAACCCGTCATGCCCCTCCAGCAATAGATACGTGCGACGCTCCGAAATACTCGCAATCTCGGCCAGCGCAATCTTCGCCAGATCGATCACCAGCGCCAGCGGTTGCCCGTGAAAATTCCCGCCACTCAAAATATCCCCATTCTCAAACACCAGCGGGTTGTCGGTCACCGAATTCATCTCCGTTTCCACCACCCCCGACGCATAGGCAATGGCATCGCGGCTCGCCCCGTGCACCTGCGGAATGCACCGTAAACAATAGGGATCCTGCACCTTCCCGCAATGCCGGTGCGACTCCAGAATCTCGCTATCCTTTAGCAATGCCCGTACATTGGCCGCCACCTGCGTCTGCCCCGCATGTGGCCGAATCGCATGAATCCGCCCATCAAACGGTGTGATCGACCCCTGCAACGCCTCCAAACTCATCGCCGAAATCAAATCCGCCACCAGCAGAAGATGCTGTGACTTCTCCAGCACCCACGCTGCATACGCTGCCATAAACTGCGTTCCGTTAATCAACGACAACCCATCCTTCGGCTGCAACTCCACCGGCGCCAGCCCTGCCCCCTTCAACGCCTCGGCCGCTGCAATCAACCCCGTCCCCTCGTGGTTCCACACCTCCCCGTGCCCGATCAACGGCAACGACATATGTGCAAGCGGCGCCAGATCCCCGCTCGCTCCCACCGACCCCTTCTCCGGAATTGCAGGAATCAAATCATGATGCAACAACGCCAGCAACTGCTCAAACGTCCCCTCCGAAATCCCCGAATTCCCCAACCCCAGCGCATGAACCTTCAGCTGCAACATCAACCGCGAAATCTCCTTCGGAATCAGCTCCCCAACCCCCACCGAATGCGACAACAGCAAATTCTCCTGCAGTTTCTTCAAATCCTCCGCTCCCACACGCCTGTTCGCCAGCGCCCCAAACCCCGTGTTGATACCATAATACGTCTTCCCGTCCTGCAGCGCCGCATCCACAACCGCCCGCGATGCACGCACCGCACCGGCATCCGCCCTCAGCGCCTCCATTCGCGCGCCCAAATCCTCATACAATGTCTCAATTCGTATATTCATCGTTCACTCAACTCATCATACATTCAACTCATCTATTTTTTATTCTTTTTCGGGTTGATAGGAGAGCCACCCCGCCCCTTCCTTCCGCCGGGCCATGCCAGTATCCGAAAACCCAGCTCTGCCGACTGGCTACCTAGCCTTCCGCCCTAGCACACCTCCCCATCAAAACCAAGCCTCAATCCACCGACGGCAGATCCACTCCCCGCTCCTTCGCCGTTTCCACCGCCAGGTCATACCCCGCATCCGCATGGCGCATCACCCCTGTCCCCGGATCATTCGTCAGCACCCGTCGCAACCGCCGGTCCGCCATTTCCGTGCCATCGGCCACGCTCACCATCCCCGAGTGAATCGAATACCCGATCCCAACCCCGCCACCATGATGCAAACTCACCCAGCTCGCCCCGCTCGCCGTATTCAGCATCGCATTCAACAACGGCCAGTCAGCAATCGCATCCGACCCATCCATCATCGCCTCCGTCTCGCGGTTCGGTGACGCCACCGACCCCGTATCCAGATGATCCCGCCCAATCACCAGCGGCGCATCTACTTTCCCCTTCTTCACCAGTCGGTTAAACCGCTCCCCCATCTCCGCTCGCTCCCCATACTCCAGCCAGCAGATCCGCGCCGGAAGCCCTTGAAAATGGATCTTCTCCTGCGCCTGATGAATCCATCGGTGCAGCGACTCTTTCTCCGGAAACGCCTCCAACAGTTCCCGGTCCGTTACCGCAATATCCTGCGGATTCCCCGACAACGCTGCCCATCGGAACGGCCCCGACCCCTTGCAAAACAGCGGCCGGATGTACGCCGGCACAAACCCCTGAAAATCGAACGCCTCCTTTAATCCGCGCAGATCCGCCACCTGCCCCCGCAAATTATTCCCATAATCGAACGTCACCGCCCCGCGCTTTTGCATCTCCAGCATCGTCTGCACATGCACCACCATCGAGTCCAGCACATCCCGCTGGTACGTGGCCGGATCCTGCTCCCGCTGCACCTCCGCCTCCGCTAACGAATACCCAGCCGGAAGATACCCCAGCATCAGATCGTGCGCCGACGTCTGATCGGTAAGCACATCGGGAATCACACCACGCTCCAGCAACTCCGGCAGCACCTCTGCGATATTCCCCAGCAGCCCCACCGACAGCGCCTCTCCCCGCGCCTTCGCATTTAGCACCATCTCCAGCGCCTCATCCAGATCCGTCGATTTCACATCACAATACCCCGTCCGAATCCGCATATCGATATGCGACTCATCTACCTCCAGCCCCAAAAACGCAGCCCCATTCATCGTGGCGGCCAGCGGCTGAGCGCCTCCCATCCCCCCGAGACCCGCCGTCACCACCAGCTTCCCCTTCAGCGATCCGCCAAAATGCTGCCGTGCGCACTCCGCAAACGTCTCATACGTTCCCTGCACAATCCCCTGAGAGCCAATATAGATCCACGATCCGGCCGTCATCTGCCCGTACATCGTAAGCCCCATCGCATCCAACCGCCGAAACTCATCCCACGTCGCCCATCGCGGCACCAGATGCGCATTCGCAATCAACACCCTCGGCGCCTCCTCATGCGTCCGAAACACTCCAACCGGCTTCCCGCTCTGCACCAACAGCGTTTCATCATTCTCCAGCCGCTGCAACGTGCGCACAATCCGATGATAACTCTCCCAATTCCGCGCCGCCTTCCCCCCGCCTCCATACACAATCAAATCCTCCGGCCGTTCCGCCACCTCCGGATCCAAATTATTCATTAGCATCCGCATCGCCGCCTCCTGATGCCATCCCTTACACGTAATCGCCGTGCCCCGCGGTGCCCGAATTG
>PZPG01000052.1:8646-10307 GCA_003045995.1 Bacteroidota bacterium
CTTCGTTGCTTGTGTCTTCGTCGTTTGCTCCGTTACGTCCATACTGTTTCGCTCCGTTTTTGTCTCAAATTTATCCCTATTTCCTCCCAGCGTCCTCACGGGGTTTATTCTTTTCGGGTTGATACGTCCGCACCTTTGACCCAAAGGCCAAACTGCCATCAGAGGCATCATCCCACCTTCAAATGCACCTTCCTAAACGCGTGCGTTTAAAGTACATCGATGGAATTCCCACGTGAAATACACTCATAAAGTACATCCTCAGAATTCAATGGAATACACTCGTGAAATGCCCCCATGAAATACACCCTAGGATGTATTTTTCGAACCCAAGTTGTCTGTTTAGAATGTACTACAGAATGGGAGGCTATGCAATGTGAATCATTCTTCAAAACCTATGAATCTTTTTCTTTTTGTATCTTTGTGCATTCAGAGAGACCAAGAAACCCGGATGCAATCCATCCGAGCTACATCAACTTGACAGCAACCCAGCAAGTATGCAGAAACATGATCTTGTCCATCAACCCGATGTAAAACCTGTTGTAAAACCTGTTGTAAAACCCGTCGTTACCCACCCCATTACCAGCATTCAATTTTGGACTATGTTATTGCTCCTGCTGGCCATGTTTGGCGCAACGGATGGTACCGCTCAGGATGCCGGGCAAAACCTCGATTTCGACGGGCAGTTTTTCTTTTCGTACGATCATACCACCTCAAACGGGGAGCAATCCGATGAATTTTCACTCAAACGCGGCTATATCACCTTTCGGCGTGCCATTACAGATCGCTTCAGCATCCGCTTCACGCAGGACATTTCGATCGACGAGGAGGGAGACGGCGCCGGCGACATCGAGCTCCGCCTCAAATACGCCCTGCTGAAGATGTCACTCGAGGACCTCGGCCCTCTCAAAAACCCATCGCTGGATATCGGCGTGGTGCACCGCCCCTGGATCGACTTTGAGCAGGACATCAACGACTACCGGGCACAAAAACCGATGTTTCTCGATCAAAACGACATCCTCAGCTCCGCCGATTACGGGTTCTCCTTTTCGGCCTTGC
Organism: Bacteroidota bacterium; assembly: GCA_003045995.1. Lineage (GTDB taxonomy): Bacteria > Bacteroidota > Rhodothermia > Balneolales > Balneolaceae > Sam29DG08-bin30. The sequence goes on from PZPG01000052.1 coordinate 9,703, forward strand.
TGGGCGAACCGCTGGATGCAACCGCTCACAGAGGGATGCGTACGCCGCCTGGCACGTATGGCAGCATCGATATCGGGCTCTATAACGGTGGCGGGTACTCCGCGCTCGAGGCAAACCGGAACAAACTCATCGAAGCCAGGATCGCCCTCCGTCCCCTTCCGCGCCGACTCCCGGGGCTTCAGGTATCGGGCTTTACCGCAATCGGGGACGGCAACAACGAATTCAATTCCGATTTCCATCTGTTCGGAGGCGGTCTCAGCTTCGAATCGGAGCCCTGGCGCTTCCTGGCGCAGACGATCCAGTCGGAGGGAGACGGGAGCGGGTCGTACATCAATGCCCGTCGGCAAGCCTACTCGCTCACAGGATGGGGTCTCTTTACCGAGTTGCGCCCATTCTCGGTTCCCCTCAGTCTAACCGGGCGCTTCGAATACCTTCGCAACGAAGACTTGGAGCACACCGTCAACCGCCAAACCATTCTGGGTGTGGCGTACATTTTCCCAAATCGCTCCAAATTTATGCTCGATGTTGCCAGCGTGGTTGCGGATCCGCTGTATGGGCAAAACGACTTTACCCGGGTGCAGTTTGTCACCGAAATCCGCTTTTAG
>PZPG01000052.1:10466-11069 GCA_003045995.1 Bacteroidota bacterium
GGGAGCATCCTGGTTCCCGAACCCGGGCACGTTTTCCATCACCCCGAACTGAAACCATTCTGAGAGCAGTTGGTACAGCTGATGGGTATCCTGACCGGCATTTTGCATCGCACGAGGGCAGTACTCCACAATAATGTGCTCGATGGCCCCGGAGGAGAAGGCTTCCTCGCCACCTTGCAGTGCCTGAAGTTCGGCGCCTTCGACATCCATTTTCATGAGTTTGATGGGTTCACCGCCGAAATGCTCTTGCCAGATATGATCGACCGTAACGCAACGAACTTGTTCTTTCTCTGCTGCAGACCGGTCGATGAGATTATTGGTGTCGTGCAGGCTATGGCACGAAGAGTGGAGGCTTCTGTGGAAGGTGATTGTGCCGCATTTGTCGGAAACCGCGCAGTGAAGAGGTTTTGCCGCTGAGTAATTGGAGAGATTGTGAGTGAGACACTGGTAGTTCTCGGGTTCCATCTCTACAGCAATTTGCCGTCCGCCGGTGTCGAGGCCTGTTCCAATTTCTCCGGTACTGCCTACTCCGGTGCCTGTACGATTGCCCGAGTCGGGTGTACTGCCTGAATGCGTGCCAGAGTACATGCCTGATGACGTGCC
>PZPG01000052.1:11145-14229 GCA_003045995.1 Bacteroidota bacterium
GCGCCAATGTCGAGAAAGTGATCACCAGGCCTGAGAATCGATTGGATCTGCGCCGTAACCTCCGGCTCGTAATTGTGGGTCACCATCTTGTACCCGGTGGTGTGAGCCATGGTTGCGGGAAAACTCCAGCCGTCCCGATAGGATCTGTATTTGTACACCAGCGAGCGGTATGCGCTGGAAGAGTCGGCAAGGGTTTGTTTGAGTTTGTCGAGTCTTTCAAATTTTTGAATCACTGGCATTACACGATCAGGTTTTCGGATTATTTCCTGAAGCAACAAGCCGCTGAGCAACGAGTCGAAGTACAGCGGACGGGCCGGAATGATATGCACCTTCCTGCAACTCCACTTCGCGTTCTTCGAGCGTGAGGATCGATGCGGCCTCCCCCTCTACCCACGTTCGGATCTGATTGGATGTATAGAGCAGATCTTCACTGCGTGGTCCCCCGGTTCCTAACGCCAGCTGCTTTTTCTCGTAAAGCTCTGCAATGAGAACCCCGCCTGCCCGGAGGCCCCGAATCATTGCCGTGAATGCTTCTCGCATCAACCCGGGTTCCAAATGAAAAAAGACCACACCACATGCATCGTATTTTCCGGGCCGCACCAGAGACGCTTCGAACTGCGCCACCTGATAATTGATCGCCACACCCCGTTCGGCTGCAAGCCTGAGTGCTTTTTGACGTCCCGATTCGCTCCAGTCGATGGCATCAACGTTCCACCCCTGCTCTGCGGCAAAGACGGCGTTGCGCCCCTCGCCTTCTCCCGGAAGTAGAATGGTGCCGGGCTTCCGCAGGAGAAGCTCATCGCGGAAAAATTGATTGGGTTGTTTACCGTATGCGTACTCATTGTGACCAAAGCGCTCGTTCCAGAATGCTTGCATGGGGTAGGATCGGGTTGATGGGAATGGCGTAGTAGCGTGTGCGATTTGTTGCGGCTTGCGAGAATCTTGCCAGCAGTTTGCAAGAGTGAAGACACCGAAAGATAGCGGTTTGAGAGGTTTTTTTCCGAAATCGGGACAATTTTCCCGAAATCGGAACAATTCTTTACTCGGAAATATGGTATTGTGATCGCACAACGCTTTCTCAGAGACTTGTTTCATATACATATTCATGTACTCTGTTTTGCATCATCCCGAACCGAAGAATTCCATTGTCTTATGATCTCAAAACGTCTCTGCCTCAAGCACCGCCTCAAACATCGTTTTCAACCTGGCTTTCACCCTCTCTTGCTGTCTCTTGTAAGCCTGTTTGTGCTGTTGGCCGTTTTGCTGCCGCATCAACCCACTTTTGCCATGGCTCCATTTATACTGCATGAGAATGGCGTGACGATTACATGCGAGGGGGCGAACCCTGGCGACACAGGGGTGGTGAATGGAATTACGTATGAGGCTGTCGACCGGACACTTCTGCTTACGCGACGGACGGAAGGGGCAGATTTTTCGAAGTTGTGTACAACGCTGGTGACGGCGATGAACAATGTGTTTATGAATAGCTCGGCGAATCCGGATATATCGAGCTGGGATGTGAGTAATGCCACGACGATGCAGGCGATTTTTATGAACAATCCGGCGTTTAACCAGGATATTTCGAAGTGGGATGTGAGTAGTGTGGAGAATTTTACACAAATGTTTCAGAATACGGGGGCGTTTAACCAGGATCTTTCGGAGTGGGATGTGAGTAGTGCCACAAATATGTCGTATATGTTTATGCTCTCAAATGCTTTTAACCAGGATTTGAGTGATTGGGATCTGTCGGGGGTTCGATACATGCAGTTTATGTTTCGCCTGAGCAATGCGTATAACAATGGCGGCGTAGCGCTGGGCTGGACGGATATCGGTAGTAAGGCGGATGGGCCGGTGAATATGCAGAATATGTTTGGCGGGGCGAAGGTGTTTAACCAGCGTGTGACTAGCTGGGATGTATCGCGGGTGAACAATATGACGGCGTTGTTTCAGGATGCGGAGGTATTTAACCAGGATCTGCGGTACTGGTGTGTGGAGCAGATCGCGAGTGAGCCTGCGGATTTTGCCACGGGGAGTTTGCTGAGTGAGGCGAATGAACCGATTTGGGGACAGTGTGGGTTGCAGGAGGTTACGCTGGGCTTGTCGATGGTGGGGCAGACGGGTGGAGCGGGGATTGGCGGTTCCGGTTCTGGCGGTTCCGGTGCTGGGAGTGCCGGGCCGGGGATTACGGGATACAGCAACGTGCGATTTCGGCCTACCGATGGCGATGGACGGGTTCCTGATGCGCTTGCAGCGAATTACAATGGTGGGGTGGGGTCATTTGTGGAGGTTTCCGGGTCGGCTGTGGACTTTTCCTATGATTCACTGGCGGTGAGTTTTGATGTAACACTCGCGTCCACGTATGCGGATAGTGTAAACAGCGCGCGGTTGGTGTTTCGGTTTGATAAGACACTTTTGGAGTTGAATCCGCAAGTTGGGTCGCTATCGGTGAAGGGGATCGAGCCGGGGCCGTTTTTTACCGCAGAAACCGATGGGCAGAACTCGCTGGGACCGATCTACAATACCCAAATGCTGGATGATGTAACGATTGATGGGACGGACTTTTCGCGTGTGGAGGTGACCGCCTCGACGATTGGTGGGAATGCACAGTTGTACAATGATAGTACCAGGACGGGCAACACGAGTCCACTGCTGCGCTTGTCATTTCGCATGAAAAAAGCGGGGGCGTCGGATGTGAAGGTGGATTTGGTGAATTACGAGCTATTTAAGACGCTGCCGGGCGGGGATTTGACAGGGAATTTGACGCTGGCCGCAGCCGACTCGGCTACCGTGGAGTTCTATCCGGGAGATACGAGTGCGACCGGGGCGTCCGGCGTGCCGGATGGGAAGGTAGACTTTGCGGATCTCACCGGGTTTGCTTCGGCGTATTTCACAACGACGGCGGATCCCGGGTACCGGTTGAAGTACGACATCGGATCTGCGGCGGTCGGGAATTACTATTCGTTGCCGGTATCGGACGGGGAGATTAGCTTCCGTGATCTGTTAACCTTTGCTACCGGGTACACGCTATCGCTGAATCGTAACGAAGAGAGTTCTGCTCCCGCGGGTGGTTTGGAAAATGGTGGC
>PZPG01000108.1 GCA_003045995.1 Bacteroidota bacterium
CATGGCCGGCGGGCAGCTCTCGGTGGAACGCCGGACGGGTGGCGACATGCTCTACCTAACCGGAGAAGAAACGCAGAACCGATACTTTGAACAGCACGACTCCCACCGCATCACCACACAGCTTGCCATCACGCATCGGCTATCCGATCAAACCGAAATTACACTCAAAAACAGTTTCAATGTATTTGGGCGATCGATTGAAATTCCGGGGTTTCGGTTTGATGGGGATCAGACGGCGAGTTTTACTGAAATTGCCGTGATGCGGGAATCCCAAGGTATTCGCCGAGACGAGCATGAGGACGGGGGTGAGGACGAGCATGAAGACGAGCATGAACATGAGGACGGGGGTGAGCATGATCACGAACACGGAGACGATCATGGCGCCGGTCACAACGCAAGCCGTTGGGCAAACAGCTGGGTTGCCGGCATAAACCTGTGGACCGATCAATTCGACGGAACCACGGCCAATCCTACCGATGCGAAATCGACCATCGCGGGAGTCTTCATTCAAAATACCACCACCCTCACCGAACAGTTTTCGGCAGAAACCGGACTTCGCGCAGATTTTGTCGATCCTGCTTCGTTCGATAAGCGTTGGTTTTTGCTACCCCGAATCTCGCTACTCTACCGCTTCAACCCAGCCTGGTCGATGCGCCTCGGCGGTGGCCTTGGTTACAAACTGCCCGATATCTTCACCGATGAGGCAGAAAACAGGGCATTTCGTAACGTCCTTCCACCCGACCCTGCACAAGTGAAAGCCGAAGAATCGGCTGGCATAAACGGCGACCTCAACTTCCGCACCATACTGCAAGGTGAAACCGTTCTGCGTGTGAACCAGCTATTCTACTTCACCCACCTGGACAACCCGATTATCCTTACACGCGACGGGAATATTGCCCAAGGAGAACTTACTCAAGACAGCAATTTTGCCCAGGACAGCGAACTTACCCAGGACAGCGATTTTGCCCAGGACGACAATCTGTATCGCTTTGGCAATCTGAACGGATCTGTCCGAAGCCGCGGAATCGAAACCAATATCGCCCTCATTCGCGGCCCGGTGAAACTATTTCTCGGGTACACATACGTGGATGCTCGTCGACAAGAAGCCGGTCAGTCGGTACAAGTACCCATGAACTCTCCACATCAGGCAAGCGCTGTCCTTATGATCGAAGAACACGGCGATTATCGCTTCGGACTTGAATCGTACTACTACAGCCCACAGGCCCGAAACGAGGATTCCTCGGGCGAGGGGTACACGATTTTCGGGGTGATGGTCGAGAAAACCTGGGACTGGTTCACCGTGTTCGTCAATTTTGAAAACCTGTTTGATACGAGACAAACCCGCTTCGAAACCATCTACACGGGCATGCGGGAACAGCCGTCGTTTCGCGATATCTATGCACCGCTTGAAGGGCGGTACATCAACGCCGGAGTGAAAATTACGCTGTGAGCGAGTGACTAGGTTGCAAAGGAGTGATCACACATCACCATCACACATCAAACTGAATTCCTTGTGCAAGCGGCAGTTCATCACTCCAGTTAATCGTGTTGGTTTGCCGGCGCATGTACGCTTTCCAGGCATCGGACCCGGATTCGCGCCCTCCACCAGTCTCTTTCTCGCCACCAAAGGCCCCGCCAATCTCCGCCCCGCTGGTCCCGATATTCACATTCGCAATCCCGCAGTCGGATCCGAGATGGCTTAAAAACGTCTCCGCCTCGCGCATGTTCAGCGTAAAGATAGAGGAACTCAGCCCCTGCTTCACGCCGTTGTGCAGCGCAATCGCCTCGTCGAGGGTCTTGTACTTCAGCAGATATAAAATCGGTGCAAACGTCTCCTCCTGCACGATTTCATAATGATTTTGCGCCTCGCACAGCGCCGGCTTTACGTAATGTCCCTCGATATTCTCCAGCACATCCCCGCCACAAAGTACCGTACCACCCTCCTCGGCTAGCTTCGCCAGTGCATTCTGCATATTCTGAACCGCATCCGCATCAATCAGAGGCCCAACCAAGGTTCCATCTTCCAGTGGGTCCCCAATTCGGATATGCTCGTAAATCGAGATCAGGCGATCGCGCACCTCCTCGTACACATCCTCGTGGATAATCAGCCGCCGCGTACTCGTACATCGCTGCCCGGCCGTTCCCACTGCGCCGAACACAACCGCCCGAATCGTCATCTCCAGATCTGCCTCCTTCGAGATCACAATCGCGTTGTTTCCGCCAAGCTCCAGGATCGACTTGCCCAGCCGTGCACCCACCACCTGCGCCACCTGCTTGCCCATCCGGATCGACCCGGTCGCCGAAATCAGCGGTACACGCACGTCCGAGGTCATCCATTCCCCGACCTCGCGGCCTCCCGTAATCAACCCGAACACACCCTCCGGAAGGTCATTCTCTCGTAGCACTTCCGCCGTGATATTTTGCACCGCCACACCACACAACGGAGTTTTCTCCGACGGCTTCCAGATCACCGTATTGCCGCAAATCGCCGCAATCATCGCATTCCAGCTATACACCGCTACCGGGAAATTAAACGCTGAAATCACCCCAACCGGCCCAAGCGGATGCCACTGTTCGTACATTCTGTGCTTCGGGCGCTCCGAATGCATCGTTTTGCCATACAACATTCGGCTCTGGCCTACGGCAAAATCGCAAATGTCGATCATCTCCTGTACCTCGCCCAGCCCCTCCTGGTAAATTTTCCCCATCTCGTACGACACCAGCTTGCCCAGTGGCTCTTTGTACTCGCGCAGTTTGTTCCCGATCTGCCGCACAATCTCCCCCCGTTGTGGCGCCGGCATCATCCGCCACGTTTCGAACGCCTCTTGCGAAGCCTTCACCACACGCTCATAATCCTCTCGGGTCGTTTCGCTCACCTCCGCAATCTCCGACCCGTTTACCGGCGTGTAACTCATGATCGCGCCTGCACCCTCCGAACTCCAGGAAAGCTGCCCCGTCGAGGTGCCGTGATTGTGTGACTGAATCCCAAGTTGCTCCAAAAAATCTTTCATAACGCTCCGTTTTATCTACTAATTTTTCTGATGGTTGATGGTGTCCGGCTGGCAGACTTGCCGGCAACAAAAATTTTCCGAATGAATATACCGAGAAATCGGCAGGGGATAAAGGTTGAGATGAGGTTGGGATGGAGGTTGAGATTATGTTCAGCGTATGTTGTGGGGAAGGATAAGGTCATGACTATGATCATGGGTAAGATCATTGCTGAAACTCCGCTCGATTTCATGTATTTTTTACGGTTTGATTTGACAAGCGTTCTGTGTGTAGAAAAATCCCGTGGAAGGAGGATTAACTTTGACGAATCATCAACCCAAAGGCGGGATCTTGTGAAGCCAACCAGCTTGTGAAGCCAACCAGCTTGTGAAGCGAAAGAACGTG
>PZPG01000109.1 GCA_003045995.1 Bacteroidota bacterium
CTACTCTCCGCGGTTGAAACCATGTGGGGAATCCATTCCTATGAAGTGGATACCGTTAAAGTGGATTCGGAGGAACTGGATTCGGCGACTGCCTCCGCAGCAGACTCAGATCACGATCACACGCACGCCCACGAGCAAGACATCGATCATCACGCTCAAGACGACCATGCCGGCCACACTCACGCCAAAGGTCGTCCTGTCACCGACACCAGCTACCTCAACCCTGCAAACCTCGACGAACAGATCACATCCCTCCTTATCGAGTACCGCAACCCCCTCGCTGCCGCCCAGTTCCCTCGCTTTATCATGGATCAAACCAACCTCCAGGCCGCCGCCCCTGCCATCGAAATTACCCGACTCCTGGGTCTCCTTGGTATCGGCCTAGACGCGATCCAAATCTTTGCCTATATCCTCATTTTCGCCTCCCTGCTCGGCATCTTCATCGCCCTGCTCAACTCCATGAAAGATCGAAAATACGACCTCGCCATCATGCGCTCTCTCGGTGCCCCCCGTCGCAAACTATTCACCCTTTTCACCCTCGAAGGCATCACCCTCTCCATAGCCGGCACCATCCTTGGAATGATTCTCGGCCATACTGCGGTTTGGGTACTAACTGGAACCATCACCGAAGCACAACAATTTCAGATGAGCGCCTTCCGTTTTCTTCCCGAAGAACTTTGGCTACTCGGCATTTCCCTTGCAGCCGGCCTCATCGCTTCCCTAATCCCCGCGATCCAGGCCTACCGCACCGACATTGCCGAAACGCTAACCAAAACCTAAACGACAACGACATAAACGCCCCGTCCCATGATCCGATTCCTATTTACACTCATTGTCCTGTTCATCCTTTCTGGCATTTCTCGGGTTGATGCGTCCGCTGCACCGGCTCACATCCCAATTTGGGCGTCAGAGACCGGTTTGAAAGAGACCGGTTTGAATACGTTAAACACTATGCTGAATACTCAGGACGAAACCCTGGACTGGTCGGTGCTGGCAAACGTTCAGTGGCAATGGAAAGATAACTTCTATGAAGCCACATTCAACGAACAGCAGCAGGCACTCGACGGAAAAGAAGTCGCCATTGAAGGGTTCATGTTTCCGCTTGAATACACGCGAAAACACCAAACCTTTCTGGTGAGCGCCAGCCCCATGAGCAACTGCTTTTTTTGCGGGCCAGGTGAAGCCGAATCCATGGTCTATGTAGTTGCAGACGAGGCCGTTGAGTTTACCAATCGTCCTGTTACCGTCAAAGGAACGTTTCGCCTGGTATCCGATGCCAGCATGGGCATCATCTATCAGCTCGACAATGCCGTGATGACCAAATAGGATGACCAAGTAGGATGGTCAATCGGGACGGCCAAGTAGTTAGAGCCCAGAACGAACCCCATCAAACCGAAAACAGATACAAACCAAACCCAGTTATGACACAAACCAATATCAAGAACCCGATTTCCGTAACCTTCCGCAACCTTTTAATCCTGCTGATCACAGGAACGACGATTGTTACACTTACTCAGTGTACATCACCCCAATCCGGCGACATGAATTCCGGCGCCGGCAGTACCTACTCTAACGGCGAAGCGGATGCCATGGAGCGCAGCTATCTCTCATTCGGTGACATCATGGAGATGACCTATCCGTTCGAACTTGCTCCGCTTCCCTATGCGCCCGATGCACTGGAACCCGCGATCGACACCCAAACTATGAACATCCATCACGGGAAACACCATCAGGGATACATCAATAAGCTGAATGCAGCACTCGAGCCGCACGCAGAACTCCACGGAATGACGCTGGCCGAGCTGAACGCCGGCTGGAACTCGATGCCGGCAGAGGTACAATCAGCCGTTCGGAATCACGGTGGCGGGACGCTTAACCATTACATTTTCTGGAATGTGATGAGCCCGGATCCTACTGCGCCATCGGAAGCCCTAATGAATATGATTGACCGGGATTTTGGTAGCTTCGATGCGATGGCAGAGGAGTTTGCCAGCGCTGCATCCACGGTTTTTGGAAGTGGCTGGGCCTGGCTGGTTCTGGATGATGAGGGCAAACTTCACATTCGTGCCACGGCGAACCAGGACAACCCGCTATCGGATGGCCTTACCCCGCTTATGGGTGTCGACGTGTGGGAGCACGCCTACTACCTCAATTATCAAAACCGACGTGGCGATTACCTGGGAGCCTTCCTGGGACTAATCGACTGGGCGATGGTGGAAGCAAACTACACCGCCGCTTCGGAATCATAAACCCGTTTCGGAGTTATAAACCCGCTTCGGAATCATAAACCCATTGCATCAACCCGATGAGACAAACACACTTTAGGCATCGCATTCTGCAGCAACCGGCATTAGTTCGCTCTATTTTGGAAGATGCGCGCTCGAAATCTACACCAACGAGCATAAAAACCACCATTACAGGACTGCTGGTTGCCGCCCTCATGATGCTCAGCGGATGTTCCAACCAGCCATCCGAACGAGCGATCCTGCTCAGCATCGATGCCATGAACGAATCGATTCTTCGGCAATACCTCACAGAGGATGAGGCGCCAGCTCTCTATCGGGTATTCGACCACGGGGCCTGTGCAGATTTCGCGGTTCCTGCCTTTCCTTCCGTTACTTCAGCCGGGCACGCATCTCTTTGGACCGGCACCTACGGAAACCGAAGCAATGTAACGGCCAACAGTCAGCACGTACTCCCGCGCGATCAGTACACCGTCCTGGAGATGCAGTCTGGCTATAGTCACGAGCGACTTTCAGCAGAACCGATCTGGATTACGCTGGGCAAACTCGGACTTCCGGTTGCCGGCCATCACACCACTCAATCCCCCTACACACCCGGATATTTTCCGGTCTCCGGCCAGCGCGACGAAACACTCAACCGTGCACGAACAGAGTCGGAGGAAGTACTCCAAAAAGATCACGTGATGGTATTCAATGGGTACAACAAGCGTTTGCAGTACGATGCCGTTCTCACAGCCAGGAATGTGGAGTGGGTTGATGCGTCCGCTTGGCAGAATGTGGGTAGTCTTTGGGCAGAGCCAGCTCCAAAGGCATTCCAACTGGAACTGGAAGCGGGGCCGGTTCTTTACGGCTTGGTTACGGGAGATGCACTTCCGGAACGTGCAGAATCGGGAAGTGCAGAATCGGGAAGTACTGAATCAGAAAGTACAGGATCGGGAGAAACACAACCGGTTGCCTCAAAATCACAGTATACTACCATTTGGATCGGGACCCGTCCCGATCTGAAAACTGCTGTTCGGGTGACGGAACAGCCGGCAGAGCAAACCTCACCGGCCGGTCGCGAGCTTGCCCGGTATTTCTCCGAACCAATCCGACTTGAAACACAGGATGGCCCTGTG
>PZPG01000013.1 GCA_003045995.1 Bacteroidota bacterium
AGCGACTGCCGGTGCCATGATCTATTACACCACCGACGGGTCTACACCGGACGCAGGCTCCACAGAATACAGCGGACCCATCACCTTTACCGAAACCACCACCCTAAAAGCCATTGCGACAGCAGATGGATTCCTTGATAGTAATGTTGCAGAAGCGACATACACCATCGAACCGGATGAGCCGCCTTCAGGACTAGCATGGGGCATCACATTTGTGGTTGATGACGGAGTAAATGACATTAACTTAATTGTAGGAATCGACCCCAATGGTCAAACGGATTTTGTGGAAGGACTCGATATTATTGCTCCGCCACCACCGCCCGATGGAGCATTCGATGCCCGAGTGAAAGTGAATAACGTCTCCTATTTCGAAAAATACCTCGAAAACACACTCACGGAGAAGACATTCCGATTCGAATATGTGGCTGCAGCAGGCAACGGCCCAATCACGTTTTCCTGGAATACAAATCTGGCGGAAACTGTAGCCAATATCACCATTACCGACACATTTGGAGGTAGTGTGTACAGCGAAGACCTCTCATCATTTGATGGCTCCTTCACTCCATCCACAGCAAGTCCTATACTGGCCGATGGATTTATCATGTTGGTAACTCCAACGGGTAATGAACCTCCTGTGGTGGAGCCCGTTGCCGAAACCCCGGTCTTCAATCCTGCAGGCGGCACCTTCACCGAAAGCGTGGAAGTAAGCATAAGTTCAGCTACCGCTGATGCGATGATCTACTACACCACCGATGGATCCACCCCCGACGCGAGCTCTACAGAGTACACGGGACCTGTCACCTTTACCGAAACCACAACACTCAAAGCGATCGCAATCGCAGAAGGATTCGAGGATAGTGACGTAGCGGAAGCAACCTACACCATCGAAGGCGATGAGCCAGAAGGATTGGCATTTGGAATTCCGTTTACCGTGAGTGATGGTGTGAACGACATCGATCTCACCGTCGGTGTGCATCCAAATGGTCAACTTGATTTCGTTGAGGGCTTGGATGCCATAGCACCACCCCCTCCACCCGACGGAGCATTTGATGCACGCATTAAAGTCAATAACATTTCCTATTTCGAGAAATACCTCGAAAACACCCTCACAGAGAAGACATTCAGCTTTGAATACGTGGCGGCAGCAGGAAACGGCCCTATCACCTTTACATGGAACACCAACTTGGCCGAAACTGTAGCTTCCATCACCGTTACAGATGCTTTTGGTGGCTCTGTTTATAGTGAAGACTTGACTACCTTTGGAGGTAGTTTCACACCTTCCGAAGCCAATGCCGTTCTGGCAAGTGGATTTGTGATGCTTCTTACTCCGACCGGAAATGAGCCACCAACAGAAGAGCCGATCGCCGAAACACCGGTTTTCGATCCAGCAGGTGGTTCCTTCACAGACAATGTCGAGGTAAGCATCACTTCCGGAACCGCAGGTGCCACCATCTATTATACAACGGATGGCACTACACCAAGTGACGGATCCAATGAGTATACAGGCACTATCACCCTTACACAGACGACCACTCTCAGAGCGATTGCAGTAGCGGATGGATTCCAAAATAGTGCTATTGCATCTGCAAACTATGTGGTAACCCAAACACCTGTTGCTGCAACTCCATCATTTTCACCCTCATCTGGCACCTATTTAAATGAGGTTGAGGTGATGATTAGCACAGCCACAACAGAGGCAACGATCTACTATACAACCGATGGATCAACACCCGATGCAGGAGCCAATGTTTATAGCGATGCTTTGATGATTACAGAAACCACAACCATAAAAGCCATTGCTATTGCAGAAGGCTTCAATGATAGTGAAATCGCCGAGGCAACCTACAATATCGTATCGGATGAGCTTGCATTCTCCGTGGTGTTCAATGTGAGTGACGGTTCAAATGACATCGATCTCACCGTGGGTATCGATCCCAACGGGATGGTGGATTTTGTAGACGGCCTGGATCAACTCGCCCCTCCTGCCCCCCCAGATGGTGCCTTTGACGGCCGAATCAAAGTAGGTGGGGTATCTTATTTCAAAAAGTTCCTGGATAACTCAATCACGGAAAAAACATTCAACTTCGAGTACACAGCAGCAGCTGGTAACGGCCCGATTACCTTTACATGGGATAACAGCGGACTTTCCGATCTGGGAACATTTACTGTGCAAGACACCTTCGGCGGTGCCATCTACAGCCAGGATCTCACAGGGTTTGATGGAACATTTGTACCATCCAGTGCCAGCCCACTCCTTGCTAGTGGATTTGTGCTAAAGATCCTTCCAAACGAAGGAGAACCCACACCTGTTGCCGACGCTCCCGATTTCGATCCGGCAGGAGGAACCTTCACCGATGAGGTCACCGTCACTATCAGTAGTGATACCGAATCTGCAACCATCTACTATACAACAGATGGCTCCGATCCGACTGCACAATCTGCTGTGTACAATTCGCCGGTAACCTTTACGGAAACGACAACCTTGAAAGCGATCGCCATTGCAGATGGATTCCTCAACAGCGAAATCACAGAAGCGCTCTACACGATTGTTGATGAACCCGTAGCAGAAACCCCGATGTTTGATCCTGCGGGAGGTACGTACACCAATGAAGTTGTAGTAACCATCACCAGCAGTACATCCAGTGCAACCATATACTACACAACAGATGGTAGCACACCCGATGGAAACGCTACAGAATACAACGGAGCTTTCGCTATAACAGAAACAACCACGATAAAGGCGATCGCCATTGCAACAGGGTTCCAGAACAGCAATGTGGCAGAAGCAGAGTATACGATTGTATACACTCCCGGTAATGTAACACTGCAATCCCCTGCGGACGGAGCAACCGACGTTTCCCAAATGCCAACGTTTGAATGGAGCGAATCCTCCAATGCAGACACATACTCACTCCAGGTTGCAACCGATGCAAGTTTTGAAACGCTAATCGTAGACGAGACAGACCTAACCGGCAACTCTCTCACGATCGAAGAGATGCTAGAGCAACTTACAGAGCACTTCTGGCGTGTACGAGGTGAGAATGCACAAGGCTCCGGAAGTTGGTCTGCAACGTTCTCCTTCACCACTCAAATGGGAACCTCCACTGAGGATCAAACAATCCCTACCGTGTTTGCTCTCGAGCAGAACTATCCGAACCCGTTCAACCCATCTACACAGATCCGGTATCAGTTGCCGGAAATTGCAGATGTAAAACTCGAGGTTTACAATCTTCTCGGGCAACAACTCACCGTACTAGCAGATGGTAAACAAACGGCTGGAATGTACGAAGTCACATTCGATGCTTCCAACCTTACAACGGGGATTTACATCATCCGACTAACGGCAAACAATTTTGTCCAAACCAGAAAAATGATGTTGATGAAATAATTCATCCGAAAATCCTCGTGAAAAAAGGCGTTCCATTTGGAGCGCCTTTTTTTTTGATTTACGTGGAAAACGACAATTGATTTATTGCTACGAAAGTATTATATACTGTGGTATTATGTGTATAGCTGTTTGCAATGTGCAAAACGTATTTTAAGCACCCTTTCACAATCGAAAAACCAATAACCTAACTGGTATACCTATGAATGCATCTCAACTACAAATCATCAGGAAAGCGGGATACTCCTTGCTGGCACTGATCTTCTCACTAACCCTAGTCATTAGCCCAACTCAGGCACAGGATCGAATCAAAATCCTCAATGAGTTCCCAGCAGAGCGGTCTGCTCAAGTGGATGGCTTAGAGGTAAATGAACGTGAAACAAAAATTATAAAGAAAGAGGAATCGATGTCGCCGGGCATAACAATTCCTCTTGCGGCCAACAAATCTTCACTGACCGTAAGTACCTTCCCATGGACAGAAACCTTTGAAGATGACTCTGAAACTCGAGGGTCATGGACGCAAGAATATACAGATGGCACATATGATTGGACATTTGCTGCAGGTTCTTCTGGAGGTGTCATTTCAGCAGCCTATGAGGGTTCACTCAACGCCCGTTACGTCTCTGCAAGTGGTGGTGGATCAACGATCCTTGCATCACCCGTCTTAGACTTGTCAACGCTCTCAAACCCTCAGCTATCTTTCTGGTTGGGTCAAGAAAATTGGTTCACTGATATAAACGAAACCAAAGTGTTGGTACGAGCAGACACCACTTCGGCTTGGCAAGAGATAGCCCATTATACGAATAGTTTATCCAGTTGGAATGAATTTACAGTCTCACTTCCAAACCCCTCAGGTACTTATCAATTTGGATTTGAAGGGATTAATAACTGGGGCCGTGCTAATGTGATTGACCTGGTTACCGTTTTAGAAGGACCTCAAGACCCCGTTTTTGCTGGTGCTGGATCCGTTGATTTTGGGTCTACTTACTTTGGCGGTAGCTACATGGAAGATTATATCATCAATAATCTTGGTGGAGGTGATCTGGAAGTCTCGTTCACTTCTTCTTCTGCAGAAGTGTCAGTATCCGGATTACCCGCCACGATTGCACCTGGAGAAAGCGATACGCTAAGCGTTACGTTTACACCTTCAGAGGTGAATGATGCATACGCCGGATCTTTCGAACTCGCCACCAATGATACCAGCAACGCATCGGTAACTGTAAATGTAAACTCGGAAGTACTGGATCCCGATCCAGCCATCTACATCTCCGAAGACTTTGAAACGACTGGTTCGTTCTCAAGACCTGCTGGCTGGGCTGGAAACATGTCTGTACGCACCTCCGGTGGAGTCGATGATTCACAACGATTAACCGTTAATCTTTTTGGCTCGGTTACTGTTGGCCAAATCACAACACCTTTTGTGAATCTGGGTGACACCCCTGAGGTATCTTTCCAATACCGTGTTGTTGATTACACTGGATACCCGGCGAATGCGACCTCCGCTAATGCTTTTGATTTTGGTGTATTTGTTTCCACCGATTACGGAGCCAACTATGATCTGGTCTATGTATCAAGTGATGCAGGACATACAGAATCAACCGACTATGCAGAAGTTTCTGCAGACCTATCAGCTTATGCCGGTGAAACTGCTACGGTTGTGATTCAAGCAATTAGAAATAGTGGAGACTTCTACTTCGACTTGGATAATATCAAAGTGGGTACACCCCCAGCAAATGCCGTTTTTGCCGGTGCAAGTGAGTTAGACTTCGGGGTTACATTCTTGGGTGGAAGCTTTACCTCGGATTACGTCGTGAATAATACTGGTGGTGCCGATCTTACGGTCGATCTCGGAACAGCCTCTGCAGAACTGGTTGTTACTGGCTTGCCCGCAACGGTAGCTCCGGGAACAAGCGACACCTTGAGTGTCACATTCACTCCGGCAGTCATCGACACCGTGGATTATGCTGGATCATTTGAACTCACAACCAACGACCCAAATAATGCCTCGGTTAGCGTTGCTGTGAGCTCAGAAGTTCGTGACCCCAACCCAAGTGATTACATCGATGAAGACTTTGAATCCACTACTTCGTTTTCAAGACCTGCTGGCTGGGCTGGAAATATGTCTGTTCGCACATCCGGAGGGGTGAATTTCTCTCAACGATTAACAGTTAATCTTTATGGTTCGATTACTGTTGGTCAGATCGCAACACCATTTGTGAATCTGGGTGATACCCCTGAGGTCTCTTTCCAA
This sequence comes from Bacteroidota bacterium, assembly GCA_003045995.1. Classification (GTDB taxonomy): domain Bacteria; phylum Bacteroidota; class Rhodothermia; order Balneolales; family Balneolaceae; genus Sam29DG08-bin30. The sequence goes on from PZPG01000013.1 coordinate 5,637, forward strand.
TACCGTGTTGTTGATTACACTGGATACCCAGGGAATGCGACCTCTGCCGCTGCTTTTGATTTTGGAGTATTCGTTTCCACGGATTATGGAGCCAACTATGATCTGGTCTATTTATCAAGTGATGCAGGACACACAGAATCAACCGACTATGCAGAAGTGTCTGTAGATCTTTCAGCCTACGCCGGAGAGACTGCACTTGTCATTATTCAGTCTGTACAGAATTCGGGGGATTTCTACTTCGACTTGGACAACATCAAAGTGGGTACACCTCCATCCTATCCGATTTTTGCAGCAGATGATAGCATTGAGTATGGCACTACATACACAAACGAGACGTATCCTGTGACATTTGTATACAGCAACCCGGGTGGTGCTGATCTTGAGGTGGCATTGGAATCTGCATCCCCAGAACTAACAATAAGTGGATTGCCCTCAACAGTGGCTCCAGGGACAACCGACTCACTGACGGTAACATTTGCACCATCCGTTGCTGAATTATTCGAGGGCTCGTTTATCCTCACAACCAATGACACAGCGAGTGATACTGTAACAATATCCGTAACAGCAGATGTGCAGGCACCTCCCCCAGTGGCTTCGATATCTCCGGAAAGTATTTCCGAAACGCTGGATGTGAATGCCTCTACAACCGTAGATCTCACTCTATCAAACAATGGAAGCGGCCAAGATCTAACTTACATGGTCTCTGGATATGGTTTTGTTGACAGTACAGCATCGACCATGAGTATCGGTTCTACTGTGGAACGTGATCTGCAAGAAGAGTATGAGCGGAGCGTGATTGCAGACTGGCAAAACGGAAGCCTCCGGGATCTATCTGAGGAGCAACAGCAAATTGTTTCTGATTACCAGAATATGATTGCCAGCGAGTCTTCAAACCCTGCACCGGGTCTTCAGAATGCTCCTTCTGTAACGATCGAATTCACAGACTTCCAGGCCTCTGGAGCAAACATAGTACAGGTAGCAACCAGCGGAACGTACAATGGAAGCATCGAATCTGTGACCGCTGATTTTGTACTGAATTCAGCAACTGGCGGAACATGGGCCGACGACTTTATGATTCTGTTGATAGAGGGCGATACGCTCGCTGTAGACGGTTCTAACTTTGTTGCTCAAATTGGTGGCTTTAGTACCTTTTCTGCAGTAAAATATGGCTGGGGTACGGGAGGTAGTGGTACAGCGGGTACACCTGTTGCTACTACCATTGATATCGATCCTGCGATTGCCGCAGAAAACCTTTCTGTTTGGATCGGAAACGGGTATGCTAGTGGCGGAACTACCTCTTGGACCGGATCTGTCTCCTTGAACGGCATCTATGAGCAACCTTCGTTCGTTACGGATGTTTCTCCTGCAAATGGGTCCATAGCCGCTAGTACTTCGGAGACCATTACCGTTACACTGGACGCAACCGGCCTTGTGAGCGGTCAGTTTACGGAGATGCTCTATATATCGACCAATGACCCTGAGGCCGGCTTCCTTGGAGTTCCAATCACATTGGATGTTATCGGGATCACACCTGAAATCGCGGTGGAAGATACAGTGATGTTCCCGACAGTCTATACTGGGGATACAGCTTCGGCAAGCGTGATTATCAATAGCACAGGAGATGCCGATCTGGAGATTACTAATATCACCTTTGATAATGGGCAATTCTCCGCTGATAGCACCAATTACGTGATCCAGGGTGGACAAAGCGCCATTGTGAATCTTTCGTTTGCATCCTCAGAAGCAGGTACGGTATCGGGAACCATGACCATTGAGTCCAATGCCGTCAGCGGTTCTGCAACTGTATACCTGGAAGCAATGGCCGTAAATCCTCCCGTTGCCGCAGTAGATCCTACCTCCATCACCGTGGAAGCGCGCTCTGGTGATGAAGGAGTAACCTCAACACTAACCATCACAAATGATGGTGAATCTGATCTGCAATTTGCCTTAGGAGCCACCTATGACTCCCAGCCTTCAGCAGCCAATGCCGGTTCAGGGAAGTATTCCAGTTTCATCTACGAGAAAAACGGTGCCCAATCTGTTGTTTCCACCAAATCTCTCGATAGTACAGAACTGAGCGCCATGAAGGCCTTTGGTGATGGAAATGTATCCTTTGAAGCTGGAGAAGGATTCGAGCCTGGTTTTATTCAAGGTCAAAATGGTTGGGGAACATTTTTCGGGAATGTATCGCAGCCTGCTATCTCCCCGGCTTATGCCAGTGACGGAGATTGGTCTTTAGAACTTGCAAATGAGCCTACTCTTAGTTCAGGTTCGTTGGTTGGAGCATTTAGCCCTCAGTTCTACGCAGACCAGGATGTAATGTCCTACTCTGTGGACACGTTCATGGAAGCGACCGGTGGGGCAGACTATGATGTTATCGTTCAATCACCAACACAAGGATTACTCACTGTACGTGTGAAATTCAATTGGGAGGGAAACATCTTTATCTTAGATGATTCATCAGCTCCTCTCGGGTTTGTGGATACCGAAGTTTCCTTTGCTACGGGTGAATGGAAAAACCTGACAATCACCATCAATCAAACGGAAGGTTCGATCGATTACAGTTACGATGGTACGCTGATCTATACAGGAAACCTCTTCGGTGCAACTATTGCAGAGCAGGCCATTTTCCTGCATGACAACTGGAATGCCGGTGAAGCGGGATATATTGACAACTTCCAGTTTGATGCTGTGAGAGAATGGTTGTCTGCCGATATGACTAGCGGAACGATTTCCGCTGGTGATTCCATGGAGATCGAGCTAGGGTACAATACCGCTGTAGAGGTTGGTGAATATGCTGCAACTCTTCTTGTCGCCACCAACGATCCGTCAGCAGAACTCATTCAAATACCCATTAGTTATACACTGAATGAGGCACTGAATGTGGATTATAGCTTGACACTCACAATGAGTGATACTCAGCCCAATGTATTCGATCTTGAGCTTGGTACTTCCCCGGATGCGACCATTGGATATGATCCTGATTTCGATCAGCTGGCGCCTCCTGCTCCACCGGACGGTGCGTTTGATGTACGCTTGATAGTAGATGGAACTTCATACTTCAAGGCCTATCAGCCAACAACCGTGACAGAGACGATGTGGAGAGTGGAATTTGCCCCACGAGCTGGATATGAGCCAATGACCATCAGTTGGGATCCGGCCGAACTTCCAGCTTCAGGTAGTTTCATGCTCACCGACGTTGCTGACGGTAGCTTCTACAACGTAGATATGCGATCCACGAGCTCAATAACTGTAACGGAGGACTTCATTACTGCCCTTACACTTACACACAAGCTGGGCCAGGACGTGTCTGCATCCTACATCGATGGATGGAATATGGTTAGCCTACCTGTAGAGCAAGCACATGATAGTTATCTGGATCTGATGCCGGATGCAGAGGCTGGAACACTATTTGGATTCGATTCCGGATATCAGAGTGAAACTACCATGACGGTAGGTGCTGGTTACTGGGTGAACATGACTGCCGACAACGATGTGACTTTCAATGGTGAAGAAGTCAGTAGTCTTACATTAGATGTCGCAGCTGATTGGAACATGATTGGCTCACTTTCAGAAGAAGCAGCAATCGTTGATGATTCAGAGATCGTAGAAGCTACCTGGGCTTATAACAATGGGTACTTTATCCCCGATAGTTACATGCCTGGAAGTGCATACTGGCTCGCAGCTTCGGCCGCAGGCAGCGTAGATCTCATCTATGCGAGTGATGCTGGTTCAAGACCTGCTTCATCTACTCGAGGAATTGAAACAGAGCTGTTCCATAACGTTTCTGTCATGAGCGGAGAAGGCGAAGTAGACCTCTACTTTGCAGGAAGTTTGGGTGAAGAGGTCTCTGACCTTCAAATCGCCATGCCACCCGTACCCCCTGCAGGTCTCTTCGACGCACGAATTGCTGGAGACCGTTGGATTAGTGCAGACGATGTGATTGCTGTTCAGGTACAACATGGAGAAGAGCCCGTTACGGTATCTGTGAACGGAGATGAGATCTATGAGTTGGTGATCTACAGTGGTAAAGACGAGGTACGTCGCCAGGAACTTTCAGCAGGAGAATCCGTAGAGATTCCAGCAAGTTCCGATAACTTTACCATTGGATTGTATGATGCATCTGCCATTCCAGATGTATTCAGCCTCGACCAGAACTATCCAAACCCGTTCAACCCTTCCACCACCATCCGCTTTGGTGTACCAGAGGTGTCGGACGTCAAACTGGAAGTATTCAACATGCTGGGCCAAAAAGTTGCAACTCTTGTTAATGAATCCAAAGATGCTGGATTCTACAATGTTGCCTTCGACGCTTCGTCCCTTTCCAGCGGTATGTATATCTATCGTCTGCAGTCAGGAAGCTTTGTTGAAACCAGAAAGCTGATGCTAATTAAGTAATTCTGCTTCGATCTGACTCCTTCTGGTAATACCAGTTGGTGCACAGTCAAAAAGCAGATTTACCATCTTGAAATCAAAAGCCTCTGCCCTGTAGGGTGGGGGCATTTTTTTTGATCCACTGTATTTGTGTGGAGAACAATTTTTTAATTTTAATTTGAGCCGGAATTATTTACTTTCTTTTTGCAGACAAGCACGTTTGTCTTTACTCACAAGAACCTATCAATCCACTTCACAATCGAACCTATGATGAAACGCTTACCAATTCTGTTACTCTCATTAGCATTGTCCACTGCTATATTTATGCCTTCACAGTTGAAAGCACAGAGCGAAGACTATGCATTCTCACTCACTTTTAATGTTTCAGACGGAACCAATGACATTGATTTGACAGTTGGCATTGATGACAATGGTGAAACAGGTGAGTATGTTGAAGATCTGGACCAACTTGCTCCTCCCCCCCCTCCAGATGGTGCTTTTGATGCTCGAATTGTTTCAGAAGGCACCTCGTTTTTTAAGAAGTTTTTTGAGAACAACTCGGATACCAAGACCATTACGTTTAATTACGCAGCCTCCAATCAAGGCACTTCACCTATTACAATCACTTGGGATAACACTGCAGCTGCGGGATATGCTACTTTCACTATCAGTGATACCTTTGGTGGAGCAGTTGTGAGCGATCTTGATTTGACTACGTTCGAGGGTAGCTTTGTTCCATCCAATCAAAGCGCAGTGCTTGCAGACGGATTTGTGTTGACGATTGCTCCCATCAATCAAACGAGCATAGACAATAATCTCCTGCCTACGCAGTACGGACTAAATCAAAACTATCCCAACCCGTTCAATCCGTCCACTTCGATCTCATACCAACTACCAGAGATGCAGATGGTTTCACTTGAAGTATACAATATGCTTGGGCAAAAGGTTGCTACACTCGTTGATGCACCGCAGAGTGCTGGAAATTACAGTGTTACCTTCGACGCTTCCAATCTAACAAGTGGTGTGTACCTCTACAAACTGCAGGCTGGTGCCTTCACAGAAATTAAGAAAATGATGTTACTGAAGTAATTTGAGCATTTGAGTGGGCTGTGTGCGTTGAATCGTACATATCCCAGAAAAAAAGCAGAACCCAAGAGGGGAAATGGCGAAATAACTATTTCCCCTTTTTTTATTCAAAATTCAGGTTGATAATAATTCCGTAAAATGGTATCTAAGGTGGGTGTCTGAAAGATTCTATTACTCTTCTAAAGACTTCAAAACACTGAGTACTTGTTCTCAGCAATCTACAAACAAAAACCCCGAATACTTATGAATACATCGTACCGACAATGGTTTATTCCTGTTTGTTTGTTTATGATTTCGGTATTTGGCTTGATGAGTTTCTCTTCATCTGCTTATGCCCAATCTTCAAATAATCAGGAACATCTAACACAACAATTTTCAGCAGATATTCAAAAGAATTTCTCTGAAACTGAGATCCATCAATTGTATGAACTCTCACCGGAGTTACTGACAGCATTTACAAGTGATGAGATCCGCACATTGCTTGCCTGGCACAACAAGGAGATCTCCTCCCCCTCTCAGGAAGAGATGGAGACCATTTTTTCCTATCGTGATGCCTATCTCGCCTCCCTACCGGTTATGGATGCTGGAAATGCCCAACTTTTGAATACGGTGTTTTCAGAAGACTTTTCCGGTGGTATTCCTGCTGGGTGGGACAACCGGGACGATTCCAACAGTGGATTTGTATGGGAAGTAGGTGGTTCTCAGGCAACTGGCTTTTCGGATTTTATCATCGCTGACAGTGACGCTGCCGGGTCTGGAAATAATATGGTGACAACGCTTACTACCACAGCCATTGATATTTCCGGACTCTCTAATATCAGTATCATCCTGAATCACGATTACAGGGATCTTACTAACAGTTTTGCTCAAGTACTCTGGAGTACAGATAACTCCACATGGCAGGTATTGGATGATATCCAGGACAGCCGAAGAGGGGCGATTGACGAATATGATGTAACCGCAGCCGTCAGTGGTAATGACGATCTTTACCTTCGTTTTACCTACGATGATGCTGAGGTTTGGGCATGGTGGTGGGCACTCAACTCCATTGTAGTCTATGAGCCAACACCACAGCCAAATCCTGCAATTTTGGTTTCTCCAGCGGATTCTGCTCAAGGCGTCCCAGCTTTGGCAAAACTGGTATGGACTAGCGGTGGTGGATCAGCTGCTACAGAGTATGATGTGTACTTTGGCACCGATGCAAACCCTTCTCTGGTGGGAACTGTGGATACTACCATGTGGGATACCCCTCTCTTAGAATACTCAACAACCTATTACTGGAACGTGGTCGCAAAAAATGATGCTGGTTCCGCAGAGGCTTCCCCAACATATAGTTTTACCGTAGAGGATGACCCAACCATCAGTCCTCCATTCTTTGTCGATTTTTCGGAGGTCCCCCCAGCAAACTGGAGCAGACCTTACGGCGAATTGTCCACGGATACTGAATTCACAGACGCTGCGAATTCCACGAATTGGGTATCTGCAAATTTTGGAAATGATTCAGAAAATGATCCCGGTGCACGAATTAACCTTTGGGTCTCAGGAACCGCTGGCCCAATTCATCGCTGGCTCGTAAGCCCACCGATCGATATGGGTGATGGTTCTGTAAATTACGGGCTACTTTTTGACCTGGCGATTACAGAGTACAACAATACCAACCCTGCTCAGCTTGGTCCGGAAGATTATTTTGCTGTGGTAGCATCCTTTGACAATGGTCAAACCTGGTCCTCAGAGAACGTACTTTATGAGCTCTCAGGATTCAACGGAGACACCATTGAAGATGGGTTTGACAACGTAGAGATCGACCTTTCCGGCGTTACCGGAACTGCCAGAATTGGTTTTTATGCTTCCCGTCTGTCAGGAACATCTCCAGACATTCACGTGCACGTTGGAAACGCAAGAATGATTTCGGAAGCTCCTATTCTTGGCTTCGAGCCGGAAATGCTAGACTTTAGTGTAACCAGTGGCACGTATGACACTCAGATTATGGAAGTGTTTAATCAGGGACTTGCAACCCTTACGGTAGATCTTTCTGCTAGTTTTGGTGGTACCCTTATGACCTTCAACCCGAATGAATTTCAGGAGATCGTAAAACAACAAAGGGAAGCACAAGAAGCGGGTCTGAGCATGATTGCTATCCACGATGCAATCACCCCGGCCGTTTCCAGCGATCCCTTGAGTATTTCTGAGACTTCGCTATCTCTTGAGCCTGGTGAATACGCATTGATTGCGGTAACAGCCAATGCTACGGATTTAGCAGCTGGATCCTACTCAGGGAGTATCGATCTAACAACAAATGATCCCAACAATGCAACTGCGTCCATTCCGGTCAATTTGAATGTAAATGCAGAACCTTACCCACCATTGGTATCACAGCCAGTGGCAGGAACCGGTGGTATAGTATCTGCTCTTTTTGAGCTGGAAGCAGATGGTACAGGTGCATTTAGTGCAGAAGATTTTTCTGTCTCAGAGACGACCGATATCAAAGGAATCACAGTAAATGGTTTCTTTTCCAATATCGACCCAGTAGACCTTACCTCAGCCGACTGGCACATTTACCCGGATGCATCAGGGGTACCGGCAGGAAACCCGGAAACTGCTTCGGAACAAGCCGTTTGGACTTACAGTGCAAGTCTGGATGACGGAGCATTGTCTATAAACGACGGATCTTTTTCGCTAAATCTGGAAACTGCGGGAGAATCACTCTCTCTGGATGCCGGAACTTACTGGCTTGTGTTTTACACCACACAACCAACTGCAGTAAGCAATGATCGCTGGAACTGGTATGAAGGGGGTGTGGACGCATTTGGCTCGCCAGCTAAGATCATCACGCCTGGATCGGCTTTTGATGGTGGATTCCCTGACTGGACAGATCTTACAGCTGTTGACCCTGTTTTTGCCGCATTGTCCTTTGAGATTCTTGCCGATTTGGGAGAAGGTACGGTTCCTCCTACGGGCCCTGTTCTCTCACTGGATCCGGAATCACTTGATTTTGGAACCGTAGTGGCTGGTACAAACAACTCATTGGATATTACCTTTGAAAACACAGGTGATACCAATCTGCTTGTTAGTGACATCTCCGTTACCGGGGAAGGATTTTCCATTCCAGAGTTTGAGCTACCAGATATCGTACCTGCAGGTGCTATTGGAGCCTTTGGAGTTTCCTTTGATCCGATCAGTGCTGGCGCTTATATCGGAACACTGACGTTTACTACGTCCAGCACTACTGGTGAAACCACGACCGTAGATCTTTCTGGTACAGCTACCGAAAGTCCGGTTATATCGGTTTCCCCTGATTCGATTTCGACGTCGATTGAATCTGGCACCACGGACCAGGTATCATTCGATATTACCAATGACGGATCTGGCCCCCTAACCTATCTCCTGCCTGGATTTGCAGAAGCCAAAGGTACTCTCACCGGCGACATTCTACAAGGCGCCAGAAAAGTGCAGTTTGAGAGTGATTTCGTATGGAATAACGAAGAGTTGAATCGCCGAATGATCATAGACCGGTATGAAAATGGTGAGTTGTCACTGCCCACCTCTGAACAGGAAGCCGTAATCCGTGACTATGAACTCAGCAAGCAAACGTCCAATGCTCCATCAGCCGATCTGATGAACACCGGACTTGTACTTGAGTTTGAGGATCTGGTCGCATCCGGTGGTGAATTTTATCTCATTAACGACGGTGATTACTCCGGAGAGTTGACAACTGTAAACCCCGATTTTGTGATCAACAGTGCCGGAGGATTTACTTGGGCAGATGACTTTGCTGTTCTGTTTTCTACCGATGCTGAAGGAACCAACATTGTCCTTCAGGTGGGTGGACTTACAGATCTTACCGGCAATGGTAACAAATATTCCTGGGCGGAAGGTGGATCCGGAACTCCGGGTACAGCGGTAACAACCCCGGTCGCCATCGATCCAAGTTTCGACATGGATGGTATCTTTGTTTGGCTTGGACATGGATGGACTTCTGGGACCGAAAGTTCCTGGAGTGGATCCGTAGAGCTGGTTGGTGTATCGGCTACTCCTCCATTTATCACGGATGCATCCCCTGTGTCTGGTAGCATCGATCCGGGACAATCCGAAACCATTACCGTTAGCCTGGATGCCGCCGGCCTACCCGATGGTATGTATGAAGGAGCTGTAACGATCACCAGCAACGATCCTGCAACCCCATCAACCGAAGTAGCCATCACTATCGATGTGTTTGGCGGTGCTCCCATCATCGGAGTCGATCCAGCCTCTTTGGATTTTGGAACACTATTTGTGGGTCAAACCCAGGATGCAACCTTTACAGTAAGCAACACCGGTGCAGCAGACCTTGTCGTATCGGACATCTCCTTTGATGACGCTGCCTATTCTGCCGATGTTACTTCTTTCACGGTTGCTATCGGAGAAACACAAACCGTGACGGTAACGTACGCACCTACGGAAGCCGGAGACAACAATGCTACGGCAACGATTAGTTCCAATGATGAAACCAACAGCAGCGCAACAGTATCTATGACGGGTTCTGCAGTAGGAGCACCAGAGATCGCTGTAAGTCCGGGATCCTTCACCTGGAACCTTGGACAGAATGCATCCGATTCGGACATGCTCTCGATCAGCAACAATGGCGCATCTGATCTCGTGGTCTCCATTAGTGCTGTGAATGGTCAGAATGCTACTGTTGCATCTGACAATGGTACTTCAGAGCCGGTCGGCCCGTATGTACAGGCTAAAAATAGCAAGTCCTTCACGCCGAATCGAGAAGCCCAAAATGCCCCTGTATCTTCCGTGGGAACCCTTGAAGACATGCCTGTGATCTTCAGTGAAGACTTTGAGTCGTATGCTGACTTCACACTGGACATGAGTCCATGGATCACACTAGACGAGGATGGATTGGAAACATACGGGTTTAATGGGATTGCATTCCCGAACTCCGGGTCACCGATGGCGGGGATCGTATTTAATCCGGCTACGACAGAACCCCCGCTAAGTGGGAGTACAACGGATGCAGATCCTATGCCTGGTATGACCAAATACTATGCAGCATTTGCATCTGTTCCTGCAGCAGGCCAACCATCCAATGATGATTGGCTCATCACTCCAAGCCTTCAGCTAGGATCTGGATCAAGCGTGGCATTTTATGCAAAATCCTACACTGCTGAATATGGCTTGGAGCGATTCCGGGTAGGTGTTTCTACCTCGGGCACCAACCCAGAAGACTTCGATATCATCTCTGCAGGTGCCTATGAAGAGGCACCCCAAGAAAGTTGGACGGAATTCATGTACGACCTTAGCGCCTATGATGGTCAGGCAGTACATATTGCGATCAACGTCGTTTCAGCAGATGCCTTTATCTTCTTCATGGATGATTTCCGTGTCATGAGCAGTACCGGTGCCGATTGGCTTAGCTACAATCCGACGGAACTTACCATTCCTGCAGGAGAATCAGCAGATGTGATGCTGAACGTAAGTACAGCTGAACTGGACGCTGGCACATACCTCAAGACATTGAAGGTATCGAGTAATGATCCTGCAATGCCTATGACCGATGTACCGCTTACGTTGAATGTCTCTGAAACCGACAATGTTGATTTCAGTTTCACAATGAACGTATCCGATCAAAATCCAAATGATATTGATCTGACGATCGGTACCGCATCCGATGCAACGGCCGGTTATGACGAACAATATGATATACTGGCACCTCCTCCTCCTCCGGACGGAGCATTTGATGCTCGCCTGGTGAACGACGGGTCCAGCTACTTTACCTCGTTTCAACCCACCACAACGGATGTAACGGAGTGGGAAGTTCGATTTGTTGCAAGCACCGGAAATGATCCAATCGTCATCACATGGAACCCTGCAGATCTGCCAGAAGATGGAAGCTTTATGCTTACTGACACATTTGGCGGTTCGTTTGTGAGTGTTGATATGAGAAGCACCAGTAGTTTTGATGCAAGCACATCGGCTCTGCCAGGAATCGATAAACTGATCCTGAAACACTCCTTGCAAACAACCATCGAGCAGACCTATCCGGTCTCCTGGAACCTGGTTAGTACACCGGTTGTTGGAACGGGAACAAACTATCAGAATCTCTTCCCGAATGCCATTGAAGGGACGCTGTATAGCTTTGATGGTTCTTATGTGAATCAGGAAAGTTTGACCGAGGGTATCGGATATTGGATTAACCTGAATCAAATTTCTGCTGCAACCTTCACCGGGGACCCAATCAGCTCGATGATGCTCACTCTGAACGAGAGCTGGAATTTGATCGGTTCGATCTCAAGCCAGGCAGCTATTCAGGACAATGGAGACATCGTCATTGATGGTACGTTGTATGGATTTGACGGATCTTACACCAGTGAAAGCACACTTACGCCAGGGAAAGGATACTGGGTAGCAACATCAGCTGCCGGATCGATCGATCTGGTTGGTGCTTCAGGAGCCGCCCTCTCTTCAAATGGATCCCTGCGATCCTCCGGACAGTTGGATAGCTTCAGTAAAATAACGCTGGCAAGCGGTGAGTCACACTCCAGAGATCTGTACTTCGATGGCGAACTGGAAGGAGAATTCAATCCGTTGTCACTCTCACTTCCACCGGTACCCCCAGCCGGAGCATTTGATGCACGAATGGCCGGAGACCGCTGGGTTAGCGAAACGAATGCCGTCTCTATCGATCTGATGCAGTCTGACGCACCTGTTACCCTTACGATGACTGGTGACGCTACCTATAGCGTGACGTACCTATCGGAGGGCAATGAGATCGAGCGACAGACCGTCATCGGCGGTGAGTCATCGGCAGTACCCGCATCTGCGGATCAGATCGTTGTGGAAACAGCCGATCTTGCAGCCAACGAGATTCCGGACGTATTCACTTTGGATCAAAACTATCCGAATCCGTTCAACCCAAGCACGTCTATCCGATTTGGAGTACCAGAAGCATCGGACGTTCAATTGGATGTGTATAACATGCTGGGTCAGAAGGTTGCAACACTGGTGGACGGACAACGAACAGCCGGATATCATACTGTTAGCTTCGATGCAGGAAACCTGTCCAGTGGTATGTACATCTACCGCTTACAAGCAGGATCCTTTGTACAAACCCGTAAGTTGACGCTGATCAAGTAATCCTATTGATCAGGTCACCTATTGACCAGATCTTTAGAATTGGCAAATTGTACAAAAGCCCCGGTCTTACCAAAAGATCGGGGCTTTTTTATATCTCTTTCCATCAAAGTCGTTCCAATGTAATAATAGATCGAATTTGGTAAAGGAGTAATTTATTAAGCAGAAGAAAACAAATCAGTCACCACACAAACAAAAAGTAGAAAAGAAAGACATCAAAACAGGTATCCCAGACCAGCATACCAACGCTGTGACTCACTGGAAAAAGCCAGGTCTACCCGAAAAACGATATCTGGGCTCAATAAACTTAGCAAGCCACTCAATCCATATGTATGCTTCCAGTCCTGAAATACGCCATTGGAATCGTTTTTGGAAAAAACACGTCCAGTATCCCAAAAGAATTGCCCCCCCAAACGAATTGTATCATCAAATCCAGAAATCAGCCACTTCCTTGCTTCAAGAATATGCAGTAGGGAATGTTGTCCTACAAAACGATCCTGCACATACCCGCGCAACCCATCTTCGTTGCCCAACACAGGCTTCTGCCAAAAAGCCTGCTCCCCCGATACTGTACGAAATCGAGTCTGTTGAGCAAGAGTTACTTCCCAAAAAGGAGTATCCTTGAAAAGGGTCCTATAATGCCGAAAATCCCCCGTAATCTCGAAATAAGCATAATCACTGCCAAATACTGGAGAAGAACCGGTAACCCCTGCCTCGTACCGAAACCCATTCTGAGGACTCAACTCATGATCTCTTCCATCTACCACCAAACCAAGTCCAAAGTATACAGATGTACCCGAACCAATCCCAAGTGGCTGTTCAAACCCTAATACCGTATTATTGAGCTCATTTTGCATTGGATCCGCTGGAGTTGAAACCGACGATTTCGCATAGATCAAACCAGACTTTACAAACAGATCCACAATCCTGGAACCTTTATTGGGCTTTACGGACCGGCGAATCAGACTCTCCCATTGAAACCACTGCTTCAGATAAAAATACCGACCGTCCTCCAAATCTGATTCTGAAAAAGCAGTATTGTTCCCCAACCCAAAATAGGTACTCTCCGGCTCTCTGATGAATTCGATGCGATGCTGATGCCTTACCCGCCATCGATTCCAACCTGCAAATTCCATCTCTATTTCTCCATCCCATCTTTTTTTCGTGGTTACCAGAATATTGGCTTGGATCAGTGATTCATGGGGAGGCAAAAGAGATGAGTTCGCTTCAACAGCATTCTCTGAAGATAGGTCTAGTTGCTTAGATCGGTACCGAATTTGCTGCAATACAATTCCTCCGATCAACCCCAGATCAGAAGTGTAGGCGATCATCGGGAGTACTGTACGCACGGTTTTAGAAGGATCGACTTTTTCTGCTTGGTCCTGTACATTCTCAGAATGCATAACTCCTGCCGGAACCTGAATGGAATCAGCCGGAACTGGGGCAGCAGTAGCAGCCGTGTTTCGAATAGAATTCGCCAGAACCTCACTGGTAGGTATGTCAACAAAACTACCCGATGGAATTATTACAGATGGATCCGAATGCACCATCACTGAGGGATCCGAATGCGTAATTACAGATGGACCCGAATACATCATTACAGATGTATCCGAATGCATCATCACAGAGGGACTTGGCACAGAAGATGATCCAGACAACGTCTGTGTGCTGGATACTGCGAAAACGCATGGCATACCTGAATAGAAGAGTAGGAACATGATATTAAACATCATGCCCAATGTACGTCGACTGTCCCAACCCCCGGATCTCATCATCACGTATCTGTCATCACTTGAACATTTACTGACTTAAACATTTACTGATTTTCGGCTTGCATCCGTTTCTTCACATCCTCCGGAAGATACTCTTCAAAGGAGCGTTTCAGGTACTCGTCGGTTCCAACATAGGAAAGTAGATAGGCGAAAGTCTCAGGTGGTACAACTCCGGGTTGCATCCCAAGAATATTCTCACCGGTATCCATAAAAAATGTACTTGGATAGCTGGTTACGTTGAGGGCTCTTGCAAATGTTGTTTCGGTATATGTTTGCCCTCGGAAGAGTACCTCATCACTCCCCTCCACATTTATTTTCACAAGGTAGAAGTACTTCCCGATAACCTCCTGAACCAATGAATCTGTGTACACCTCGGTATGCATTTTCTTGCAATAGGGGCACCAAACTGCGTACACATCCATTAGAATTTTCTTCCCTTCCGCTGTCGCTTTTTTCACTGCAACATCCATGGGATATACATCCAGTCCTGAGTCTGTAGTATGCGTTTCGTTGGCTGTTGCATCCGGTAATAGTTGACGGGCCTGCAGTGAAACGTCCTGAAATACCCCCGGGGCCATCACGGAAAGTACTCCCTGCAAACCTGACATTAGAAACAGAAAAATGAATAGAGCGGATAAATTTTTGTACACGTTTAGACCCACTGAGGGATTGTAGCCCATTGTTGGATTGTTGTCCACAGAGAGTTTACGGTCCATTGTCGGATTGTTGTCCACGGATGGAGTGTAGCCCATTATCAGATTGCAGTCCACGGATGGAGTGTAGCCCATTATCAGATTGCAGTCCACGGATGGATTGTGATTCATGAAATGATTGTTAACCCTCGAAAAATTTTGCCCCATCGAACCTCTTCATTGTACATTAGAGAGATGACTGTTTCTTCGTATCTTTTAAGGTACGGAATTTACCCGCAATTAAACAGAATACTGCAGATCGTTCAGCTATGTGCACTTTGGTACTGAGTTACCTTCAGCATCCCGATTATCCACTAATCGTTGCCTCGAACCGCGACGAGTTCTATGACCGACCCACGGAGAGAGCGTCATTTTGGCGGGATCATCCCAATCTACTCGCCGGACGAGATCTCCAGAACGGTGGTACTTGGCTCGGTATAACAAAATCTGGGCGTTTCTCAGCGCTCACCAACGTTCGTGATCTGCACGCCATACGCACACATGCACCTTCTCGTGGTGAACTGGTCCTTTCTACCCTTCTCCACCCGGATCCGGATCCGGCAGCATTGCATCGCATCCAGCCAACTGCTCACCTGTATAATGGGTTCAATCTTGTCACCGGAACCCTTCGCCAACTATACTACTATTCGAATGTTCTGAATCGATCGGAGCCACTGCATCCAGGTACCTATGTGATGAGTAATGCATTCCTCAATACACCCTGGCCCAAGTCCGTTAAAACAAAGTCGAGGTTCGAGGCACTTATCCAGGAAGAAAGGCTGTCGAGTGATGACCTTAGTGATAAACTTTTCGAATTGATGAGCGATCGCGAAACATTTCCACCGGAACAACTACCCGATACCGGGTTATCTAAAGAGATGGAGATCCGCCTTTCCTCCACTTTCATCCATACGGAAAACTACGGCACCCGTTGTACTACGATTATGAAAGTAGATCAGAACGGGCACACCATTTTCTCAGAAAAAACGTACGAACAGGGACAAGATGCGGGTACCACGACTCACGAATTTTTGATCTCAGCCAATCTTTCCCCGGATAGTACCCGGTAAGTCCGTCCCTCGGTGACCTCAAACTGCTCGCCTGCCTCCAGCGCATTCATATACGACTCTTTTGCCTGTTCCATCAACCCAACCGATTCATAGTACCGGCCGAGCCAATAACTGAGCTCCTCTTGCATCACATCACCATCTCGTAACTGCTTCCTATCCCACCGCTCCAAAAGCACCTTCACGACCTCGAATAGCGTTTCAAATTCACCCAACTCCCCCAACGTGCGAACGTAGTACAACTGTAACAAACTATTGTTGGGATAACTGTCGGCGAGTTTTCGAAAATAGATAATAGACCGTTCGTAATCGTGCTCATAATCGTACAGAATGTAGGCTAAAAAGTACGATGCCTCTGCTCGAGTAAATACGGCTGTTTCGGAAGCTTCATGCAACAGATCCAGTCCACCCTCGCGGCTCCCTTTGGGAAGAAATACGGATACCGGTTTTACGATAGGATATTCGTCGATCAAAAATGCGGCATAGTAGGCTTTTAAACCCTCTACAAATTTGTTGTCTGGAAAATCCGGGCGAACTTCCATGAATCGCTGGTAGGCGATATGAGATGTGTAGGCAATCTTAACCGCCGTCACCCATCGCTCTCTGTTGGCGTGATGACGTGCTGCGTAGCCGTTAGCCAGGGCTTTGATCAGCAGTCCATCCGGGTGGTCGGGTTCCTCCTGTAGCAATGAGCTTGCAGCGTAGTCGGCTTTACGCATATTGTTAAAAAACATCTCATCATTCGATATGTCGTCCAGGTTCACCATGACATCCCACCAGGACTCCATGGCCGACCATGCCGACCATACAGGGTGATCGGGGAACCGATCTTCCCACGAACGAATAAGTTCTCTTGCAACTTCTGGTTTGCGATTATAAAGCGAGTCGATAGCGACGAGAGCATCATCGCGAAAGCCAGGATCATCAATAAATATGGGGGTTTGTGCTGCCGAGATCTGAACATTCATAAAGAAGTGCCATGCCAGAAAAACGAAAACATACCATTTGCCATATGTAATTTTCCGATGCACTTTTACTCGATGGTTCTTTTTCCTGAAACCTATGCCCTGCTCTCTATGAATGTACCATTGTATCATTTGCATCTATCCATCATTCGCACCATCTCAACATCTTACCCTCGCGACGTTTCAACTTCTCAACATCTTACCCCTCGCGACATCGCACCATCTCAACATCGCACCATTTGACTACCGAACCATCGTATCCATCACGCAAACGCTCTCTCATCACCCCGACCATGAAAAAAACCTCTCCTACCGTAAATACTCCAAAAACCAATTTTCGGTGTGATTTAGCAACTCTTCAAACGCACGCGGAAAGTCCTCCTCCACAAATGGATGGGATGTATTAAAGGTATGACCAGCACCCTCCACAAAGCGAATCTCCTTGTCCCCGGACGGACACTCCAGAAACAATCGCTCGCTATCCGACACGGGTACACTCTCATCAGCCTTCCCAACCACAAACAATACCGGAATATGCAACTCTTTAACCCGACGGATGGCCATCAGTCGGTCTGCATGCTGTTCAGCGTCCTCATATACCGACCAATGTAAAAGGTAGGTCTCTCCTGTTCGCGAATTCTGCACTTCGGTCGTCCCTTTTTCTCTCCACTGTGCTACCATCTCCGGATCCCAGCGATCAAGATACGAGGCAACGGCCGCCCACGTCACACAACACCGGATCTCCGGGAACTCCGCTGCAGCTACAATCGCTGTATGTCCGCCACGTGAGTGTCCAATCACCCCGAAATGATCACTATCCATTACCACTTTGCTATGTGAAATCTGACCTCGCTTCACCGCTTCAATCACATCCTCGACATCCTGCAGGTCGGAACTCAGGGTCTGTTCTGCAAAATGATCCGGTTCTGTTAGCTTTTCACGACTGCTCCCATATCCGTTGCGCGAAAAATTGAACGCAACCACCACGTAGCCAGCACGAGCCATCTCCTCACAGGCATCCGGAAACGCCCCCCAATCTTTAAAACCCTTAAATCCGTGCAAGAACAGAATCACTTTGCACACAGTGCCGGGCGTGGCAACCGGCGCATACACATCGTAATACACTGGCAAATTTTCCTCCCGTTCCAACTGGCCACTCTCAATCGATATACTACTATAGGTCATGATCGCTCCTCACTGTGTTTGCTTATTAAAATCCAACGGTTTCAGTTTCACGAGGCGCCTCAGATCGTTTACTTCCCGTTGGTTCAGGTATCTCCAGCGCCCGATTCGCAGATCGCCTTCGACCAGACCTGCGTATTGGATTCGTTTTAGTTTCTCCACATCTGCTCCAATATGCGCAATCATCCTCCGAATCAGGTGATTCCTCCCTTCGAACACCTTTATAATTACTTTTCTCGGGTCTTCCGGATCCCGCTGCACCATCTCCGGCTGAATAAATCCATCCTCCAAGTCGACCCCTTCCCGCAATTTCGTAAGTTCCTCCTCGGTCAACACCCGATTTGTCATCACAAGATAGGTCTTTTTCACCTTGTAACTTGGATGCATCAGCCTATGTGCGAGATCACCGTCATTGGTAAGAATCAGCAACCCCATGGTTTTTCTGTCCAACCGACCCACCGGATACACTCTGTATCCTGTTGCGTCCTCAATGGTTGCCATTACCGTTTCCCTGTCCCGTTCATCATCCGTAGTAGTGATGGTGCCCGACTTCTTGTTCAGTAAGATGTAAATAAATGGCTCAAGTGACAAGTGCTGTCCATCCACAATAATTTTATCCTGCCGATTCACCTTGGTACCCAGCTCCGTCACCGTTTCACCGTTCACCGTAACTTTTCCTTGCTCAATCAGTAAATCGGCCTCCCTGCGCGAACAGTATCCGGCATGGGCGATAAACTTATTGATGCGCATGAGGTCTTCCCGCTGATCCATTTGCGATGCGATTTCGGGAGTTTTTGCTGTATTTCTTGCACGGTTTGAAGCGGATGCACCCCGTTTTGACTTCCCTTCACGGCTTGGTTTCCCTTCACGACTTGGCTTTCCTGCCCAGCTTGACTTCCCTTCACGGCTTGATTTTCCTTCACGGCCAGCCTTTCCTGCCCAGCTTGACTTCCCATCACGGCTTGGTTTCCCATCACGGCTTGGTTTCCCATCACGGCTTGGTTTTCCTTCACGACCAGGCTTTCCTGCCCAGGTACCATTTCGCGGCTCACCTTTCTCGAATTTCGAGCGCTTTTGGGCTTCGGGTTGATGTTTCCCCTCCTCCTGCTTTTGGAAGCGTTCTGAACCGCCTCGAGACTTTGCTCTAGCCTTGTCTGAAGCTTTGCTGGCACCATGCTTGGACCCAAGTCTTGCACCCGACGTTTCCGTAGGTTTGCTCTCTTTATTTCGTACAGTTTTCCGTTCCGGTTTTGTGTCAGTCGTTGATATTGACACCGAAGAGGATGTTTTTATGATTCTTTTTTTCCCAAAAACAGACTTAGGATCTACAGCTTGTACCTGCTCCTGACTTTTTTCCTTGTTACTTCCTCCCCGTTTTGACCGATAACCATCTCCTGACTTCGATTTTTGCCCAACTCTTTGTTTCTTTTCCGCCATTCTATTCCTTTCCTATTCCTTTATTTTCACAAGCTGAGTCTCGTGTTGCCGCGTGCAACACGTTTCATTCTTTGACTATCTACAGTTTCATACTTTTTCTAAAACCAGGTTGTCTTACCCTCACCCATAGGTATGTATATCAAACCTTTTTACCTCAAACCAGTCCGGCAACCCGTAGTCTGTATTGATCGTGATTCCTCCAATCCATGCAACCCGAATACCTCGAAAAGAGTCTTTCGCCCGCTCGAAAAGTTCCTGCAGACGCCTGTCTATCACATGATAAAATAGTAAGGTGGCATGTAACAAAGGTTCTTTTGCGGTTAAAATTTCATGCTGATGGTCCTGTAAGTTGCTGATGATCTCCAGCTCCTGGTGATCGAGTGAATCTTCCATGGTGCCAGATGCCGCTACTTTTGGATCCAAAAATTGCTGAACAGTCATCTGTAAGGCACCGCAGCTCGATGTTGGGTGATCTTGATGATGACGGCAGACTTTCCCAACCGTTCCGTCTCCGGAGATTCCAATATGTGGTCCATAAAAAATCACAGCAAATCCATTGTCAGGTATGTGGGAGGCAAATGCCTTTAGGCCGGTAACTCCTGTGAAGGGATATCCACCCAATCCGCCCAGTTGAAAGCGATCGCGACTTAAACCAGGATACTCTGGATCGGTCATTGATCGGTTGATCTCATCACTGCAAACCGATGTTGCTACAATCATACGGTCGAAATCGAATTGATGGATTTGCGTTAGTCGCTCGATTGACTTACGCTGAAACCACTCCTCTTCCATCGCCTCGGGGAAATACTTTTTGATGGTTTCAACACTCTTATCTGTTCGGGTTTGTTTGGTTTGATTCATACGTTTCACCGAGATTATTCTTTGGAACAGGATCCTCCCCCCAATCTCCCCAGGGATGGCATCTTCCAATTCGTTTCATTCCCAACCAGGTTCCTTTCCATGTCCCCCACTCTCCAATCGCCTCAATCATGTAGTTGGAGCATGTGGGCTGAAACCGACAAGAATTGCCCAGATAGGGTGATATAGCCAATTGATAGAACCGGACTAGTTTTACAAGAATGAAAGCCAATCCGCTACTCAGAAGTTCAGGGATCGATTTCATAGAATGTTTTTCCGGATTTATCGTCTTTTAGTCGGACGCCGGCCTCCTCCAGCCGGTCTCTGATCTGATCGGAAAGTGCAAAATCTTTTCGACTTCGCGCATTTGAACGCAGATCAATCAGTAGCTCCATCAGCTTCTGTTGCAACTGATTTGATTCACCAGCCGTAAATGAAGGAGTTAGTCCCAAAATGTCTGGTAGTGCTACATGAAATGCCGTTTGTAGATCCTGCAATCCCTCGGATGAAAGTTGATCCAGAGGTAATTGCCCCTGCTGCAGTGCATGCACTTTGGATGCCATTTCAAATAGTTCTGCCAACGCACGAGCGGTATTAAAGTCATCACTCATGTGTTGATAGAACTGATCCAAATGAGTACAGATCTCTTGGTCCAAAGCAGTGGTGGCTGTGCTCTGATTTTCGGACATTCCTTTCAGCCCGGGTTTCATGGAATGTAGCAGTTCTGCAGCGGCAAATAGTTTTTTCATCCCTTTTTCCGCAGCCTGTAAAGCCTCATTGGAAAAATCGATTTTGCTTCTGTAATGAGATTGCAGAATTAAAAAACGAATGACGGATGGGCTGTAACTTCGGTCAAGTAACTCATGATCTCCAGAAAAAAGCTGATTCAATGTTACGAAATTGCCGGCAGATTTACTCATTTTTGCGCCGTCAATCGTAATCATGTTGTTATGCATCCAGTATTTCGCGGGATGTTTCCCATAAGCCATTCGACACTGAGCAATCTCAGCTTCGTGATGAGGAAATTGCAAGTCAAGTCCTCCCCCATGAATGTCGAACTGTTCTCCAAGATACTTTGTACTCATTGCGGAACATTCCGTGTGCCAACCAGGGAATCCTTCGCCCCAAGGAGAAGGCCATCGCATGATGTGGCTGTCAGTTGCCCGCTTCCAGAGAGCAAAATCATGAGGACCTTTCTTTTCCTCCAACCCCTCCGTATCCCTGGAACCTACAATTAGGTCATCAAGTATCTTCCCGGAAAGTGTCCCGTAATCATGATCTGCAGTGTATGCTCCAAGATCAAAATAAACGTTACCATCCCTCTCATACGCAATTTCCGCATCCAGGAGTTTTTTTACAAGCTCGATCTGTTCAATAATATGACCTGTTGCAGTGGGTTCGATATCAGGCCTTAAACAGTTCATTGCATCCATCCCCTCTTGATACAACCTGGTGTAGTATTGCGCTATTTCCATCGGCTCCAGTTTCTCAAGCCGAGCTTTTTTGGCAATTTTATCCTCACCGCTATCATGCTCCTCATCCTCCAGATGACCTACATCTGTGATGTTTCGAACATAGCGAACGTTGTATCCCAGATGCTCCAAATATCGTACGACAACATCAAATGTAACCGCTGCCCTCGCATGGCCAAGGTGGGGTTCGCCATAGACGGTTGGCCCGCACACATAGAGACCAACAAAAGGCGGATGGAGAGGACGAAAGACCTCTTTCTCTTTCTTCAAAGAGTTGTACAGTGTAATAGGGTATCTTTCAAAACGTTTCATTGGGAACCGTTTATCCTTCACTTTCCGACTGGATCGCATGGATAAACTGCTGACGAGTTTCTTTCTCTTTAAATCGTCCGCTGAAACTTGAGGTAACGGTGCTACTCTCCCTGTCTTGTATTCCCCGTGTAGAAACACATAAATGCTTGCTGTCGATGTATACTGCCACATCTTCCGTTTCAAGGGATCGCTTTAACTCCTCCATAATCTGGAGTGTCAGACGTTCCTGAACCTGAGGTCTTCGGGAGTAATAATCCACGATACGATTGATCTTTGAAAGCCCTATCACTTTTCCTCCACTCATGTACGCAACATGTGCTCTGCCTAAAAAAGGTAGAAAATGATGCTCACAGAAGGAGGTAACGTTGATATTTTTCACCACCACCATGTCCCGGTAGGAGTAAGAATTCTCAAACTTTTTAGCGGTAGGCCGATTCTCTGGCTTCAAACCGTAAAAAACCTCTCTAACGTACATTTTAGCCACTCTGTGCGGAGTGCCCCGCAGACTCTGGTCATGCAAATCCAGGCCGAGCGTTGTCATAATTTCTGAGAAGTGATGTTCAATCTTCGCAATTTTTTCTTCATCACTCAACTCAAAGGCATCCGGACGAAGTGGTGTTTCCACGGACCCCGACAAATGATCATCCCCAATCCAATCATCCTGAGGAATCTCTTTCTGTTCTGTTTCTTTTTGCAAAATTTCTTTGTTCAAAACGTATGTCTCGTAATCTGTACTATTGAATAAGTTTGAGTATTTAAAATACGGCGAAACATCACCATTTCATAATCACTGATCTCAATCGCATCGTTCAATTTTGTCGAACATGTTTCGCTTTTGGCAAAAAAAAAGACCCGACGAAGAAGCCGGGTCTTTTTGCAGATATCGATTACAAGATTCTGTTTGAATGATTGAATCGGATCAGTTCAAGAATTGATCAAACGTGAGCGAAAGGTAGTAGATCGATCCAAGGTACGGACCGCCATAGTTGAGGAAGTGACGGTTGTTGGTAATGTTGGATCCACCCACTTTCACAATTGTTTTATAAGCAGGAATACGATAACTCAACTGCATATCCAATGTTGAGATATCAGGTACGGTTCCATTTGCAAAGGAACTGGTCCAATCAAACTCCTCCTGCCAACGGTAGGTAACATTGAAGCCCAGATCGTTCCAAAGGTTTCGGTTTCCAAGTGAAACATTCACTTTGTGCTCTGGTGTGTTGAAGTCAAATATGAAACCCTGAGTGTTATCCGTAATCAGCTGGTTCCAGTTGTAGTTGGAAGAAAGCTGATATCCACCGGGTAAGCTGTAATCAAAGCCTAATACGGCACCCTGTGATTTTACCTCCTCATCGATGTTCGAATAGACCTGGAAGGTGTTACTGGCGTTACCAGAGAGAAGAGATCCTGCAACTAGAACATCCGTTGCTGTTCCCGTGAATGCGCCGGCAGCTTTTCGTACGCGGATCTGTCCCATAAAATCATTGTAGATATTGTAATAATAGGCCGCATCAATCAGGAGTCGACCGTTGGCAAGCAAACCTTTATAACCAACTTCGTAGGATTGAATCTGCTCTGGTTTCACCTCTTTAAATGTGGAATATGGTTCCAGCAAAGCGATAGCAGCACCGAGGTTGGCAGGATCGGTTGGATTCACGAGGAATTGTGCCGTAAAGTCTTCGATGGAAGCCGTTGTATAGGAATTTTCCGTGATATTATACGGGCCTGCAACGGCTTCTAATCCACCGAGCAAGCGAGCGGTAAGAACGTCCAAATCGATGTACTGCGCCTGGGTTGTTGGATTTCGGAATCCTGTTTGATACGATGCCCGAACGTTTTGTCCTTCGGCAATACGGATCACAGAAGAAATTCGTGGATTCAACTGACCGTCAAAGTTTTCATTTTTATCATAACGAAGTGAGCCCGTCAAACGAACACGATCTTCCAGAAATGACTTCGATCCCTGAACGAATCCTCCATACTCATTGATATTTACTCCTCCATCATCTGCAAAGATGGTTCCGTTCGACCGAAGCTGATATTGACGGTAGCTCAGTCCCATTTGAAGATCCATGAAGCTGATCAGCTCCTGAAAATTGTAAATGGCTTCGGTATGATAGAAACGGGACTTGTCATTAAACAGCCCCCCTGCTGGAACCACTGCAGAAACAGCCTCATTAAACGCATCGTCAAATGCCTGTGTGCCAGGCTCATAACGCCCCACATCCGCCTGAGACCGTGCAAATGCATGTGCACCCGCGAAGTCATTGGAATTGCTATTGTACAGATAGGCTAAATAATTGACCCCGTACAGTCCATACCATTCGGTAGTATTTCGATACAAATCGTTCACCTTGAATCCGGCAAAATCAGCAATATAGGAGTCTCCGGAATCTTCGAAGGTTCCATAGGCTCTCCACATGAAATTATTGGATTCCAGTTGTAGCTTGTGTTGAGCGATGTTAAAGTTTTTCAGGCTATACCGCTGTGCACCCGAATATACAGTGGTACCAAAACCGTAATTAAAGGAGTAACTCGCTTCCAGGTTATCGGTAAGCCTGTAATGGAGAGACGCATTCACCTTCATATTCTTCGCATCGTTGTCTACCAGATACTTCTCTTCATACCCGGTTCTGGTCACTGCGATGTTCGGTAGGTTTTGCAACGCATATAACTGTGCTGATTGGGTATCGCCATCAAACAGGGCACCGGCAAGACTTCCAACAAAACCATCGCTTAGTGCAAGGAGTGCAATGTTCAGACTCCCATCGTCACCATAGGTGTGCACACCGTCATATCCAGGATTGAAAGAGAATCCATTGGGACGTGTAGCAATATTCTTATCGGAAAAATCCACTCCTCGCCAGTCATCAGCGGCCAGATAGCTGAAATTGACTTTGTACGCCATTCTCTCACCTACTGTTTGTGCATACCGAAGTGAAGTCTCAAACATTGGGCTTGGTGTACTCGGTTCGCCTAAGGTTTCATTGCCACCAACATGATTGATACCGTTTTGAACATACACACTAAGACCCGGATAACGGAATGGGCTTTTGCTGTTTACCAACAAGATCCCGTTGAAAGCGTTGGGACCATATAGCGCGGAAGAAGCCCCTGGCAGAAACTCCATACTCTCCACATCGAGTGCGGATGGTCCGTTCAGGTTTCCAATTGGAAAGTTCAGTGCCGGTGCTTGTGTATCCATTCCGTCCGTCAACTGAACCATCCGTGTATTCCCGGTAGAATTAAATCCACGGGCGTTCACAATCTGAAAATTGATGCTGCTGGTGGTCATATCCACCCCTTTCAAGTTGGCAAGACCCATATAGTAGCTAGGCGCCGGTGTTTGATTTACAGCAATAATATCCATCCGCTCAATCGTAACCGGAGCCTCCAGGATACTCTGCTCGAATCGTGATGCAGAGACCACCACATCAGAACCCAAAATTGTGTCCTCAGAAATCTCTATGCGAAGTCCACTCACCGATTCTGTAATCTCAACCTCCTGTGTCATGTATCCAATAATACTAACGACCAGAGTAAGTGGCGGAACCTCTCGGGTCCGAAGGGAAAAGGTGCCATCCACGCCAGTTGCAACACCCGTTACGGTACCCTTGATATACACATTCACCCCTGCCATCGTAGTTCCGTCACTGGCATCGACCACCATTCCGGAGATCGTGGTGAAATCCCCATTCTGTGCCTGCACGGATGCTTGCAGGCCATTCATACTAAATAGAACCACTAGTGTAAGTAGTCCGTAAAAAAACCGCAGCGACTTCTTCATGGGATTTTTTTGATTATTCATACGTTCGTTAATTAGAGGTTTGGTAGTTAGATCAAATTTAAAATCTGTTGGCAATATTACAGTCCTGCTACGCGACTGGCACAATCGCTGGCCGCACCTTGGCCTGTACACAAGGCTACCGTTGGCAGGGAAAGGACATTTACACGAGGGAGAGTCGCGGAGAAGGAGGATTCAATCAGGTCCAGCATCTCATTTGCCACAATGGCCGCTCCTCTTGGGTTAGGATGAATTCCATCGGTAGAAAAGAGTCCAAAGGGTGAAAAATCTGCATTCAGAAACTGTCCGCCAAACTCGATGCCAGGAGCAGAACCATCAATTCCGAAAAGGTCTGCAAACGTCCCATTTGGATCATTTGTGTTGTAGAATGCAATTCTTGAGGAGTAATCTCCTGCCACATCTGCAATAATAGCATTCAGTTCACCCCGTCGCTGTTCGATACGCTGAATGTCTGCGGCTGCAAGGGCAAATTGTGCAGGCAACGGCAGAGCAACTCCAAGCACGGAGGTCGGATTGTTTGGATCTGCCAGTGTTCCAATCACACCACCAGCAGGAAGTGTAATAATTTCACCCTGCTTGATGGGCCGAGCCTGAACATAGGGTTGCAACGCCGCACGTTGCTCAGCAGTTATGGCTCCAAACGTAGCCAAAACATCGAATTTACTACTTAGGTCTTCCAGATTCAGATCCTGAATCAGCACAGGATTAGCCCCTGCTGTATACTGAATTTTTCGCTCCTCCACGTCAGCCGCTGTTAACTGCCCTATGCCCTGCAAACCCGCAAGAGCTGCATTAAACCCAGAGAAGTTCGTGTTCAACAGGGAAACGAGTCCCATATCTGCATCACTTTCCGGATCAAAAACGACCGGATTGTACGGAACTGCCTGAAAATAAGGTGCATAGAGAATCGGTGGAATATCAACAACAATTCCTTCTGCATCCGTCTGCCCCATCAGCTGCCCAACCACAATTTCGAAACGTGCCCGGAATGCTGCCGGATCTGTGAAGATAGCTTCGTTTGTAGCTCCACTGGTAGCATATCCAAGGACATCATTATTTCCAATCCACAACGTAAAGAAAGATGGATTTCTAGATAATACATCCCCCAAGATGGTGGACGTTCCAGGGCTGGATGCAAACCGGGCGTAATACGGATTAAACGCTGCCGCACCCGGAATTCCTGTCTCGGGCGTTAACAACTGCCCTACCTGAATTCCTGGAACACCAAAATTATGAAGCGCTGTTTTGTCGCCTGCATACGCAGTAATTGGATCACCCAAAAGTGTGGGAGACGGCCCGGGAATATCTGCATCCAGCTTATACTTTCCTAGGGTGCATCCCGACCCTGGATTGCTGCATCCATAGTCCGAATTAACACTAGGCTGATTAAAAACTGCCTGGCCTCCTGCTGCCCGAAGCTGGCCTGCAAGCAGAGCAGGGATCGATTTTTGCTGGCCGAGATTATACAATGCCCCGTCCACAAATCCTGCAGTCAAAGAGTTGCCAATCGCCACATAATTTGAAAAATCTGCCGAACCTGGTGAATATTCAATGGGATTATTTGTATCGACAGGTGGTTCGGTAGTACCCAGCGGATCGGAATTACAGGAGCTCAGGAAAGCAAGCAAAGCAATCCCAATAATACTTTTCACGATGTTGGAGTGAAGGTTTTTTCGCATAGCAGTCTTAATCGGTTAGGTTTGTTGACGTGAGATTTAATTCAAAGATGCAGATAATGAAGTAATATTGCTGATCCATGACTCGTTCATATTGCACTACTGCAGTAGGCCACATTAATCCTCGCTTGTACCTCGATGATACCGTCAAGAAGATGATTTTGTAAGTAACTCAAGCAGCAGGGTCAATTAGATGTGATCGCTTAGCTCTCGTAGCTCGAATGCAAACGAATCAACACCCAAAGCTATGGTAGCGTTTCCATGATCAATTTTACTTAAATAAAAGATGATTTCAAAATGTCGAAGAAGATAGGAAATTTTTTCGTTTCTTAATCTGGAAACCGTAATGATCGGCAACCTTCTGCCAAAATCAGATTCATAGTTATGATCCAACCTGTCATCTCCCTCGGAATCTCCTCAAAATTTCGCAAAATACTCATCAACCTGCGTAATTTCAGCTTCTCCCCCATATTTAGGACTCTCACAGTCATACTCATCATAACTTCATTTTCGCATTTTGCAGTTGCCCAGTCAAACCGACCAGACTCGGCCCAAAAAACAGTTCAAATTACTGCATCAGCTGTGGAAAATGTACCAGCCAATCAGATCAACATGATGATAACCCTTCGCCACGAACATGAAGATGTTGCTGAGGCCTATGCAATCCATTCTAGATCGGAACAATTCCTGGCTGAAAAAATCCAATCTCTCGGACTTAAAAGCGATCAGATCCGCTATCAGCCTGTACGCATTCATCCTATCACACAGAGGGATGGTTCAGAGATGGTACGAACCGATCAGACTGTTACACTTACCTTGAACGATTTTGAACTGTATATCTCCCTGCAACAGCTACTCATTGAGCATGGTTTCCGTACCTTTTCGGCCTCATTTTCTTCCGATCGGGTTGATGCGGCCGCAATATCAGCCCTTGAAAAAGCAGTAGGGCGTGCGAGAGAACTGGGTGAGGTGATCGCGAAAAGTGCCGGTATGGAACTCGGAGATATACAATCGATTGAGTATGGTAAAATACCCGCTTCGCCGTATGAACGAACCCCTTCTGCAGCAATGGCGATGGATATGTCAGGCGGTTTGATCAGCGAATTTGAACAGACGATACCCGTACATCAAACCGTCACCATTATCTACTATCTATCTGCATCCACCAGAACAAATAACGAACGCTAACGCTCAGACTTTCTACGCTAACGCACAGACATTCTATCGATAATCGGAGAGATATAGGGCCAAAGTTGCTTCGCAATTATCCGATGCCCCTCCTCCGTGGGATGGATACCGTCTGGCAAATTAAGTGAGGGGTCGCCGGCTACTCCTTCCAGAATAAACGGCATAAACGGGAGGTCATTTTTTTCTGCCAACTCTCGATAAAGACTTCGGAACTGTTTTGTGTATTCTTGTCCCATGTTGGGTGGGGCCTCCATACCTGTGAGCAAAATCTCCGTACCGGGACTCGTACTCCGCACCTTATCTATGATGCCTTGCAAATTACGCTTCGTCTCCTCCGGGTCGATCCCTCTGAGCCCGTCATTACCGCCTAATTCGAGAACAAACAGATCGACCGGCTGCCGTAAAATCCAATCGACGCGTCGAAGCCCTCCTGCGCTTGTTTCACCACTGAGACCGGCATTCACCACAGTGTAATTCCCTGGCAATGAGTCCAGTTTCGCTTCGATGACTGCCGGGAAAGCTGCATCTGTGCCGATTTCGTATCCCGCTGTAATACTATCACCAAAAAATAAAATGCGGATCGGTTCTTCGTGGCCTTGTGCGTGTGGTCGTGTCTGCGTTTGTGACTTTGCCTGCGTTTGTGCCTGAGACTGAGTTTGTGCCTGAGACTGAGTTTGTGCCTGAGACTGAAAGGAGATGAATGATAGCAACACTATCAGCGTGTTAATGAGTATACCCTTGCGTTTTGTTTGATCTGTCATCGTATGATTTATAGACTTCAAGTTTTATCTGCATTTGCAATGCCAATGGAACGAACAAATTAGCGGAAAAATATGTTCATACAAGCTGAATCATTCTGAACCTCCTACACAAAGCACACCCATTCAATGCACACCTATCCAAAGCACAAATCCTCTGTCATTCTTAATGTCGACCATGTAAGTAAAACGTTTCAAAGCGGATCTTCCGAACTCACCGTACTTCGCGACGTTCAATTCGAGTTGATGAGAGGCGAAACGTGTGCCATTGTGGGCCCGTCCGGAAGCGGAAAAACCACTCTGCTTGGGCTTTGTGCAGGATTGGACACACCCTCCTCAGGCAGTGTTTCTCTGAATGGACGGGAAATTTCAGCAATGACGGAGCAAGATTTATCCGAAGTTCGACGCCGGGAAATCGGGTTTGTTTTTCAAGCTTTTCAATTAATTCAGACACTCACAGCTGCCGAAAACGTGATGGTTCCACTAGAATTGGCAGGAGCCTCCTACAATCGCAGTCGCGAAAAGGCGCTGGAACTCCTCGGAGAGGTGGGGCTTGCAAACCGAACGGAACACTATCCTACACAACTTTCTGGCGGTGAACAGCAACGTGTTGGATTGGCACGAGCTTTCATCCATGAACCGGAGATTTTGTTTGCCGATGAACCTACAGGAAACCTGGATGGAGAAACCGGACACCAGATCGAACATCTCCTCTTCGAATTGAACCAAAAAAAGGGTACGACCCTGGTCATCGTCACACACGATCGGGAACTGGCAGAAAAATGTGACCGTGTGATCTCCTTGAAGGATGGTCAGATCATCAGCGATGCAGTGGTCCAAATGCAGTAGGCCACATGAAGTAGGCCAAATACAGTAGGCCAATAAAGGACGACGCAAGTTAAATACACGAAGCAACACACAAGTACACGAAGCAACACACAAGAGAACTGTTCATGAGCCAATTAAGACCGTTTATCTCTCCCTTTTCCTGGCGAATGGCCTTTCGGGACGCCAAACCCCAATGGAAAAGCCTGCTACTCTATGTTTCGTCGGTGATTGCAGGTGTTGCTGCGCTCGTGGCAATCCTCTCCTTCCGAAGTGATCTTCTACTTACCATTGACCGCCAGGCATTAGAACTTCTCGGATCAGACCTTGAGATACGTTCCTCCCAGCCATTCCCTGAAGAGATCCTGGCATTTTCGGACAGCCTTCAGAGCCTTGGTGTTGGTACGGCTGGGTATGGCGCAACTTACCGATTAGATGCAACTTCCGGATCAGATGCACCTTCCGGATCAGATGCAACTTCCGGATTAGACGTAACCTCCAGCCAATCTGCAACCTCCGTGGAGTTCAGTTCCATGGCCTATTTTCCCTCTGCAAATGAGAGTCGCCTCGCGCAGGTACGAGCCTTTGAAGGAACCTGGCCTATCTATGGAGACCTTGAAACATTCCCGCCAGAAGCCGCCATAACCTATCAAAGCGACCCATCCGCCATCGTCGAATCCTCGCTTCTGGATCAGCTTGGCCTTGCTCCCGGCGACTCCGTCCGTATTGGAACTACCATGCTACCCATCTCCGCAGCCTTAATTTCTGTACCCGGAGAATCGGAAGTCTTCTCATTTCTTGGCCCTCGCATCTTCATCCCACAGGAAATTGTCCGTGGCAGTCCGCTCCTTCAACGTGGTAGCAGGGTCACATACAAACAGTTTTTTACACTCCCAGAAACCGTAAATATCGATCAGATTACTACCGATCTTCGTCCACTTGCCAGAGAACACCGGGTTCGCTTCGACACGGTTGAGAGCCGAAAAGAGGATTTCAGGGAGGTTGCCGATAACCTAAGCAGATTTCTCGGGTTGATAGGATTCATCGCGCTCCTGCTCGGCAGCCTTGGGGTTGCGGGATCCTTTTTTGTTTACATGAAGAAGAAAATCCCTGCCATTGCCACCCTTCGATGCCTGGGGATGGAAGCTTCTACCCTCTTCGCCATCTTTTTGATACAGGTCTTGATGATGGGACTGGCCGGATCGGTGATCGGGGCACTAATCGGCATTGCGATTCAACAATTCTTCCCGTTGCTCCTTGCCTCCTTTTTGCCCTTTGGCATTGTACAGTCGGTTTCATTGCCTTCCATCGCACTTGGTGTCCTAACCGGAACGGGAATCAGCACTCTATTTTCACTACTTCCCCTATTCTCTGCAAGCCAAACCTCCCCAATGCGAACACTGCGTTCGGCCGACACTTCAGACACCTCAAACCTTCCAAAATCCGTGAAATTCACGTATGGTGCACTGATCACCCCACTACTTCTTGTTCTGGTTGCCAATCTTACAGGCAGCTGGCTTGCAAGTCTTATTTTCGTCTTCACACTTTTCGTTTCAGTAGCGGCCCTTTGGATCACAGCCCGACTATTGATGCGTGCGGTAAAAACACTACGACTTCGGTCGATGCCCTATGTGTGGCGACAGGGACTAGCCAATCTGTTTCGCCCAAATAATCAAACCGCATTGCTACTGGTGGCGATAGGCATGGGGATGTTGCTGATCGGGACCCTCTACCTCTCCCAGGATATGTTGCTTGGGCAAATAACCACCCAAACCGATGAGGAACTACCGGATCTTGTACTCTTTGATGTACAACCCGATCAAAATGAGGATCTCTTGCGTCGGATTGATGAGAATGGCGGAAGGATTTTGGCCAACGTCCCGATTGTAACCATGCGTCTCTCCGAAATCAACGGGATTTCGATGGCCGAAATTCTGGCAGACTCGTCCCGATCGATCGAACGATGGGTATTGAACCGTGAGTATCGGGTTACCTACCGTGACTCACTCACCGAGTCGGAAACCATTTTAGAGGGAGAGTGGATTGCGGAAGTTGATGGATTTTCGGAAGTGGTTCCGATTTCGGTTTCCGATGATATTACCGAAGAGCTTCAGGTTGGGCTTCAGGATTCGCTGTTATTCAATGTGCAGGGAGTCCCTATTCTTACCCGGATTGCAAGTATCCGGAAGGTCAACTTTCAGCGTCCGGAGCCAAACTTTTTTGTACTTTTCCCCGCAGGTGTTCTGGAACCTGCACCGCAGTTTTTTGCGACAACGCTGGTCACATCCTCCCGTGAAAAGACTGCTACGCTGCAGAATGAGATCACAAAGTCCTTTCCCAATGTATCGGCGCTCGATACACAAATTGCCCTGGATTCGGTGCGAAGCTTTCTGGATAAAATTGCGGCCGCGATTCAGTTTATGTCGTTTTTTAGCATTTTTACAGGTTTTTTTGTGTTGATTAGCTCCATCGCCATGACACAGCGGCAACGGGTGCGGGAGTCGGTTCTCCTCCGTACCCTAGGTGGAAATAAGCGTCAGGTTTCCTCCATTCTATCGGTTGAATATCTACTGCTGGGTTCGCTTGCTGTGTTAACCGGTTTACTTTTGTCCGGGCTGATTAGCTGGGGCCTTGCTGTGTTTTACTTTGATATCACGTTTAAACCTGCTTTTGGGCCACTTTTGGGGATCTCTCTTGGTATTATTCTCCTCTCTCTTGCGATTGGACGAGCGGCCAGCAGGACCATTTTTCGCCATGCTCCGAATGAAATTCTGCGGATGCAAAATGGCTAGGATTTGATCTGCTTCTTATCGGCTGATTGTTTACATTCCTTATGATGAGCATGGCCTGAATGTATGCGTCGTCCTGGCATGCAGTTTACTGTGATGCGATGTCGCGGGATGCGATACTCCGTTATCTGTGCAAGTAAACGGATGACTTTTCGAAACAACCACAAAATCCCAAATCATAGAATCCTAAATCAAAAAAATCCGAAATGAAAAAATTCCTGGTTCCAGTTGATTTTTCAGATCTCAGCCTTGTAGCCATTGAAGCGGCAAAAAAGATGGCCTCTCTTTTTGGTGGGTATGTTTCATTCATTCATTCCCATATACCCATTACAGAACTGGATGAGCCCTACGCGCTGGGTGTAAGTACCAATGTATATCAAAATTTTGAAGAGATTCAGGCATCATTGGAGTCCCGACTGAGAGAACTATCCAGGCAATATCTCGATGAAGAGGTACGCGGTGATGTAAAGGTCGTAGCAGGAAATCCAGCTCAGAGCGTGATCTACGAAGCAGAAAATGCAGACATGATTGTGATGAGTACGCATGGGCGTACAGGGTTTAAGCGTTTTCTGTTGGGTTCGGTTGCGGAAAAAATTCTGCGAATGGCACCGGTTCCAGTTTTGATTGTAGAACCTGAATCGAATTTGGGAAATCTGGACAAGATTTTGGTGACAACAGACTTCTCTGAAAACTCCGAATTTGCATTTCCACTTGCCTTGGAAATTGCTCAAAAGTCCAGCAGTGAACTTACCTTACTGCATGTACTTAATTTTGAACAGATCGAGGGCGAGAGTATGGACCGTTCCCTCCTGGATATTCGCAAGCAAAGAATTGATCTGTTGGGTAAGGAGTTTTTTAAGGATCTTGAAGATCGGTTTCATACCGATGTGATATTGTATGATGGTTCCGCAAACAAGGCAATCTGTGATTATGTGGAGGAGCACGATTTTCGATTGCTCGTAATGTCCACTGCCGGGAGAACTGGCATCAATTATATGATGATGGGCAGTACGACTGCCAATGTTGTTCGTCTCACGAACACGGCTGTTTTAAGTATCCGACCTCCAAAAAACCAGTAATATTCCGATGAAAACTACCAACACGAGACCTGCCTGGATACTGGCATGCATCCTGCCAATGTTTCTGCAACTGGGTATACATAGCCATGTAGTAGCACAATTTACCGACAATCCTGCACTAAATACTCCCGTAGTAACCTCTACCGGAGAACAAGCTCAGCCAAAAATTGCCGCTAACCCCAACGGCGGATTTTACGTTAGCTGGTTTGATAACTCCTCCGGGGGGTATGACATGTACTTGCAGAGAATGGATTCCGATGGAAACCGCCTGTGGGATGTGGCCGGGTTGCAAGTCGCAGACCGTACGTACTCCTCCACCGTAGATTATGGTTTGGATGTAGATGCTGCTGGAAATGCATTACTTACATTCCGGGATGACCGCACCGGCGGGGATAAAATTACAGTCACCAAAGTGGCACCCGATGGTAGTTTCCCCTGGGGATCCGAGGGAATTCAGCTTTCAGACGGCCTCAATTTTGTGGCGAATCCAGGAGTCGCAGCAGTTTCGGATGGTTCTGTAGTGGTTGCCTGGTTCGAAGATGGAGCGGTGCCTGTTGTCTCTCTCTCCGCAAATGGGGATTTGAAGTGGGAGAAAACTATTACCGACCCTCTTGGTATCGCACTTTCAGACATAAAAGCTTCAGATGCACCGGATGCCCAGGGAGAAGTACTACTGCTGATGAGAACCTTCGGAGGATTTACCACTCCAGGACGTTTGCGTGCCCAAAAACTGGATGCATCCGGAAATTCTCTCTGGGGGGATACTCCTATCCCTGTAATGACCGCTGGCAGTCTTCAGTTTGGCAATTTCCCCGATTTTATAACCGATCAGGCTGGTGGTATGGTGATTGCATGGTATCAAAGTTTTCCCACGTTACAAACGTATTTGCAGCGAATTGATGCATCAGGCTCGCAACTCTATCAGGAAGGTGGACTACCGTTATCTCAGAACAGCAGTCAGCTTCGGGTTGATCCGGGGGTTACCTATGACCCGGAAACAGATCAGGTGTATGCTTTTTGGGTAGAGCTGAGTTCAACGCAAAGTCAAAACGGAATTTATGCTCAGCGGGTTGATGCGTCCGGTTCCCGGGTGTGGGGAAACAATGGCCTAACACTTGTTGAATTGGGTGCAGAGGATCTACAGCAGGTGAGAGCCGGTTTACTGCAAGGTGAGCCAACGGTCAGTTACGTGAATAATAGTACCCCCTCTTTGCAAACAGCTAGATTAACCGCAGATGGAAGCTTTGCATGGAGCAGCGAATTTGTATTCCTCTCTGGTAACGGTTTCAGCCGGCTTCAAAAACTCAACGCGTCAGAACTGGAAAATATCCTGGTATGGCAGGCAGGCACCGATTCCGATATCTATGCACAGAATATTAATTACGAAGGAAAGCTGGGGCTTTTCGATGGTCCAGATACCGGGGTTGAACTATCGGTTTCGTACAATGATGCCTGGAACCTTGTTAGTTTACCTATGGAGTCGTCTGGGGCACTTCCGGGTGATATTTTCCCGGTTTCTGTACCAGGATCGCTGTTTTCCTATGATGGGGCTTATTCTCAGGAGTCAAGTATGAGCTCCAGTATTGGCTATTGGCTCAATTTTTCCGAGGCAACTGTGACGCCATTTACAGGTGAGTCTCTGCAACAGAATGAACGTACCCTTTTGTCTGGTTGGAATATTGTGGGGGCGGCTTCGACTCCGGTTCAGATATTCGATACCGGTAACTTGGTTGTGCCGGGTACTACCTATGGGTTTAACGGGAATTATACCGCTACAGAAACCCTTGAGCCGGGCTATGCGTATTGGGTCCGGACAACCGGTGCTGGTGTGGTTGATCTTGTCCCTGCAGGTTTAGCCCAACAAAATGTGAAGAAACAGCATGTATCTTCAAAAGATCTGAAAGAGATCCTGGGGCATTCCTTTGACCAGTTTGAACTGAAAGCAGAGTCTGCAACTGGCACCTTCTCTCAGACCTTCTTTTTTAACGGGTCGTTGCGAGACGTGCCAACCGGAACCTTTTCAAATGCACCTGGTGAAGTTCCCAATCCGCTTCGGTTTACGCTTCCTCCTCGTCCGCCTTCCGGATCGTTTGATTCACGTCTCTCCGGCGACCGTTGGTTAACCGAGCAGTCGGGCGGAACCATCCACCTTCAGAACAATTCTGCGCCGGTTACGCTCACCTTTACTGTTAAATCCGCTTCATCGAGTGCGGACTCTTCGGTGTATCGCCTTACATTTTTGGATGGCCCCAAAACTCTCGGAAGTGCAACCGTTCGAAACGGAGATACCACAGACATTCCGCAAGGTGCCGAGCAGATTCTTTTCGACCAAGAGATCACTTCTGAAGAGATGCCAGCTATGATCGAACTGTTGCAAAATGTACCAAACCCCTTCAACCCATCCACCCAGATCTCCTTTCGCCTTTCGGAGGCATCCTACACCGTGTTGGATGTGTACTCCCTCACCGGACAACATATCAAAACTCTGATCCAACAACCTTTGCAGCAAGGAATGCATTCGGTTCGGTTTGATGCATCCGATATGGCTAGTGGAATCTACCTCTACCGGTTACAGGCATCCGGCCATGTAGTCACCAAAAAGATGATCTTGATCGAATAATTACGATCATCGACTAACTACCATCAATTTCTGGGTACAATATGCCAAGTATTTCTACAATACAAATCGAATGGTAGTTCGGAGTTGAACCAGAGATGTGGAACGCTCAATCTCCTGTGCCCGGATCGTTGCACCAGGTGTGAATTGGGGTAGTGTACTATAATCAAATTCACCATACGTGTAGAGCACAGATTGCTGGTCGAAGATCGAATATTGCAATCCAAGATCGAGTTGCCAAGGACCGCCCATTGGTAATGAAGTTCCAATCGAAAAGAGATGTTTTGAATCCTCACCGGTTTGTAGTGCAGACTGTTGCATCCCATAACCAGCATGAATGGTGATTTCATCCGCTTTCTGATAGATTACCCCTACCCGATAACCCATCGCCCCTTCTGCAAAATTCTGAGTAATAAAAGTATTTTCGGACTGCTGCAGATCAAACAGAGTTTCATCCTGAAAATCGATCTCCAGTTCACTATAATTTACCCGGTCGGCGGACAACGCCACCGTCCAGTTATTACCAAAAGAGTACGATAATCCGGCTGAAACACGTCCCGGGTAGGTTAGCGCATATTGGAACTGTCCCCGAATGCTATCATCAAAATTCACTCCATTATCAAAGGTAGAAAAGATTCTTCCATCAAAGCGTTCTTCAACCTCAATCCGTGTAGGCAAGGTGTAAGAGAAACCGATTCGCAGTTGTTGCAGAGGCTGATACAACATCCCGATCCTTCCACGCAATCCGTTGAAGTCGCTCTCTGTTTTCTCCGTAAATATGAAATTATCGATATCCGTATCCGCCAGTTCATCACCATCGGAATCAATGTAAATTCCATTGTACAAGTTCTGATCATCCAACTCCTGCAAAATACGATCGAATGAATAGGATCCACTAAGTACCCCAAGGCTGGCGCCAATCATTAGGTTTTTTCGGAATTCAGTGGCAACGAAAATCGAATATTCCCCGTTATGCCCGCTTTGCAGATCTTCCCCCTGCTGAAAAACACCAAGAAACTCCCCATAGGTATCGAAACCCGATCGAAAAATTGATTCATCCCAATCTCCAAATTCATCACCAACATCGGTTACATAGGTATTGAATGCAAGATCACTATAGGTAGAGCCAGGCAGTTTAAACTGATCAGTGAGAGTATTCTCTGTATTTTGGCCACTGTAGGATACCGCCCTCTGGTAGTTGGCCAGTTGATGGTATGCAGCACCTATCACAAACGATCCAACCCTTGTAGGGTATTTGTAAATGAATCCAACATTTCCAAGTGAACTTTGTTGATCTTCAAACTTCTCTGAATTCCCAAGGTACGTTGCATCTTCGTTTGCTCCAGTCACCCGGAGGCCAATCTGA
>PZPG01000053.1 GCA_003045995.1 Bacteroidota bacterium
CCGATTTACCACCCCCCGATTTGCCTCCACTGCCTTCATTAACATTCAACCCTCCCCCGCCCGAATCGCCAAACAGCGATTGCTGCCCGCCCCCCCTGGCTCCCTCCACACTTCTGCTATTACTAACAATCTTGCTATCGATACCACGGCTGCTTCCGGTACCCACCCCAGCATCCTCGCCAAGATACTTTCTGGTAAGTGTTCGAAATTCCATTCGCTGAAAGAACAAACCCAATTTTTCGTCATCGCTTCCGTGCCAATCAAAATGATGCCAGTCGGGTACATCCTCTACATCCGTATGAATAGTAACCATCTCCTTAGCATGTAGTGCCTGTTCTGAAAAATTCATCAATCCTTCCCGAACACGCTTTGCCTTGATGGAAGCTGCATTCTCAATGGCATTTTCCAGCGTCCCAAACTCTTCGATCACTTTGGGCGCTCCTTTTTTACCAATTCCCGGAACACCAGGAATGTTATCAGATGCATCACCGATAATCGCCAACACATCAACCACTTGTTCCGGATACACTTGAAAATAATCCAGTACTCCTTCACGATCGATCAGGATCATACCACCATTTTGGTTATCCGGCTTCAACATCAAAATA
This sequence comes from Bacteroidota bacterium, assembly GCA_003045995.1. GTDB lineage: Bacteria > Bacteroidota > Rhodothermia > Balneolales > Balneolaceae > Sam29DG08-bin30. The sequence continues at coordinate 609 of PZPG01000053.1, forward strand.
TGATCTTTCACCAGCTGCATAAAATCCTTGTCTGGCGTAACCATATAAGCATCCACATGCTCAATTTGTGCCCGGTTTACAATGGTTCCTATCAGATCATCGGCTTCGAACCCATCCTTTTCGATGTTTTGGATTCCGTAGTATTCGATCATCTCCTTAATGAGCGGAATGCCCGTACGCAGATCTTCCGGTTGTGGCGGTCGATTGGCTTTATATTGCGGATCCTTCTCATGACGAAACGTAGGCGCATGCGTATCCCATGCCACGGCAATGTGAGAAGGTTTGTGCTCCTCAAGTAAACGTTCCAACTGATTGGCAAAGCCATAAACCGGCCCTGTCATAATTCCTTCGCTGTTTCGAAGGCGGCTATTGATAAACGCAAAATGTGCACGGTATGCCATGGCCATACCGTCCACAAGAAACAATTTCTTTTTCATATCAATCAACCTACTATTTGATCCGTTGTTTTCGAGAGATGTCTGAGTTATATGTCTGAATTCTATGTACTACATAGCATACTACATCGAAAGTATCCGTTTCCATCATTGCAATCAAACGCATGTCTTGAATTCTTCACAATGAGTGTAACTTCCACGCTGACATGTAATCCTGACTTACGGACAAAAAAAAAGCCCTGCGCTATGCAGGGCTTTTCATAACCTACCGAATCTAAAAGATTACGATATCTTCGGATTACTGGTCAATTTTCGCTTCATTCTGTGTATTTGGAACTACAGAAGGCATTACCATTTTCGGTGCGAACGTTTCCACTTCTCCATTTACACTGCTGGTTGTTGCAGATGTTTTGCTGTAGAGATTTTTCCAGCTATTGGATCCATCTGCTGTACCTACTTCAGACTCATTCCCTGCACCACCGAAGGAGTATTGTGGTATTCCATAATACCCCAACTCGGCTCCCGGTACCGCAAATTGAAGCGCAGTACCTGGCTGAAGCAGATCATGACGTCGCATCATATACCACTGCAGACCGTATCCACCCATCATATCAAGCTCCATGGAATACTCTTTTAGAAAGTTCCACTGCCAGTCTGCAAGTGACTCAGATCCTGTGAACGTTGTACCACCGGTCAAGAACAGATTTTCGGTGACATCATTCCCGAGCGTTACCTGAGGCAATTCAAATGGAGACAAATCCATTGCGACATTACCAGCCGGTGTATTGTTCATGATGGCCGCGGCACCAGCACCGTCACCCTGAAATACTTTGGCTTCAGCACGGATGTAGTCCATTTCAACACCGGTAATCATAGGAATCGGGTATCCATCTTCCCACCAGTTATTGCCAGCCCACATTCTCCAGTTCCAGTAGTTGGTAAAAAGTGCACGGTTACGATCAGCGCGAAGAAATCCAAACGTTGTAGTGTAATTCTGATAGTAGGCACGGGCATCATCAGATACAACTGGATCAAGCACAACTCCATCTGCTGCAGGATAATCTACTGGTTGATTTTCTGGATCCAACAGATGAGCAATCTTCTGATCACTTGGCAGGTACCCTGCACCATCGGAGAGAACGTATCCAGTCCAGTCTGCGTAGTTATGAACCAGTACATTTGGTCCAACGGATGTTACAATAAAATTGGTAAGGGTAGATGATGCGGCAGATCCACCAATTCCTTTATTTGCATAACTTTCAACGAGAGCCCAGTGTGCGGGATCGTTGGCTTCTGCAAGGGTTCTTGCCCAGTTGGCCAAGAATTTAGCAGCGTAAGAATTTGCAATGTCCTTGAACTCATTTTTATTCCAACTATTAGCAGTTCCTGCTATAGCAGAGTAACTGAAAGATGCTGGCGCACCATTTGCAATTTCAATCGCTTTATCCATGTCTGCAACGGCAGCGAGAATCACGTCCGTGTATGAACTATATTCAAGAGTTGTCAGGTCTGTATCCGGTGTTACGACATACCCTTGATCGTAAGTCATACCAATGTAGCCTTCAGCCAAACCACGAAGGAAATACGCACCTGCTAATACATTCGCTGTTACGTCGACGCCATCAACTTCGATTATTGTTCCGTCATTCTCAATGATAGCTATGAGAGTGTTGGCCGTAGAAATTCCACGGTTCCAGGAACTCCACGGTGAAGTGAATACACTAGCACTTGAATAGGATGGTGCATTATTCAATCGCAGACGTGGCTGCTCAGCAAAATCCCAGAAGTTGAAATATGCATTGGTTGTTGTCGTCTGATCAGCCATTGCATCCACGTGTACAGCATATACTTCGACTGTCATCTGAACAACGCTTGACGTGGTTCCACCCAGCAAACTTACGAGGTCGGAGGGTTGCGTGATGGCTTTTTGCCGGTCAGGTTCGTTGGTGTTTTCAACCGCCAAATCCGCACATCCCATTGGCACTACTAGAAGCAGTACAAACAAAATATAGGGTCTAAGTTTCATTGATTTCATAGTGTTTATGTTTTTTTAGATGGTTTTGGTTGAAAATTTAGAATCGTACCTGGACAGATGCACTGAAAGTTCTGAAGTTCGGGTATGCATATTCATCCAATCGAAAGTTTGTCGCGTTGGATCGCAGTGCAACTTCAGGATCCCAGCCTGTGTAGTTCGTGAACGTGAGCAGATTTCGTCCAATCACAGAGAACTTCACGTCAGAAACATATTGACCGAGAGCACCAAGTTTGTCTTGTCCAAGTGTATAGGAGAAAGCAAGTTCTCTCAATTTCACATACGAAGCATCCTCTACGAAGTGCTGATTTGCATCAGAGAGGTTGTAGAGTGAATTTCCCTGCATGTAATTGAAGTGATACCCTTCATTGGTGTATGTTTCCAAGTCTTCATGTCGATAGTTGAAGTAGAGAAGTTGCTTGGTGTAATTGTATACATCACCGCCTTGTACCCAATCAAACAATGCATACACACCAAAACCTTTGTAAGAGTAGTTGGTAGAGATACCCATTTTGAAATCCGGGTTTGTGTCTCCAATCTTTCCAACAAGACGCTCACCAGATACTTCATCGAATACATACACTACAGATTCATCTGCGGTACCATGTGTTCCAGCCTGGATCACATACCCATCCGGATTTACTTCAAAATCGCTTAGAGTTAGTCCAGAGCCGTAGTTGATAACAAATCCGTCAGCATCTGTAGTAAGCTGATCCAGAGATGTTGCAATGATGTTACCGTACATAGCACCGTAACTTACACCTTCTTCGATACGGAACAATGCAAGTGCTCCACCAGCATCAAGTGTGAAGCCAGGTCCACCAAGATCCGTTATCATTTGGCTCGTTTTGTCCCAAGAAACATTAAAACTCCAAGAAACATCTTTCGTGTTCACCAACTGTCCGTTCAGACCAAATTCCAAGGTTTTGTTTTCGATCTTACCGACATTCTGCCATTGAGCACCATATCCAGCAATAGGAGGAAGCGGCACAAGCAGGTAATCGTTTTCAACGTTGGTAACAGCATAGTTTGCTACAAAGGAGAAACGATCCAGGAATGAAAGATCCGTTCCCACTTCTAACTCAGCAACCGTGGAAGGCTTGATGGCGTTGTTACCCAGGATATTTGGGCTGATTCCTGAGGCAGAAACATTAAAGGTTTCGTATTGAGCTGCGAATGGAGGTCTTTGACCTGAGGTCCCGTAAGAAGCTCTAACTTTCCACTCTTGTACATTACTGATGTCGAAATCTTGTGTGATTCGGTATGCAAGAGATCCACGATAGTATGTTTGATAACGCTCTTCTTCTCCGAATGAAGAGGATCCATCACGTCGAATCATACCACTAACGATCAATTTGTCGTCGTAGTCAAGATCCACATTCACAAAGTAGTTCTCAGCTTTTTCTGTTTGCTGATAAGATCCGATACTATAAGTGGATGGGTCTACCGCTCCAAGGTTTACAACACCCTGTGCGTTGAAATTGTACCCTGATGCACTTACGGACTCATACTCTCTGTTTTCGTAGAGATATTTTGCGATTGCAGAGACGTTAAACTTGTCGAAACTCTCCGCATACTCTAACCAAAATTCAGAAATGGCTGTAGAAGCGGTGATTTCTGTCAGAGCGTAGGAACCATCATTGACTGTGGCTGAGGGAGTTGGTGTTTGATAACCTTTCGGATAAAATGTAGAATTGGTTTGATAGCGCTTATCCAACGATTGTCGAGCATTCACCGACAAGTTGTCGAGCAGATCGTAGGATGCATTTACACCAGCCAAAATACGGTCTCTTTGGGACTCAAACTGACGTTGCTCAGCAACGTAGAGTGGATTTTGCCAATTGGATCCCTGAACATCATAACCTGTTGGTTTGTTGGAATACGTTCCATCTGGATTTTTTTCTGTCAAGTCCATGAATGGCTCAGAAGTAAGAACAGAGTAGAAGTAGTTATTTCCCTGTCCTTGCTCTGTGATTGATGGATTGGATGATGTGATATACGATGCACTAATTCCTGTTCGTAACTTTGAATCTGGCACATAATCTGCGTTGAAACGAAGAGTGTTACGCTTGAATGGATCTACTGGATCCAGAACTCCACCTGCATTATACAGTTCGTAGGAACCACTGTAGTTGTAGTTTCTGGCTGAGCTTGATACAGATACATAGTTAGAGCTGTATGGTTGTCCAGTAAATACATTATCAATGTTATCGTAGAAGACAGGGTAATTGTTTACAAAACCAAGTGCATTCCCATCTGCGTCGGTGTCCAGTACCTCGTAGTTTGGCCATTCAAGGATGTAACGGCCGTCGTCACTTAGTACAATTCCATCCATGTTCCATGGATGTTTGTCCGTGGATGGATATTTGTTTGCAATTTGAGAGAATCCATTTTCAGATTTGAACGTGACACGTGGTTTGTCGAATGTATCTCCACCACGCTTGGTAAGAATCTGTATTACACCGTTACCTGCCAACGATCCATAGATAGAAGCAGCAGCAGCACCTTTTACAACCTCAATGGATTCAACGTCTAACATATTAATGTCACGAATGTTTCCGTCGGTGATCACACCGTCTACAATGATAAGCGGTGATTGATCCGATCCAAGGGATGTAGAACCACGAAGACGAATCGTAGCAGGTGCAGATGGATCCCCGGACGCTTGAAGTATAGTTACACCGGGCACTTTCGCACGAATTGCATTACCAACATCAGCTGGTGGCACCTCTTCGATGCTTTTTTCAGAAATTTTCGCGACAGAGAAGCCTAATTTGGTGGTTTGTGTTCCACGGCCCACACCGGTTACGACAACTTCCTCAAGACCGAGTATATCTTGTTCGAGAGCGATGTCAATGGCAAGGTCGGTTCCACTTACCGTGATTGCTTCTTCAAATTTTTTGTATCCTAGATAGGTAACTGTGAGCGTATAGCTACCATCAGGCACATTCATGATTTGATATTGTCCGTCTGCATCTGTGGATGCACCGATGCTCAGTTCACTGATTACAACATTCACGCCAGGTAAACGTTCTTCAGAGGTGGCATCCGTTACAACACCAGATATCATGCTTTGTGCAGCTGCATAACTGAACGATGCAGCGATGAGTGTGAGTGTAAGGAGTAACTTTTTCATCATGGCCTACATGAACTTGTTTGGTTTTGGTTTTTTCCTGTCCATCCTAAATAAATCTGCCTCGATTCATTTGGGATGCGGTTAATCAACTAGAAAGGTAAGAATCAAAAAAACAACATAAAAATAATATTAGCGTGTAAAGCTAATTTTTAAAAAAGTGCTTTTTATCAATTTTGGCAGGGTAATCGGTGGGAATTTGGATAAAAATTTCGGCACTGTCCGCGCGGAAGAGGCTAACTTTTGCGAGTAAACTGGCCTCGGCATGGGAAACAATCTGATATTTTACGCTATCGTTGCGTGATGCTTCGGATAGTGCGGTTAAGAAACTGATCGCAATTCCGATATTGTCGGTTTTCATTTTATAGGAGCGTACGGATCCTTCGGAAGCTTCCCCAAGCCTTGCTTCGATAGCGTAATCGGTGGTTGGCATGGAATAGGGAAGTTCTAGCCGGTCGTTTTCCACTGCAATGTGCGGAATCTTGTAGTTATCCACCATAATATAGTGGCCCTCTTTGTAGGGTTGAATAGATTCGAAGTCGACAATAATCATCTCCCCCCGAATTGTAATTTCCCGATCCTCTATGGCTGGACGGCAGGAGAGCATGACCATCAACCCGATAATAAAGTACATTGCTTTGAATGATCTGTGTCTGTGTTTCATTGGATGGTTCTTGTTGGCTATTTCTTAGGAATTTTCTGACCAGGCACGGAGTTGCCGAATCTCGTCGGGCCAGCGTTCGAGATTTGGAGTTTCCAATATATAAGGTATTCGGTTCAGGCGCTTGTCTTTCATCGCTGCTTCAAAGGGTGCCCATCCAATTGTGCCGTCGCCAAGGGATTCGTGGCGGTCGACCTTGGTTCCGAGCTCTTTTTTGGAGTCATTAAGGTGCATCGCTTTGAGGAAAGGAAGTCCCACGAGTTCGTCGAAGCGTTCGATCATGTCGTGATATCCCTCTTCTGTGCGGATGTCGTAGCCGGCAGCGAATGCGTGGGCTGTATCGATGCACACCCCTACCCTATCGCGGTGTTGAACGTGTTCGATGATTTCGGCGAGGTGTTCGAAGGCAAAGCCAAGGTTGGTTCCCTGTCCGGCGGTGTTTTCGATGACGGCGGTAACCTGGTCGGTTTCGCTGAGTGCGATGTCGATCGATTCTGCGATGAGGCGGAGGCAGTCTTGTTCCGGGATTTTTCCAAGATGGCTACCCGGGTGGAAGTTGACCATGAGGATGCCGAGTTGTTCGGCTCGTTGGAGTTCGTCGAAGAAAGCTTCGCGGGATTGTCGGAGTTTGTCGGGGTCGGGATGACCGAGGTTGATAAGGTAACTGTCGTGTGGCAGGATCGACTCCATCCGGAAGCCGAATTCGTTGCAACGCTCTTTGAAGAGGCGGATGGATTCTTCGGTGAGTGGCGGGGCGGTCCAGCGCCGCTGGTTTTTGGTAAAAAGTGCGAATCCGGTGGCACCGATTTCATGGGCACGGACGGGGGCTTCTTCGACTCCGCCTGCTGCGCTAACGTGAGCTCCAATGTACTTCATGGCGTGTTCTTCAAGGCGTCTTTTTGATGGGTTATTCTCCAAACTCCTCTGTGTAATCTTCGAGTGCGGCTTGGATGACCTTACAAGCGTGCTCCTTATTATACACCCGCTCGACCGTCACTTTTACCTCTTTGCCGGGGATCAGTTTGTACGTACCGAAGTAGTGGCGAAGTCGCTCGATAAGTACATTGGGAAGGTCAGCGATCTCTGTAATGTTGCTGTAGTAGCTGTCGTTGTCGAGAACGCTTATGATCTTATCGTCAGCTTCCCCTTCGTCGATCATGTGGAGACCGCCAATCACTCTTGCGTTGAGAATGACTTCGGCGCGGTCGATGGGGCGCTCGCTGAGTACGCAGATGTCGAGCGGGTCACGGTCGCCTCTGTCTGTGGAAGTTGCAAGTGCACCCACTCTGGGGCCGCAATAGGTTCGGGGGATAAATCCGTAGAGGGATGGTGGCAGCGAGGAGCTTCGCTGGGGTCGGTCGACACGCATATAGCCGGTTCGTTTATCGACCTCATATTTGATGGTATCGAACGAGGTGATTTCGATAAAGGCGTTTACGATCTCGGGTTGATGTTGTCCGGGGTCGAGGCCGTGCCAGGGATGTGGACGCCATCGGTAAAAGGGGCTTGGAAAGGACATTTTGAATGGGTTTGATTGGGATTAGTTTGGGTCGTGTGAAACAGGTTCGTGGCTCGTGAGTGTGTGGTGCCTGAGGGAGTGAAGTCGACGTTTGTGAAGTGTTTGTTTAATTTGGGCTTACGGCAGGGTTCTTGCGGGCACTTACTCCATAATTGCCTGAAGTTTATCCAGGTTGTCCTGTACTCGCAAGGCTTGGATCACTTCATCGATGTGCCCTTTCATAATGTCATCTAAGTTATAGAGTGTGAGCTGGATCCGATGGTCGGTAAGCCTGCCTTGGGGGAAATTGTAGGTGCGAATTTTTGCACTTCGATCACCGGTCGAGACCTGGGTTTTGCGATCAGCTGCGCGCTCGGAACGAAGTTTCTCTTGCTCCATTTCATAAATTTTAGAGCGAAGCATCGTGAGAGCTTTCTCTTTGTTTTGATGTTGAGACCGCTCCTGCTGGCACTCGACCACGATACCGGTGGGTTCGTGTGTGAGTCGGATGGCCGAATCGGTTTTGTTTACGTGCTGTCCTCCTGCCCCACTTGAACGAAACGTATCTACCCGAATATCGTTCATATCCAACACCACCTCATCAACCTCCTCAATCTCCGGAAGGACGGCCACCGTGGCTGCAGAGGTGTGAACCCGGCCCTGCGATTCGGTTTCCGGCACTCGTTGCACCCTGTGAACACCACTTTCGTACTTCATCTTCCCGAACACTTCCACACCGGAAAGTTCGAACACAATCTCTTTATATCCTCCCATTTCGCTGGGCGCTACAGAGAGCAGACTTAAGACCCACTTCTGGCGATCGGCGTACCGACGGTACATTTCGAAGAGATCGCCGGCGAAGATTGCAGCTTCATCCCCTCCCGTTCCGGAGCGAATCTCGATGATGCAGTTTTTTGAGTCGTCCGGGTCTTTTGGAATCAGCTTCATTTTGATCTGATCTTCAAGCGCGGCTTGTTCGTCGGTAAGTTCCCGAAGTTCGTCTCGTGCCATGTCGGTGAGTTCGGGATCTTCATTGGCATCGATGATGGCACGGTTTCCTTCGATTTGAGACGTGATTTCTTGCAAGCGGTCGAAATCTGCGACCAGTTCCCGAAGCTGATTGTACTCCCGGGTGAGTTCGGCGTATTCTTTGGGGCGGTCGAAGATCGAGGGGTCGGTCATGGCCTGCCCGATCTCATCGTATCGCTCCCGGATCTGCTGCAACTTAGCCTGTAGGTCCATTCAATTGTGTGTGGTTTGATTTGGGGCAAAGATACAAAAATCCCTTGGGCGTGTGGGTGGCAAATTATTGCTATCTTTGGGTGCGAACGGAGGAGTGGGCGCGAACGGAGGAGCGAACGAGTGCGCAAAAGTTGGCACACAAAATCATAATGCTATGAAACGGTGGAAAATTGGTTTTTTGGGGGGCGGACAGCTGGCAAGAATGTCGGCGGCAGCGGCTTTTCGACTAGGGTTTGATGTGGAGCTGTACTCGGACCGGCCGGAAGTAGAACCGCTAGAGCAGATGATCGGGCGGGCTACGAAGGGGTCGTTTGAGGACGTGGATGCGTTGGCAGCATTTGCGGAGACCGTGGATGTAGTGACGCTAGAGAATGAGTTTGTAGATGCAGCGGTACTGGAGGAGGTTCGTCAGGTGTCGGGGACGCCAGTGTTGCCGTCGCCCGAGACATTCCGGAAGATTGGGGATAAATATTCGGAGAAAAAGACGTTTGAAGAAGCCGGGCTTCGGGTAGCACCGTATGCGAGAATTGGAGGGAAAGAGCGTGAAGAGGATCGTGGTCATGGACATGATCTATCCACAAGCGCTGATGATGTCATTCGATTTGGTGAGATGCACGGCTATCCTTTCCTGCTGAAATCCTCCAAAGGGGGATATGATGGGTACGGAAATGTAACCGTTCGGGATGATGCCGGTGCGCGGGCAGGCTTCGCTTCACTCGGGGGGACGGAAGGGCACGAGCTTGTGGCAGAGGCGTTTGTGGATTTCACGCATGAACTGGCGGTTCAGGTAGCACGGAATTCAACGGGTTTGGTGGTCTACCCCTGTTGCGAAACGGTTCAGAGCAATCATATCAATGTGGCAGTGCGAAGTCCGGCACTGGTGGGCGAGCGTATTCGACGGGAGGCACAGGAGATGGCCGTGGCTGCGATGGAGGCGATGGATGCTGTTGGCCTGTTCGCCTTTGAGTTTTTCTTCACAAAAGACGGCGAGCTGGTGTTAAACGAATCGGCCCCGCGTCCTCATAATTCAGGGCATTACACGCTGGAAGGGTGTGCAACGTCTCAGTTCGAGAATCATGTGCGGGCGGTATGCGGATTGCCGCTGGGTTCATCAGCACTAGTTCGGCCGGCGGCGGTGATGATTAATTTACTGGGTACGGAGGAGAGTGACGGATCGTTCCGGCATGTGGAACAGGCATTGGCGGAACCGTTTGGCGCGCTACATCATTACGGGAAGTTGCAGAGCCGGCCGGGACGGAAAATGGGGCATTACACCCTGCTTGGAGAGGATCCTGAGGAGGTGTTTGCCCGAGCAATGCAAGTTACCGAAGGAATAGAGATCTGAGGAATAGAGATCTAAGGAAAAGAGATTTACCGAAAAATATCGGACAATGAACGGGCGTAGCATCCATTTTCTTTGACCCGTTTTGCGTAGTATCTTTTTCCATCCGTAGGATTTTCGGTTTGATGCAAGGACGCCCCACTTTGTTGTGTGCGTGCCACTTGTTTGCTGAGCCGGTGGAGGTTTTGCATCAACCCGAAGAAAGAAGAAAGCAGGAAGGAAAGGAAGAAAGAAAGAAATAAGAAAGGAAGAAAAAAAGGAAGCGAAATGAATACGAAAGTAACCCGGAAGGAGGTGCAGTGATGAGTGAACAACGTGCGTTGGTGGGCGTAATTATGGGCAGCGATAGTGACTGGCCGGTGATGAAGGAGGCGTGTGCCGTGCTGGATTCGTTTGGTGTGCCGTATGAGAAGCGAGTGGTTTCTGCCCATCGGACGCCGGATTTGATGGCTTCGTATGGGAAGGAGGCGCGTGATCGGGGGTTGCGGGTAGTGATTGCGGGTGCAGGTGGGGCGGCGCATCTGCCGGGGATGATTGCGTCGCATACGACGTTGCCAGTGATTGGCGTACCGGTGGAGACTCGAGCACTGGGTGGGGTGGATAGTTTGTATTCGATTGTGCAGATGCCGAATGGGGTGCCGGTGGCAACGGTGGCGATTGGGAAGGCGGCGAATGCGGGGTTGTTGGCGGTGCGGATGCTGGCGGCGGGTGTGGATGAGTTGGCGGAGACACTTGCGGCAAGGCTGATGGAGTATCATGCGCAGATGAGGGAGGAATCGGTGCGGAAGTCGGAGCGGTTGACATGAGGGGTTTGGGGTGGGTGGTATGGGTGTGAAGGTTTCACGGAAGGCTGCGATTTTGGTGGTTTTGGTTTTGGCGGTGCTGGTTACGTTGCGGGTTCGATTTGCTGTGGATCAGCTTCGTGAAATGGGCAATGGTGACGGGAATGGGCGGGTGGTTGCGGAGGTGCACGGGGAGGATGATGGGTTGGCCGTTGAGGGTGGGGAATTGGCCGGTGAGGGATTGGTCGTTGAGGATGGAGGTTTGGCCGGTGAGGATGGGGAATTGCACGGGGTGGCATTGATGCATGAAGAACTAGCGGAGGCGGGCTGGCAATGGCTGGCGGTGGGTCAGGAGCCCGGTTGGAGGGTGCTGGCAGATGGTGAAGGGACGATTGCGTTATCGATGATTGGCATGGAGTTGGAGGGGTATGTTGTGGATGGGGATGTGGGGGATACGAATTCTTTTACATGGAAGGCTATGGTAGCGGGGGATTCCATGAGTTTTGCGTTTTATCGGGAGGATTGTATGGATACGATGAGTGGCTTTGAATTTGCCTATCGGGTACGAATGGAGTTTGGAGATCGGGTCTATAGCGGCTGTGGCATAGCCCTGGTGCCTTGAGAGCACAATTGGCTCTCGCATCACCCCGAAAAGAGAAAAAAATCGAGGTTGGCATGTGAATGATGGGCGATAAAACGGGAAACTTTTCGATTGGAAAATGCGGCACGAAAGGTGTATCTTTGAATCTTGTGAAAAAATCGGTTTTTGATCGGTTTTTCTGAAATTTTGAATCTCGTAAACGGATGCCCACCATGACTGCACGCACGGCCAGTATCGATTTGTTGATTGATTTTGATGAACATAAATCGCTTGATTATACGCTGGCTAATGAGCTTGAACCAAGAGAGCGTGCGCAGGTTCGTGAGTATGTTCAGAATATTTTGCGGCGGCTGAGTTATCTGGATTTTATAATCGGGGAGTTTTCGAGTATCGGGATTGCCGAGATGAAGCCGGTGCTGAAGAATATTTTGCGATTGGGGGTGTATGAGATGCTGTTTATGCCGGGGACGCCGGATTATGCGTCGATTAACGAGGCGGTGGAGATTACGAAGCTGAAGATGGGGTCGAAATCGGGGGATTTGGTGAATGCGATTTTGCGGAATATTCAGCGGGATATTGCGAAGTTGCCGAAGCCGGCGTTTGCGGATCGGACGAAGTTGATTGCGACAACGTTTTCGCATCCGGAGTGGATGGTGAAGCGATGGGTGGAGCGTTTTGGGGAGCGAGAGGCGTTTCAGTTGATGCAGGCGAACAATAAGCGCCCGGAGTATTACATTCGGGTGAATAATCTGCGGACGAAGACGTCGAATTTTGAGTTACGGATGGAGAAGATGGGGGTTGAATTTGAGGAGAGTGACTGGTTGCCAGATTATTTTAAGGTGGATTCGGTGGCACCGTTTATTCAGAAGGGGCTGCTGAAGAAGGGGTTTGTGATTGTGCAGGATATTGCGGCGGGGTTTGCACCGATGGTGCTGGAGCCGCAGCCCGGGGAGGATATTTATGACATTTGTGCGGCGCCGGGGACGAAAAGTATCGTGATTGCGAATTTGATGGAGGGAGAGGGTTCGGTGACGGCGGTGGATCTGGACCCGAAGCGGCTGGAGTTGCTGGCACAGAGTGCGCTGGATTACGGGGCAGAGATGATTAAGATTCGTGGTGGGGATGCGCGGAATTTGGATCTGAAGTTGGCGGATGGGGTGTTGCTGGATGCACCATGTACGGGAACGGGGGTGTTGAGTAAGCGGGCAGATTTGCGATGGCGCCGGACAGAGGAGGATTTGGCAGAGGCGGTGAAGCTGCAGGAGGATCTGCTGGATGAAGCGGCGAATCATGTGAAGCGGGGCGGGCGACTGGTATATAGCACATGTTCGCTAGAGCCGGAGGAGAATTGGGATCAGGTGGAGAAGTTTCTGGACAAGTATGATAATTTTGAGCCGGAGCCGTTGGACGAGTTTTTGCCGGAAGAGGTGCTTGCGGAGGATGGGCTGGCGTATCAGACGTTTCCGCATGTTCACGGGTGTGACGGGCACTTTGGGGTTCGGTTGAAGCGCGTGAAATGACGGGGTGGCTGGGGGCTGATGCTTGTGGCGGGTGCTGTTGTGCGGGGCATGAGGGTCTGTTACGGGGGCAGTT
>PZPG01000054.1 GCA_003045995.1 Bacteroidota bacterium
GTGAACGATTGGGACGATGCCGAGGAGTTTACCCAGCACGACGCCCTCTACTTTCCAATCTACTCAGGAGAGCACCGAAATGAGTGGGACAACAATTGCCAATCTTGCCACATCACCCCGGGAAACTTTACAAGTTTTTCCTGTATCGACTGTCATGAGCACAATCAACCCGAGATGAACGATGAGCATGATGATGTTTCAGGGTATATTTATCAGAGTGAAGCTTGCTATTCCTGCCATCCAAATGGAAGTGAAGACGATGCGGACGGAGGAGATGACGACGATGACGATGATGACTTATTCAGACTGTATCATCCTGCTCCACCGCCGGAATAACCCGCCCCACGTCCGGAATAAACAGCGTGAGTGCCATCAGCAAAAACACCCCATTCCGGATCACCATTTTCCAGCCAAAACTACTCCCAAGTACAGCATTGAGCAACGACCCCTCACTTAACTCGCCAAAACAGCCACAATCCCCCTCCATTCCGCTACCTAAGCCGTAGATCGCAAATAGAAAAAACGAGAGATAGATCGCCGTCACAACCGGACGAGTGATGCGCGGCGCCACCTGAAGCACCAAAAGCGACCCCACCACCACCTCCACATAGGGCAATGTATCAATTACAAGCGACTTCAAAGCCACAGGAATCCAAGTAATGTAGGCTACTGATTCGAAAAGCGCCGAATTGTCCTGTATTTTCAGCACTCCGGCAAAGGCTAAAAGCCCGCCAAGTACAACAGAAAAGATACGTTTTGTCCAGGTTAGAACAGTGGTTCGATTCATAGCTAAAAGTTTCCGAACGTGAACATAAGTGAGGTTTCGGGTTGATGTAAGATGCACCCTGCTAGTAACGACTACTTGCTTGCAAATGCTCCTTTCTTGGATTGTAGCGCTTTGGGAACGTTCCACAGATATCGGCAAAGCATCTTTGTAACGCATCAAAGAAAAGAAAATTCCCTGACTCTTGCGTCTGAAAAGTTCGGCTCTTTTGCCTATCTTCTCGCGTGACTGAAAACCAATAGCACTCACGAGTGTAACAGCAGAATTTACAACTGTTACATCGGCAGCATCCACAGGAGTTACCATTGCAACATCAGCCACACCAGCCCCGACCCAATCCCTCCATGCAGATCGACAAACCCCACGATTATTGCGGTATTTTTGGCGTTTTTCATCATCCCGACGCTGCACTGCTCACCTACTATGGCCTTCATGCGCTGCAGCACAGGGGTCAGGAGTCTGCAGGAATTGCTACTTCCTATTTCGATAAAACCAAGGGGCGGTTTGCTATGCCTGTGCAAAAAGATTTTGGGCTGGTTCTTTCGGTGTTTGATGATGAGGATACCTTTCGCAACCGGTTACGGGGTGATCAGGCGATCGGACACAACCGGTATTCCACCTCCGGATCCTCCAAGAATCCGGCCAACATTCAGCCGCTGCGGGTACACCACCGGTATGGGAATCTTTCGATCGCACACAACGGCAACCTTACGAACGCACGATCCATCCGGAAGCGATTTACCGAAATGGGCGTTTTGTTTCAGAGCACGTCCGATACCGAACTGATTCTGCACCTGATTGCACAAAGCAAAGAAAAAAGCCCTGTTGAGCAGGTTTTGGATGCTATGAAGCAAATCGAGGGTGCCTACTGTTTGCTCATACAAACCGACCGGCAGATCATCGCTGTCCGGGACCCGAACGGATTCCGGCCGCTGGCACTTGGAAAGTTGGGTGATGCCTGGATTGTTGCAAGTGAAACGTGTGCGTTTGATATCATCGGCGCAGAGTATGTGCGGGATGTGGAGCCTGGCGAGGTAATCGTGATTGAGTACGCGGAAAGTGACTTGGACACAGAAAGTGCCCTTAACCCAGAAAACGATCTGGGAACGGAGAACGAGCCGACCAACACCCGAAAGACTCCCGTGCTCACCAGCTATCACATCAACCCGAAAGCGGGAACCAACACCAGCCAGTGCATTTTCGAGTATGTCTATTTTTCACGTCCCGATAGCCGTGTATTTGGCGAAAACGTCGATAAAATTCGGCGGGCGCTTGGCAAACAGCTGGCCAACGAGCACCCGTTACCCGACATTTTGCTAAACAAACCCGCCAAACGACCCATTATCTTTTCTGTCCCGGATTCCAGCAACACCGCCGCACTTGGGTACGCACAGCAAAACCAGAATCTTGGCCACGACTGCAAATATGAGATCGGGCTTATCCGGAATCACTACGTCGGGCGAACCTTCATATCCCCGGGCCAGCGCTCCCGCGAGCAGAAAGTGCGAACCAAATTTAACGTGGTAAAAGGTGTGATCGAGGGGCGGCCCGTCATCGTGGTCGATGACTCCATCGTTCGCGGCACCACATCCAAGTATCTCATCCGGATGATCCGCGCCGCCAAACCCACCGAAATCCACTTCCTGGTGAGTTCACCGCCCATCACCCACCCTTGCTTCTACGGCATGGATTTCCCAAGCCCGGAGGAACTTATCGCCAACCGGTTCGGCCGCGACCCTGAGAAGATCGCCGCGGAAATCGGCGTGGACAGCGTCCGCTACCTCTCCCCCAGCGGACTCCTCGAAGCGGTCCAATCGGCCAACCGCTCCCCACACGGCTACTGCACCGCCTGCTTCACAGGCCAATACCCGGTTCCTGTCGAAACCATGATGGACAAAGAGGAGAACGAACTGGTCTAAGCCATGGACGATATCCGATTCCAGCACGCAACCTTTGTTACTGGCGCCCCGGCCCTCAAAGATTGCCCGCCACCCACACTGCCCGAATTCTGCTTTGCAGGCCGCTCCAATGTGGGAAAATCCTCCCTCATCAACCGGCTCACCAACAAGAAAAAACTAGCGCGCACTAGTAACACTCCGGGGAAAACCCAGCAGATGAACTACTACCTCATCGACGACCGCATCTACATCGTCGATCTGCCTGGCTTTGGATTTGCACAAGCACCCAAACGGGAGCGCGAGCGTTGGGGACGAGATATCCAAACCTACCTGCTGCAGCGCGAAACCCTTCGCCTCATCTTTCACCTGGTCGACATCCGCCATGAGCCAACCGCCCTCGACCGCGATTTTTTCTACTGGATGGCCTCCAACGAAATTCCCTTTGCCGTGCTGCTATCCAAAGCCGACAAAGTATCGGGCAATAAGCGGGCGGCAGCCAAGGCGAACCTCAAAAAAACCCTTGCCGCTATGAACGTGGACGTACCGATCCTGGTTGTGTCAGCGGAGTCAGCAGATGCAGGTAGCGGCATTAACGAATTGCAATCCATCATTACAGAATTTTCTTCGGGTTGATGCGGATGCTTTTGCGGCTGGAACCAGCAACCGGGCATGCCGGGCGAAAGAGCGGTTCCATCAACCCGAACCAAACGTGAATAAAAAGGCACGCAGTACAAAAGGGCTGCGAAAGAACGACGAAGCAGTAACGAATTAGAAACGACAAGAGTACCTACAAATAGAACCCCAAGGACAAAAACAGAAATCAAAAAAGTAAGCACAAACCACTATGGCACAAGACATCAAGGCACAAGACATCAAGACACAAAAAATTCTTCTTCTCGACGGTGTGGATCCGATCTGCGCACAAACATTTGCCGAGCGGGGTATTGAGGCAGATCAGCCTGGAAAAATGAGCCTCGAGGAGCTTAAAGCGATCTTGCCACAGTACGCTGGAGTGGTCGTTCGAAGCGCAACTACGGTGGATGCGGATCTGCTGGAATCGGCGCCAAATTTGAAGGTGATTGGGCGAGCCGGTGTGGGAGTGGATAATATTGACCTGCCAGCGGCCACGTCGCGAGGGATTTTGGTGATGAATACACCGGACGGCAACACGATTTCGACCGCGGAGCACACCTGCGGGCTGATTCTGTCGCTGGCGCGGAACATCCCGGTAGCGGTGGAGCGGGTGAAAAGTGGCGGCTGGGACCGGAAAAAATTTATGGGAACGGAGGTGTATGGCAAAACGCTCGGCGTGATTGGGCTTGGCAAGATCGGCTCGGAAGTGGCGCGCCGGATGAGCGTGTTTGGTATGAGCATTGTGGCATTCGACCCGTTTTCAACGGAGGAGCATGCGGCAGGGATCGGGGCGCGACTGACGGACCTGGACAGCCTGCTCGGGGAGGCGGATTTTCTAACCGTGCATACGCCGCTGACGGAAAAAACCCGTGGACTGATCTCGAAAAAACAGAGCGCCAAGATGAAACCCGGCATGCGACTGGTGAACTGCGCCCGCGGAGGGATCTTCGAGGAGGGCGAGTTGCTTGAGCTACTGGAAAACGGCACGGTGGAGGCGGTTGCGCTGGACGTATACAGCCAGGAGCCACCCCCCGAATCGCTACTGGAACTGCTGAAACACCCGAAAGTCGTGTGTACGCCACATCTTGGCGCATCCACCGAGGAGGCCCAGGAGAAAGTAGCCCTGCAGATTGCCGATCAGATGGCGGATGCGCTGGAAAACAAAGGCTACAAAGGCAGTTTGAATGCCAAGTCGATTGCACTTCTCACCGACAAAGACGCCGGCCCCTACCTGGAGCTGGCCGAAAAACTGGGCCGGGTGGCCGGGCAGCTGACCCCGCAAAACGCCGCGGATTTCTCTTTTGAATACGCTGGAAAGTGTTCGAGGTACGCCGGAATCCTCACCGATGCCATCCTCAAAGGGATGCTGTCTCAGCATGTGAGCACGTCGGTCAACCTCATCAACGCGCGATACTTTGCCACAGAGCGCGGGTACAAACTGCGCGAGACCACATCCGGCCAGGGCGATAAAAACTACACCGACCTGGTCACGATCCGCGTTGGCGATTCCACCCATTACCAGCAGATCTCCGGTGCGGTTTTTGGCCCCGGCGACTACCGCATCGTCGAGATCGACGGGTTCAATCTCGAACTCCGAATGGAGGGCGACATTTTGCTCTATCAGAACGAGGATAAGCCGGGGATGCTGGCATCGGTTGCCGGTGCGCTGGCGAAGAATCAGGTAAACATCGGGGCGCTAAGCCTTGGTCGCGAATCCAAAGGAACGAACGCCATTACCGCAGTCGTCATCGACAAAAAACTGGACGATGCGCAACTTGGCGAGATCCGTGCACTCGATGGGGTTCGGAATGTGCGCTACGTATCGCTCGGCTCGTGAGGCAGCTTGCTGGTGGGGTTTTCTTTTTTTTCTCGGGTTGATGGGGCAGGCATTGCGGCCCCGGCTCATACCTGAACCCACGCAAGAGTAGACGCCCACATGTCACCCAGCACCTTAGGGTTTCATCCGGCTTCCAGGTGAGAACAGGCACACTCAGGGTTTCATCTGACTTCCTCGTGATATCCGGCTCATGATCAACGCTACAAATACCACAATAGCTGCGCCCACCGGCGTGTAGAGTGGCCAGGCAATCGCCAGCGGATCCCCTGGTAGCAACCGCTGTATCGGGCCATCGACCAGGAAAAGCAATCCCATCAACCCGAGAAAAAAGCCGGTCCGTGCATCTCTCCCCGATGGTTTCTCGGTGAACCGAGCCAGCAAAAACAGTCCCAACAAGCCACCGTACGTATAGGACGCGATGCCCAGCCCGAGTTCCACAATGGCCGGGCGCTCCCCGGAGGATAGTTGTAGCCATGTGAATAAAAACGCCGAAAGGGTAAGAACCACGCCCCAGATCAGCGTCACCCCTCTCGACATACGTATCTCCTGCTGGTCGGTCCAATCGCTGCCCATGCGCGGTTTGAGGAAGTCATAGGTGGTGGAGGATGCAAGAGCGTTCAGGGATGAGCTGAGGCTACTCATCGCGGCGGCCATCAGTGCGGCAATGATGAGTCCACCAAGGCCGACGGGCATATGATCTACGATGTAGCGGGCAAAAATTTCGTCCGTGGTGGCCAGATTCAAAACATCCGCACTAGCACCGGTATAAAAAAGGTATAACATCAACCCGATACAAAGGAATAGTGCAAACTGCAGTGAAGCCAGAAAGCCGCTCCACACGAGGGCTTTCCGGGAGGATGTGAGGTCTTTGGCGGTCATGAGACGCTGCACAATGAGCTGATCGGTTCCGTGGGATGCCACCGAAAAGAGCGCACCGCCCACGATCGAAACGGGAAGCACATAGGGGCTGGCGAGGCGTTCACTCCAGGAGAGGTCGGAGCCAAAATCGAAGAGTTGTAGCTTGTTTGTGGTGGTTTGTACGGCTTGCGACGCGACTTGCCCGGCTTGTGAAACAGCTTGCCCAGCCTGCGACGCAACTTGCCCGGCTTGTGACGCGACTTGCCCCCCGGCATGTTGCAACGCCGCAATCATCTCCTGCAACGACATCGGAATCGCATTGATCAGCAGGACCAAGGCGATGAGAGCCCCGCCAAGGTATACACCCATCTGCACCACATCCATCCAGATCACCGCCTTGATCCCGCCCAAAAACGTGTACACCAGCGTGATCAGCGCAATGATCAAGATCGCCAGGATGTAGATCGTCCCATCGCTCCACCCTGGAAACACACCGGCAAACCGAAACAACGTAGCCAGCGGAATAGCGGTTGCGAATAACCGCACCCCATCGGCGAGCACCCTCGTAAGCATAAACACTGCACCCGCCGCCCGCCGCGTGAGACCGTCGAACCGCTGCTCCAGATGCTGGTACACCGTTTGCTGCTGCCCATCCATATAGGAAGGAAGCAGCCAGATCGCCACCGCAACGCGCCCCAAAATGTAGCCAAACGTGAGCTGCAGAAAGGTAAGATTGCCTGTGTAGGCGACAGCCGGAATGCTAATAAACGTTAGCGTGCTGGTTTCCGTGGCGATCACAGAGAACAGAATCGCCCACCAAGGCATATTCCGGCTCCCCAGAAAATAATCGGTCCCTGTCGTTTGCCGGCCGGCTGCGCGAATCCCGAACAGCGTAACTGCCGCCAGGTACACAACCAAAATCGCAAAATCGATGGGGCCGAAGCCGTTCATGACGTACCGGACGTGCCTGGGGTTCCTTGATCCTCTTTCTTTTCGGGTTGATGGGACTCGCTCCACTGCTCAAGATCGGCAGCGAAGGCTTGCAGGGCGCGTCCACGATGGCTGATCCGGTTTTTCTCGGCCGACGACAGTTCTGCAAAGGTTTCCTCGTACCCGTCCGGGCGAAACACCGGATCGTACCCAAACCCGCCACCACCGGCGGGGTACTCCGTAATCACCCCGTCACAAACTCCTTCCCACGTGTACTCCCCATCCGCCGTAACCAGCGCCAGCACTGTCCGAAATCGTGCCCGCCGGTCGGTCTTCCCCTTCAATTCGCGGAGCAGCTTATCCACATTGTCCTGATAGGTCACATTTTCTCCGGCGTAGCGTGCAGAATACACCCCCGGTGCTCCATCTAGCGAATGCACTTCCAAGCCCGTATCGTCGGCAAGGGCCGGAATGCCGGTCGCATCAAACCAAAACCGAGCTTTTTTGAGAGCATTCCCCTCGAGTGTGGGCTGATCCTCCTCTACCTCGTGTGGATCGGAGAGGTCTTTTGTGGAGCGGAGTTCCAGCGAAAACGGTGCAAGCAGATCGGTGAGCTCCTCGATCTTATGCGGATTGCCCGACGCCAGGAAGAGTGTGGAAAACGGCATAGCCATTACGCCAACTCCGGCGAGGGAATTTCGGAGAGTTCGCGGAACGCCCGGTAACGATCGTAGATCTGCTGTTCGTTCAGGCTTCGCAAGCGGTCGGGGCCAAATTCTTCCACACAAAAACTCGCCATCACCGAGCCGAAGATCACGGCACGGCGCATGTTGAGCGGAGAAAGGTCGTCGGTGTAGGCAAGCCATCCAATCAACCCGCCTAAAAAAGAATCTCCGGCTCCGGTTGGATCGAAAATGTCCACAACCGGGTACGCAGGAGCAGAAAAAATTTCGCCGTCGGTGAAGAGCAGCGCACCATGTTCGCCTTTCTTGATGATGAGCGCCTCCGGACCCATTTCGCGAATAATCCCCGCGGCTTTAATGAGGTTCGGCTCGTCCGCCAGCTCGCGCGCCTCCGAATCGTTAATCACCAGAAGATTCACTCGCTTGAGGGTTTTCTTGAGCCCCTCCAAATTGCCCTCGATCCAGAAATTCATCGTATCCATCACCACAAAATCCGCATCCGAAACCTGGTCGAGTACCTTCCCCTGCAACCCCGGTTCGATGTTCCCCAGCGCAACGTATCGGCTGCCGCGGTAGCTCTCCGGAAGTACTGGATCGAAATGCTCGAACACATTGAGCTGCGTATCGAGCGTGTCTCGATTGTTGAGGTCGTAGTGGTACCGGCCTTGCCAGAAAAAAGTTTTCCCCGAGCGATCGATCTGCAACCCCTCCAGATCTACGCGTTTGCTTTTGAGAAACTCGATATCTTCATCCGCAAAATCGTGCCCCACCACGCCAACCAGACGCACCTGATTATCGAAATAGGAGGAGGCAACCGAAATGTACGTGGCCGAGCCTCCTAAAATCCGATCCCGCTTCCCGAACGGGGTTTCGATCCCATCGTACGCAACCGATCCAACTACAAGAAGTGACATATTTTCTTCGTTTTAAGAGTGAAGGTTCATTATTTTCAAAGCCCCTGAAGGGTATGGCGGGTTTGGTTGCCGCAATATTGGCTACAGCCTCCCAGTAACGGCAAGAAAATAGGGATTTTATCGGTTTGATGGGATACGGATTGAGCCTGGAAGATTTCCGGGTGGTGCGGTGGATCGTCGGGTCATGCAGTGCGGTGAGTCGAGCAAATCACTGCACAATGCGGATCACCGGCGGGCAGTGTAGATTCCTGCATGATCTGGATCATCACTGGCGATTCGCGAAGACGTTTGAAGTATAAAGTACGGAGCTATGGAAAAACGATTTATGAAGCGCGCGCTTGAGATGGCACGCATCGGTATGAATAGCAATCAAGGCGGGCCGTTCGGGTGCGTGATCGTTAAGGACGGCAAAATCCTGGCAGAAGCCCACAATCTGGTGACATCGGTGAACGACCCCACCGCACACGCCGAAGTAGTTGCCATCCGTGAAGCATGTCAAACATTAAACTCCTTTCAGCTGGAGGGATGCGAAATCTATGCCACCTGCGAGCCCTGCCCCATGTGCCTCGGAGCCATCTACTGGGCACGCCCGGATGCCGTCTACTTTGCCGGCCGAAAAGAGGATGCCGCCAACGCAGGATTCGACGATTCCTTTATCTATCACGAGATCGATCTGTCGCCGGAACAGCGATCCATCCCCATGCACCCGGTGGAATGCTCCGATGCGCAGGAGCTGTTCCGGGAATGGGTCGAAAAAGAGGACAAAATTGATTACTGAGCCCATAGATCCTTAAGCCCATTGATTCTTGAGCAAAACATATCCACCCTATCCCACCACCTGAAAGCCAGGATTGCGGGAGGATTACCGGGACGCGACGCTCATCAAACCATGCACCCTGTTCCCCTTGAAACGGGGTTCACCATTCCCGACATCGCTTCCGACAAAGGCTATCCCAGTGGCGTGCTCATCCCTCTCTATCCAGGACCCGGAGGAACCGGTGACACCGATTTCACCCTGCATGTCCTGCTCACCCTCCGCTCCGCTCACATCCCCCACGGTGGTCAGATCAGTTTTCCCGGCGGACGTTGCGAAATGGGTGAAACCGTGCTACAGACCGCTCTGCGCGAAACCGAAGAGGAGATCGGCATCGGCTCCGCACACTTCGACATCGTGGGGCCTCTCTCCCCCTACTACCTATACAAAACCAACAATCGCATCACGCCATTTGTCGGGTTGATGCGAGAGCTCCCGGACATTCAAATAAACCCCAATGAGGTGGAGGAAGTATTTTCTGTTCCGCTTCACAGGCTGATGACCGGGGATGCGCTACGCCATCACACGCGTCAGTTCGGAGGAAAATCGTTTCGTGTCCCCTATTGGGATGTCCACGATGTGCCACTCTGGGGTGCGACCGCCATGATTCTTAGCGAATTGCTTGCGTTGTTCGAAGAAATTAGGTGCTCCAGACCAGATACTACCAAACCCGATACTACCAAACCCGAAGAAGCCTAGTTGATCAATCGTAGCCAATATAGCCTGGCCGCAACCATATATTGTTCATGACAAACTCGAGATGCCCAACACGTGAAACCCATAATCCTGATGCCCACACACTCCTGATGCCTAAACACTCGTGAAGCCCAAACACTCGTACCGGTCCTGCATGCGAATCCCATCAACCCGAACCCTAAACCACACAATAACCCAATGAAAATTGTAACCGGACTTTTGAAATTTGTGCTAGTAACGTTTGGCGTGTTGGTACTTGCGCTCACGGGGGTTCTTTGGATGGATCAGCAGCGGACGGAGTATCTGAAGCCGGAGAACCGATTGCCAGCATTTGCGGAGGGGGCAATTTTGTTGACGAATGTGCAGCTTGTTCCCATGACGGCGGATACGGTGCTGAGCGGAATGGCGGTGTATTTGGAGGACGGGGTGATTCGGCGGATTGTGGAGGAGAGGACATTGGATGAATTCGATGGTGTGGATGATTTTGACGAAGTGGGTGGGCTCGAGGAAGTGGATAGGTTCGATGAAATGGATGCGTTCGAGGCAGTGGGTGGGCTCGAGGAAGTGGATGAGCTCTGGTATCGAGAGGGCAATTTTACTCGGGTGGATGCGGAAGGCCGGTACCTCATGCCCGGCCTCATCGACATGCATGTACACCTTTGGGATCGGTACGAGTTGGGATTGTACCTGGCGAATGGGGTGACGGCAGTTCGGAATGTGTGGGGGATGCCGATGCATTTGCGAATGAAGGAGGAGGCGCACCGGGGGGAGTATTTATCGCCGCGAATCTACACAACGGGGCCGAAACTCACGGGGCAGGAGGTGATCGACGGGAGTAACTGGCAGTTGTCGGATGTGGCGGAGGCGCGTTCGCGGGTGAGGGCGTTTCATGATGAGGGGTACGATTTTGTGAAGACGTATTACGGGCTTAGCAGGGAGCTTTTTGAGGCGATTCTGGAGGAGGCGTCGGAGCTCGGAATCGATGTGGTCGCGCATCCCACGCCGGGGGTAGCGTTTTCGGACCATGTGCATCCGCAGATCCGGTCGATCGAGCATGTGGAGGATGTGGTGCAGCAGGCGTTGGAGTTTCAGATGGATTCGCTCGCGTTGCAACAGGTTTTGGACGGGTTGATGCGAGAGGCGGAGGCGATTGGAATGGGTTCTTCTCGTGGCGGGTTTGGCGAGCAAGGCGAACCCCATCAACCCGACCCCAATACAAACAAGGTGCGATACGAGGTACAATACGAGGTACGCTACTGCCCAACAATGACAGTATTCCACAACATAACGCGGATGCTTCGGGAGGATTCGATTCTTACGTCGGATTCGCTGGCGTTTATGAATCCGCTGGTTCGACTTGTGGATAGCAAGGCGCAGTTTGAGCGGTGGAGCGGAGCGAAGGCACAGGATCCCGGCGTGGTGGATCGGTTGGAGGCGCAGCATGCGTTTCATCTGGAGATTGTGCGGGCGATGCATGAGGCGGGCGTGACCTTGATTGCCGGAACGGATGCGGGGATTGGCGTAACGTTGCCGGGGTTTTCGATTCACGAAGAGTTGGCGTTTTACCGCGAGGCTGGGCTATCGAATTTTGAGGTGCTAAGGACGGCGACGGTAAATGCGGCGGGTACGCACGGAGTGATGGGGGATCTGGGGTCGATTGAGGAGGGGAAGGCAGCGAGTTTATTGCTACTGGACGGGAATCCGATGGAGGATCTAGGGGCGTTGCGGGATCCGGTGGTGGTGTTTCTGGATGGGGTTCCGTTGGGGCGGGATCAGCTCGGGAGAATGAAGGAGCAGGCCTTCGGGCGGAAGAACCGAGTGGCGACGGGGGTTCGGTATTTGAAGAACTTGGTTCAGGAGTGGTGAAGGAAGTTCTTGCATCAATGTGGCTCTCCCATCAAACCGACAAGATCACGAGCTAGTTTCATTCCAATGGCCACGCCCATGCCGCTGAGGCCGGCCGCTACCCATAGTCTGTCTTGCAGTTCGCGAACGATCGGTTCTTTTTGCGGTGCAATGCCCATGATGCCGCTCCATTGCTGTTCGATTTGCCATCCGCGGGGGAGTTGTAGTACCTGATCGGCGAATTGGGTGAGCCATGTGAGGATGCCGGGGTGAACGCCGAATTCCGTGGTTTCTTCGTCTTGTTTGGCGATATGACGTGCGCCGCCGAGCACGAGCCGATCGCCGACGTTCCGGAAGTAGACGTATCCTTCGTGGTAATGGAAGGTGCCGCGCCATGGGAGGTTCGGAATTGGGCGGGTAACGAATACAGTTCCGCGGGCCGGGCGAATTCCTGTGGCGGACGCTTGGGTGCCCGCGAGCTTGCCCACGAGGGTTTCGGTAAATCCATTGGTGGCCAGAAGAATCCGCGAAGGGGTAAAAACGACTCGATTCGCCTCTGCTTGGCCCCTCTCTGATTGGCTCCTCTCCGCTTGGCTGACCTCCACTCGGCCAGGCGACAAGTGAGTAACCTCGTGATGCCATCGCGTTTCGACCCCGGCTTCATCCGCTCTCCGGTGCAACGCTTTCATCATAAGACCGCTGTGCAATGCCCCCTCCACCCGATTTTCAATGGCATCCATCCCATTCACGGTGGTTACCCGGTAAACCTCACGCTCACCCATCCGCGCCGCCAGCTCGCGGTTCCACTCGCCAATCTGCGCCTCGCAAGCACGAAACGTATCACGGTCGGTGAAGATCTCGATCCCGCCACACGGTTCGTAACCGATTTCGGTGTCCGGCAAGGTGTTTCGCAAAAATTTTAGCCCCTCGTAGCGATGGCATATCCGATCGAGCACGAGTTCGCGGCTGGCTTCCTGAAGGTCGGCCTGATGCTCCGAAATGGACCCGATACAGGCGAATCCGGCGTTTCTTGTACTGGCCCCGGTAGGTTTTCCGCCCCGTTCGAGCAGGACGACGTGCTGCTCAGGGTATGCTCGCTTGTAGAAGAGTGCCGCCGATGTTCCTACGATGCCGCCACCGATGACGAGCAGGTCGGGGGAGTTGGTTGGAGTATTGGTGTCGGGTTGATGATCAGAGCTTCCTTCGTGAATGGTGATAGGTTCTTGGGTGGATTCAGGCGTCAGGTTGGGGTCGGGTTGATGGGACACATCTGCGTCCCCCCAAACATCGCGTTCCCAAAAAGATTCTTCGATGAGTCTCGATCCTTGGATGTTCGTTCCAACTGATTTTGCCCC
This sequence comes from Bacteroidota bacterium, assembly GCA_003045995.1. GTDB lineage: Bacteria > Bacteroidota > Rhodothermia > Balneolales > Balneolaceae > Sam29DG08-bin30. Next base: position 13,248 of record PZPG01000054.1, read on the forward strand.
AAGTGATTTTGTTTCCGTTGGCTTTGCTTTTTTGGATTTTGCGTCGTGGCTCATGCTGCGTCTTTTTCCCCATACATAATAGATTCAGGGGAAAGTACTACTTTCCACACATTTGTTTTGCGAGCTGCCACTTATTTTTCCTTTGGCTTTCGACCACTTGTCATCACCGATTGTCCTTTGCCCATTGCCCGAAATGGGAATCAACTCTCGTGATATCCATAAATGTATTATTTCATAAGCATCATCTGCCGGGTTTGGGTGAAGTTGCCGGCTGTGAGGCGGTATAGGTACACGCCGCTCGACAGGATGGATGCGTCGAAGTTTACTTCGTAGGTGCCGGCCGGTTGGGTTGCATTCACCAGCGTGGCGATGCGTTGTCCCGTGATATTGTAGACCTCGAGCTGTACATCGGAAACCTCTGGCAAGGCGTAGCGAATCGTGGTGCTCGGGTTGAAGGGGTTCGGGTAGTTTTGTTCCAGGGCAAATTCCGAAGGCAGGGTCGCGCCCAGCTCCTCGTCACTCTCTCCAACCGGGTAGACCA
>PZPG01000110.1 GCA_003045995.1 Bacteroidota bacterium
GTATTGTCCAATGGATGGTACTTATCTTGATGGTTTGTACGGGGCCGTTGCTGTCTAATGCGAATTTGAGCGCGAACCCGATTCTGAAAGCGAAACCCAATCTGAACGCGAACCCGAACTCGAACCATTTGGCAGTAGTGGCAAGCCCAGTGCTGGAGGCAGGCCCAGTGCTGGAGGTAAGTCCAATGGTAATGGCAAACGCAATAGCTACGGAACATCCAGCAGAAATCACTCACTCGAACACCCAGGAATCGGGACCGGGGATTGAAGGCGCGTCCGCACACTGGATTTCATCCGACAGGCTCATTTGGAATACGTTTCCCGAGGCAACGGAGTATCGACTGTACTATAGTGGGGATGCCGGGATTCAGGTCTTTGAAGCAAGTGTTGCAGGAGGAGATTTCATTCCCATGGCCCCAGTGAATCTCATCACCCCTGTGAATCCCATCACCCCGGACACGACCCTTTCCGATTCGCTGGCAGACAAGTTTCGGCATATTTCGGACCGGCCGGTGTTTTCGATGGATACCGACACAGAGACGATTCGTACGGCGTTGCGAGGTCAGTTGGTTGCCGTGGCGCTGGATGAAGAGGGAAAACCGCTGGCTGCGACTCGCGTACAGCCGCATGGGGTGATTGACGAGATCTATCAATATGATGGCGCGCTGGGGGCGGTATGGAGGGAGGATGGAGTGACGCTTTCGGTGTGGGCTCCCACAGCACAAGAGGTGACGATAACGCTATACGATCCGGCAGAGGAGGTAGAGGGTACAGTGGAATCAGAGGGAAAAGAGGAGGCAGAGGGCAAGGAAGAGACCCCTCCTGCATACGCATCCATCGCCACCATCGACCCTGCGGAGTTTCAGCCGGCAAATGGCGTTTGGCGATTCGAAGGCGGCCGTGCCTGGAATCGAATGCTATATCGGCTGAATGTGACCGTGTATCACCCGGCAACCGGCAAGCTGGAGAATCTTCAAGTGACCGACCCATTTTCGGTGAGTGTGACCACAGAGAGCGGGTACAGCCGGTTTGTGGATCTGTCGGATGAGGATGTTACGCCCGAGGGGTGGAATGAGTTGCGAAAACCGCTCCCCTTCCCAACCGATATCAACATTTACGAAGCGCATCTGCGGGATTTTAGTATCATCGATACCTCCGTGGCACCGGATCACCGCGGAACCTATACAGCATTTACGTACACAGGAGCATCCGCATCAACCCGACCCCTTTCCGCGGGAATGGCACACCTAAAACGCCTTGCGGAATCGGGAATGACGCACCTGCACCTGCTTCCGGTGAATGATATGGCGTTTATCTACGAGTCCGAGGCGCAGCGGTTCGATCTTTGGGAGCCGTTCGATCGCTTGTGCGTAGAGGGGGTTACGGACCAGCTTCAGGCGGAGTGCGAGCGCTATGGGGATACCCCGATTTGGGATGTGTTTGAGGAGTGGGCCGCTGCGGATCCGGCCACCGAGAGCATTCAGCAGATCTACAGTGCCGCCGATCGAATGGAAAGTTTGGCTCGGCGGGACGGGTTCAACTGGGGCTACGATCCGTTTCATTTTGATGTGCCTGAGGGGAGCTATTCCACGAATCCGGAGGGGGTGGAGCGCATCCGCGAGTTCCGGGAAATGGTGATGGGGCTGCACGAGATTGGCCTCAAACTGGTTGTGGACGTGGTGTACAATCATACGTCGGCGTCCGGGCTGGCCTTTAATTCGGTGCTGGATAAGGTCGTGCCCTGGTATTATCATCGCCTTAACGTGGATACCGGGGACGTCGAGCGCTCCACGTGCTGCGATAACACGGCGGCGGAGTTTGTGATGATGGAGAAGCTGATTATCGACTCGATACTGTTTTGGGCGAAGCAGTACAAAATCGATGCGTTTCGGTTTGATTTGATGGGCCATCACCCGAAATCTACCATGCAGAAGGTGCAGGAAGCACTGGCGGGGTTGACTCTCGAGAAGGATGGCGTGGACGGACGCAATGTGTATATCTACGGGGAGGGGTGGAATTTTGGTGAGGTGGCGGACAATCGGATCTTTGATCAGGCGACGCAGTTTATGCTTGGGGGTACGGGGATCGGGAACTTCAACGACCGGCTTCGGGACGGCATCCGAGGCGGGAATTTTGCCGGGTGGGGGACCGGGCGGGCGCAAGGATTTACGAACGGGCGGTATCTGTTCCCGAATGAGGAGAGCACGGGTGCGGATGCCGATGCAAGTGCTGATGCCGATGCAAGTGCGGGTGTCGATGCGGGTGCGGATGCCGATGCGAGTGCGGATGCCGATGCGAGTGCGGGCGCAGTCTCGGATGCCCGTGGCTCGGAGCAAGATCGTGCCGAACTGCTCTCTCAGGGCGACCGTATCCGGGTAGGACTGGCCGGCAACCTCAGCCGCTACCCCTACGAAAACCGATTTGGCGAGCAGGTGGAGGGTGGCAACGAGTGGATCGGCTACACCCGCCTGCCACAAGAATCGATCAACTACATCGACAAGCATGACAATGAAACCCTCTGGGACAATACGCAGGCAAAACTCCCGCTCGACCTGCCGATGGAGGAGCGTGTTCGGGTGCATCTGCTGAGTCAGGCGATGATCCACTTCGCACAAGGCATTCCGTTTCATCAGATGGGGTCGGATATCCTTCGCTCCAAATCGATGGACCGAAACAGCTTCGACTCAGGCGACTGGTATAACGCAGTGGATTTCACGCTCGAACGCTCCGTGTGGGGTAAAGGCCTACCACCGGCTTGGGACAACCGCGAGAGCTGGGATTCCCAGAAGCAGTTCCTCACCCAGGCAGACGTTGTAATGACCCCCGAGATCCGCCGCTACGCACACGACGTCTTCCGCGAGCACCTGCAGATTCGTGCCTCCAGCCCTCTGTTTCGCCTCCGCACCGAAGAGCAAGTGATGCAGCGAGTTGCCTTTCACAACACCGGACCCGATCAAATCCCCGGCCTTATCGTGATGTCCCTGTCGGATGGGTCCTGCATGGGAGCCGATCTCGATCCTGAAGCGGAGGGTATTGTCGTTATATTCAACGCATCCAGGGAGCGGGTTGATGTGACGCTCCCCGAAGGTTTTAGCAACTTGGAGGGCGAGCGTGGATCTGAGGATGTCGCGGCGACCCCTCTTCTCGGTCCATTGCAACTCCATCCCATCCAGCTGGAAGGAACCGATCCGCTCGTCAAAGAGACCACCGTGAACGCTACAACCGGAACTATCTCTGTGCCGGGCCTCAGCAGTGCCGTCCTCCACCAGCCACAAACCGGAGCCGAG
>PZPG01000055.1 GCA_003045995.1 Bacteroidota bacterium
GTATCCAGTTCCGTACAGGTCCGTTGATCCAGAAAAAATAGTCATATATAGGTGCAATCATCATTATGCCTTTCGAAAGGACCAATGAAGCCGCCCATTTCATGGTAGATGGTTTGCTATGTTGGTGTAATGTATGATGAATACTTTCTCTAACTTTCGGTGGAAAAAACAACAGTCTAGAAACAATATATCGGAGAGTTTTTGCAGACCAGTATTCATTTGTTGCTGAATCCGTAGTGGCAAAATCTGCATTTCCAACCGTATACTTCTTCAAATCATATCGATCGCAAACCCAATCGAGGTCTTCTTTGGATTTTTCCACAATCAATTTTAGTCGTTCGGGAGGTAATTGAAAGCGTTGACCGGGAATTTCAAGTACCCTTCGAATTTTAAATTTTTTTCGCTCTGGGTTTGCGGTTGACCCTACGATTTTTGGGATATCTTCGTTGATATTTGACAAAATCCACGAAGCCTCCTGTGACATAGACGGATTACTCCGTTTTGTTTTTGTGAATACCGATTGGGTTACAAAACTTTTCTGGAGTCCTGCATGCTTCAAAGTAGCCCCTACAAGACCCTCTTCTGATTTGATGAAATCTTCAAACCGAACAATTTTCACTTGATCCTTTCCGAAGATTCGTTCAAACCTTAACGTAATATTTTGAAAATAATCAGCACAAAGATCTAACCATTTATCAAATGCGATAGATAAATTCATTCCTCCTTTAAGTTGTTGCTGTATAATACTCGGATAGAATTTATAAGGATTTCGGATGGACATCAGAATGCCCAATTCAACGTCATGATTCGTGATTTCTGTAAAGAATGATCGAATACGATGCAAAGCTTGCTCATTGTACTTATTGGATGATATTGATTCCGCAGAAAAGAAGAGCGTATTCCCTGAAAATTTCTTGATTTGTGATTCAATCTCCATAATGGTTGTTTTTTTTTGAGATTCGACCTTTTCCTCAGTATCCAACCTATGCATGATGTGTTGATGGTTCCTCTCTGGCGAATCCGTGAATAAATTGTTGAAAACGACAGAGTGATTTGAGACCGGTTTACCTTTTAGAGTCAATTTCGGGTACAGCACACCTAAATTTTGTAGGTGATTTCGGTTGTTGAAGAGAACCTTTTGTATAGTTGTTGTTCCTGTTTTATGAGCTCCCGCGTGTAGTATTATTTTTTTTATGGGCATACTAGGATACTACTATGTAATTATCATTAGATCATAATGATTTGAGAAATTTCCTTAATCTTGATTTCGCAGTTTTTGGCAAAGGCAATGCAGAAAAGATCTTGCGATGCCTAGACTCAATCCGTCGCAATCGTTCTTCCTGATGGATGAACAGATCTAAGAGTATAGGGAAAAGCTTTTCCAGCTCGTTTTCATGATTATGTGATTGATTCTTATTGCTTTCCTTATTTAGACTTTCTCCGTCATCAAGAAATAGATCTTCTCTCCCATCGGTGAAAAATGTATTGGCAATGCTTTGGTTATCAGCTCTGTAGATTTCAAGTAATTCTTCTCTTTCGCTGAGTTCGAGTATTCCATAGTTCTGAAATGGATCTTGTTTCAAATACTTTTCTGGCAATGCTCTGTTTAGTAGCTTGTGCAACGTGTTGTCATGAATATCATCCTGCTTATACAAACGTAGTAAATGAAGCACATCATCGCTATATCCTGTATTGGATTTGCGAATAGAGGGTTTTTGTAGGGATTTGATAGTAGAATCACTCAACCCAAGTTGTTGGAAAAATGAAGGAATCACGCTTTTCCTTCTCAAATGCGACTTTTCAAATGTGTGTACCTGAAATTGATCTGCTTCGAAATAGGTCAACCATCGATCCAGATGGGACTTGAAATCGAGGAGATTTTGCACATGCCTTGATCCCATGTAATCCTGTATGGTTTCGTAATCAGGGTTTTTAGTGCCCCATTGCTTCCAGGCAGACTCTAACAAAAGATCTTGACGCCGTAAATATAAAATAAATCGAACCTTCTCCGCTTTAAGGTCTTTCAAAGCATTCGAAAACAATGGGGGAAGCACCTTTGATCTTTGAAATATACTCTCACAGCTAAACACGATGGTTTTGGCATTCTTCTTTTTGGCCGTTCGCAGAACATCATCCAAATCACGGGAAAATGTACTTATCCTTTCCTCTGAGTATTCATTCGTTATTGTATTGAAATACGCACAGTGATTGGCAGGAATTTTTTTCGTCCCGATGAGAGGAACTGATTTCATCACCGGATACAATATTCCATGCTTCTTTTGTAAGTCACTGCGGTTTGCATGAAGAGTATTTTGGATTGCCGTGGTTCCTGTTTTCCCGGTTCCGATATGAAAAATAATTTCCGGTTGCAACGAATTGTCCTTCATGATTTGAGCAATTTATTCATGACCATCTCTCTGAGAAACCTTAGAGCCAAGCAGATCTCGCAAAGCACTTTTATACCCTAATATCTGATCATAATTTTGATTTACATAATTTTTTTGAATGCATAAAACCCTCTTATGGAATGGTAATTCACGAATTTTCAACCTTTTATGCTGAAATTGTACGTATTGACGCTTTTTCTTGAGATACTGAAGGAGATGATTTCGTTGCGACGCATTCATCAACTCTACTAAATTTTTCTCTTGTTTAAGTAGCACTTGAAGTTTCCGTTCGTCGTGTCTAAGGCTTACTTCTTCCCCATTGGTCTGTATCCTACGTACCATCGTTTTCACTGTATCGAAACGAGTCATTTTACGCAATTGACCATGTGTTGAGTTGGATGTGTTATTTCCATGTCGTCGGTATAGTTGTAGTACATCCGAAATAATCCATTTTTCTCTCAAAGCATCCGCCAAATTGATAATCCAGCCATCATGAGATGGGTAGTCATCGGGTAGTGGCATTACTTTGTCTAAGTGTGAACGTCGAATGGCGGCACAACAACCCGTGATAAACTGTGTTAGCGGTCTTCCCAGGCCTTGAATCTGCTGTTGTACGGTTAAATCAGTCTGATTGAGCTGCCCGTCCGTGAGCAGGGCATCGTTCATATATACCGAGTATTCCGGGTGCTTGATCGCCGTATCGCGAATGGTTTCCAACTTGTGCTCAAACCAGACATCATCCTGATCACACAAAAAAACGAGATCGCCAGACGTGAGTGAGAGTGCTTTATCAAAATTTTTAATAAACCCTTTTTGCTGCTCGTTTTGATGAACAATCACATCAAACGGTGCTCTCTTTTGAAACTCCTTCGCAATCTCAATTGTCCGGTCCGTCGAACGATCATCGGAGATCACCACCTCATCAGGCTGCACCGTTTGTGCAAGCAGGCTATCCAACTGCTCCTGCAGGTATTTTTCTCCATTATACGTTGCCAGTGCGATCGAAAGTTTCATGCGATTTTCTAGACTACTCATTCTTTGCTTTACCCCTCACTCATACTCCGAAACAGCTCACTCTTTCGCTGAAGTTCTTCATACGTCCCCTCCGCAACAATCCGTCCACCTTCCAGCAGGTACAACCGATCACAGTTTCGCACTGTCGACAACCGATGCGCAACCATCATAATCGTTCGACTCCCACGCAGCAACTCAATCGCCGAAATCACCTGACGCTCCGTAATATTGTCCAGCGCCGCCGTCGCCTCGTCCATCATCAGCACATCCGGCTGATCGTAAAGCGCCCGCGCAATCCCAATCCGTTGCCTCTGCCCACCCGACAACCGCACCCCGCTCTCCCCAATCATCGTCTTCCCCCCCTCCGAAAGCGACTCCATCAACTCTCCCAACTGTGCATCCGCAACCGCCTGATTCAGCTTCACTTGATCGATCTCCTCCTGCGGAATCCCAAACGCGATGTTATGATCGATCGTATCATCCGCCAGGTAAATAAACTGCGGAATGTATCCAATATTTGTCATCCAATCCCTTCTTTGCGCCTGTAACGGCCTCCCATCAATCAGAATCTCCCCCTCCGTCGGCCTCAAAAGCCCCAAAATCAGATCCACCAGCGTCGATTTCCCAGCGCCGGACGATCCCACAAATCCAACCACCTCCCCCTTCCGAATCGTCAGATTGATACGATCTACCGCCTGTTCGTCCGATCCCGGATACCGATACGAAACATCCTTCAGTTGAATCGCCTCGCGAAATTTGTTTCGGGTTGATGGGGATGCATCATCGACCGTGGACACTTCACGGGCTCGGCCTGTTTCTATGCTTGCATCTGTACTTTGTTCAGCTCCTGCACTTTGTTCTGCATTTGCTCCTCCTGCTCGTAAGTTTCTTGCCACTGATTTATCTACTGATTCTTCCACAGACTTCTCTGCCAACGGCACGCCCCCGCCATACAGATCGTGATGCACTGGCGTCAATGACGAGATATAAAACCGCAGCGAGGTGAGGCTTCGGATGGTTTCTGCGATCGCCGGCATCAATCGAATCGTCGCCGCCGCAAATAGCGAGAGCACCGGCAAAATCAAGTCCATTTCACGGTTCTGTGCCACCATAAAAAATGCGATCGCCATCATTCCAACCACCGCAATCAGCTCCGTCGACGGACGCACAGCCTTCTCGGTAACCATACGAACGGTATCGGCCTCGCGGATCCGTGAAAGATTTGCATCAAACCGTTTCATAAAAAAGCCCTGCCGGAAGCTCACCGCCACACTTTTGAACCCGCCAATCGCCTCATTCACCGCCTGAATAATGTTCGCTCGCTCGGCCGCTGCAATTTTGCCGTATCGTTTCATGCGTTCCTTGAGCAGATGCAAGAGCAGTGTCCCGCCCAGCCCGATGACACCGATGGTGATGAGCGTGATGAGCGGCTCCACCCACAGGAGCATCAAAAAGATCCCCGCTGCCGTGGTGGTTTGCATCAAAATGTTGAGCGTAGGCATGATCACCTGGTTGGTGATGAGACGGGTTTCGTTGCTTACGTTCCGGATGAGCACCGCGCTGTTTCGCTGAAGGTGGAACGGATAGTCGGCGAGCATGTAGCGCCGGAAGAGGGCGCTCGAAATGGTGACGTAGCGGCCATTGACGAAGCGGGCCTGGACATATTGCAGCCAGATGATGTATCCGCCGCGGAGGAGAAAGATGAACAGAAGTGCCACACCGCCGTAGATGAGCAGATCGCGCGGTTCGGTGAGGCCCACTTGTTCGAGCAGCGGACCACCCATACTATGGCCGAGAAGGATCCCGGGGTTGGCAATCACACTGATATACAGCGGAATCATCCCGATGCCAATCACATCAATCCCTGTACCGATAAACATGAGCACGAGCAGAATAACCGCTTTGAGGCGATCCTTCGGCGGAAGGATGTCGAGCAATTTTCGGATCGCCTGTTTCATGGGCTCTTTGTCATGGGCTGGCCTAACCTTACGCTCCCCATCATCGTCACATCCCCCATCACCGTCACACTCCCCATCACCGTCACATCCCCCATCACCGCCGCTTCCCCGCCAGCACTCGCATCAAATACTGCCCGTAGTTGTTCTTCCGCATCTCGTCGGCCAGCACACCCAGCTGCTCATCCCCGATCCACCCATTACGCCACGCAATCTCCTCCGGGCAACTAATCTTCATACTCTGCCGCTTCTCGATAATCTCCACAAACTGCGACGCCTCCAGCATCGACTCATGCGTCCCCGTATCAAGCCACGCATATCCGCGCCCAAGCACCTCCACATGCAGATCCTCCAGCTCCAGATACCGCTGATTCACCGTCGTGATCTCCAGCTCGCCCCGATGCGAAGGCTTTATCGTTTTCGCAATCTCAATCACCCGGTTATCATAAAAATACAACCCCGTCACCGCCAAATCACTCCGCGGATGCTCCGGCTTCTCCTCAATCGACACCGCCTTCCCATCATCATCCATCTCCACCACGCCAAACCGCTCCGGATCCGGCACTTGATACCCAAACACCGTCGCCCCCGTGCCCCGCTCCGCCACACTGCGCAACTTCTCCGGCAACCCGTGCCCGTAAAAAATATTATCCCCCAAAATCATCGACACGTTATCGCTGCCAATAAACTCCTCCCCAATAATAAACGCCTGCGCCAACCCATCCGGACTCGGCTGCACCGCATACTGAATCTCGATTCCCCACTGCGTCCCATCGCCCAGCAACCGCTGAAACCCCGCCTGATCCTCCGGCGTCGTAATCACCAGCACCTCACGAATCCCCGCCAGCATCAAAATCGACAACGGATAATAGATCATCGGTTTGTCATATACCGGCACCAGCTGCTTCGAAATCCCCTTCGTCACGGGATAAAGCCGCGTTCCCGACCCACCTGCTAAAATAATTCCCTTCATCGCTCTCCTCGTTTTGTACTCCTTGTTATGGTTTTGGTTTTCTACGTCTTTCTGTGCTACTACGTCTTTTGTTTTCGGGTTGATAGGAGAGCCAACTCGGCCCGGCAACCTATCGTTTCCACGCGAAGAAGAAACTTCGCAAAGATACAGCTTCGCTATTCTCAGTCCCACATCCGAACCGAGCATATTCTGCCGAAGACAACAGCATCGCAACAATCAAACCATCCATCGCGAGCAACCTCCTTCGGCGAGTAAAAACCTCCCGCGCTACACCTTCTGCAAAAATTTTGCATCCACGGTAAACTCCACATCACACTGCAGCGAATCCAGCCGCAGACGTGCCCGGTTCCCCTTCACCGTAATCACAACCCCCTCATAATCGTGCAACTCCCCGCCAGCCACCTTCACCCGATCCCCCGGCTGAATCTGCTTCACATCGATCTCCCCATTCACCGCCTCCCCCAAAATCATCCGAATCAGCTCGATCTCCTCGTCCCGAATCGTAGCCGGCTTTCCCAAATACATCACCGAGCACACCACCGACGGATCCTCCAAAATCGCGATCCTCCCCCGCTCATCCACACGAGCAAACAGATAACTCGTAAAAAGCACCTTCTCCACCGTTTTCCAGCGATCGCTCCACTTCACGCGCACCTCCTTCACCGGACAAAACACCTCATGCTCCCCAATCAACCGGTCTGCCGCCTTCTTTTCGTGCCGCGGCCTCGTATAAAACGCTCTCCAAACCTTACTGTCACTTCCCATCCTAGCGCACTGCCCCCAGCTGTTTCCATTCACAAAACATCTCTGCTCTCATAGCTATTTTCATCTCTAATAAATATCTCTTCCAGACATCTCGTCCAAATCTCCATCAAGCTCAACGAAATCTCCATAGTTTTCGCGCATTCGATCACAAAAATTCACAATTTTTTACAGCCTTGAAGATAACTTTTGATCACACCATATGAAAATTTTTTGCACAGCCATTCCCCCCACACGTTGCGCCTTTGCACGAGTGACTTGAACACTACCCGTAAAAAAATACCCATCCATTTTCGAGGGCAGGTCCATTTTACTCTACAGCCATTTCGTTAGGTTTCGGGTTGATGCGAGACGCAACCGCGCCCATGTATTCAGACGGGCAATGCGGGGAAATTTTGCTATCTTTGCATCGCCTGGAAAATATTGCCGGCACATCCGGAACGCAGCAATCACCCTTGAAGCATTTCCATCAACCCGAGTAAAACAAACAGAACCATAACCCCAATCGAAGAATCGCATATGAGTCGTTTTCCTGCCACGTCGGACCGTACATTTTTGGAGTCGTTAATCGCTGCACCGAGTCCGGTGGGATATGAAGCGGAGGGGCAGAAGGTGTGGATGGGGTATCTGGAGGGGGTGGCGGATCGTGTGGAGCAGGATAGTTACGGGTCGGCGGTGGCGCGGTTGGATGTGAACGCGGATGTGATGACGGTGATGCTGGAGGCGCATGCGGATGAGATCGGGATGGTGGTGCAGTATATTTCGGAGAAGGGTTTTGTGTATTTGAATAAGTTGGGCGGAAGTGATTCGACGATTGCGCGTGGGAAGCGAGCGGTGGTGTATTCGCAGAAGGGAAAGGTGTTTGGGGTGATTGGAAACACGGCGATTCATCTGCAGGATCGGAAGAATGGCGGGGCAAAGCAGCCGGAGTGGAAGGAGATTTTTCTGGATATCGGGGCGGAGAGCAGGGAGGAGGCGCTGGAGATGGTACAGGTGGGGGATCCGGTGACGTACCTGGACGGGCTGGAGTATCTGAATGAGGAGCTGGTGACGGGGCGGGCCCTGGATAATCGGATGGGTGGGTTTGCGATTGCCATGGCGATGAAGGCGTTGCGCGAGCGGCGGAAGGAGTTGCGGGTGAATGTGCTGGCGCTGAATTCGGTACAGGAGGAGGTTGGCGGGTTTGGTGCGCGGATGATGAGTTACCGCCATATGCCGGATGCGGCGATTGTGACGGATGTGACGCATGCGACGGATACGCCGGGGATTGATCAGCGACAGCATGGGATGGTGGAGCTTGGGAAAGGGCCGTCTGTGCAGCATGGCGGGGCGAATCATCCGGCATTGGTGCGGCATCTGGAGGCGGCGGCGAAGGCGGCGGGGGTGGATGTGCAGCACGAGGCGACGAGTGTGCGTACGGGAACGGATACCGATAGTATTTTTTACCAGCGGTCCGGGATTCCGTCGGCGCTGGTGTCGCTGCCGTTGCGGTATATGCATTCGCCGGTGGAGGTGGCGAGTTTGCGGGATCTGGAGGGGCTGGTGCAGCTGATGACCGAGGCGGTGCTGGCGCTGGAGCCGGATCAGGAGTTTTAGGGGGGGTTAAGAACGCACACATGGACAGATCGACGCAGTACAAAATTTTTAACGACCCGGTGCATGGGTTCATCACGATTCCGAAAGGGTTGATGATGCGGCTGATCGACCATCCCTATTTTCAGCGGTTGCGGCGGATTCGGCAGCTTGGATTGGCGTACCTGGTGTTTCCGGCTGCGGAACATTCGCGGTTTTCACATGCGGTGGGGGCGATGGAACTAGGGCAGCGGGTGATTAAAAATCTTCGCGAGAAGGATACGACGATCTCGGAGGCGGAGGCGCAGGGGACGATGATTGCGCTTCTTTTGCACGATATTGGGCACGGGCCGTTGTCGCACACGCTGGAGCATGTGCTGGTGAAGGATTTTCATCACGAGCAGATGACGCTGAAGGTGATGGAGAGCTTGAATCGGGAGTTTATGGGGGATCTGGAGCTGGCGATGGCAATCTTTGAAAACCGGCATCCGAAAAAATTTTTGCATCAGCTGGTGTCATCACAGCTGGATCTGGACCGGCTGGATTACCTGAAGCGGGATAGCTTTTTTACCGGCGTGTCGGAGGGAGCCGTGGGGATCAATCGCATCCTGAAAACGATGCGGGTGTTTAATGGCAATGTGGTGATTGAGCGCAAGGGGATCTATGCGGTGGAGAATTACATTTTGGCGCGCCGGCTGATGTACATGCAGGTGTATCTGCACAAGACCGTACTGGCGGCGGATGCTCTGATGGGGGCGATTTTCCGCCGTGTGAAGTGGTTGCTGGATGCGGGGACCGTGCTTCCCATGCCCTCCTACCCTCTTTCCCAACTGCTAACCGGGTCTTTTTCGGCGCGAAAAGGGGTGTCGGACGAGCTGATGGAGTTGTACTTGCAGCTCGACGACCATGATGTGTTTTTGAGTTTGAAACAGTGGGCGAAGGCATCCGACCCGGTTCTGGCAGACTTGTGCACACGCTTTTTGAACCGTTCGTTGTTTCGCACCACGTTTTTACCGCAGGCGGAGATGGAGCAAGCCTACGAAGACCTGAAACAGCGCACCCGGCAGTATCTGGCGAGTCGCGGGATGCCGGAGGATGACGAAACCATTGCGTGTTATCTTCACTCCGACCGGAGCTACAGCGAGGCGTACAAATACCGGCAGGAGCAACTTTGGATTCTGGATGATGGGAAAGCGGTAGAGTTCTCGAAAGCAGTGGATGCGCAACACATCATGGCGTTGTCGAAACCCGTCATCAAACCGTATCTTGTGCACCTGAAAGAGATTTAAAAAAGCTGTAAAGCATTTACATCAAACCGATAAAAAAAGAGGAGAAAGTATGGCACTGATGGTATCCGTTTCGGGGATTCGGGGGATTTTTGGTGAGGATTTAACGCCGCAAAATTTGGTGAATTACGCTGCAGCGTATGGCACATGGCAGAAGGGCGGAACGATTGTGGTTGGACGTGATTCGCGAGTGACGGGGCAGATTTGCGAGGATTTGGTTTGTTCGACGCTCCAGAGTACGGGGTGTGATGTGGTAAAGGTGGGTATTGTTCCAACGCCAACGGTTGCGATGGAGGTGTTGCGGCATGATGCAAATGGGGCGATTATCATTACGGCAAGTCATAACCCTGCGCAGTGGAACGCCCTGAAGATGCTGAATTCGAAGGGCGAGTTTCTGGATGCGGAAGAGGGAGCCGAGGTGCTGGCGATCGCCGAGCGAGGGCATTTTGCATGGCAACCCTACGACCGAATCGGGATGATGCGCGAAGTGGACGATGCTGTGGAGGATCATATCGAGAAAATTCTGGCGCTTCCGTATATCGATGCCGAGGCCATTGCCGCTCGTGGGTTTAACATTTCGGTGGATGCGGTGAACGGAGCGGGGTCGATTGCCCTGCCACAACTGTTGGAGCGTTTGGGTGCCAATGTTCATCGTATTCACTGTAAGCCGAACGGGAAATTTCCGCACAACCCCGAGCCACTGCCCGAGCACCTCGGCGATATTATCAAGGCGATGGAGATCTGCGGATGTGATCTTGGGTTTGTAACCGACCCGGATGCCGACCGTCTTGCCATTGTCGATGAAAACCGCAACGTTTTTGGTGAGGAGTATACGCAGGTGGCAGCGTTTGATTTTATGATGCGCCACAAACCGGGCGATACGGCCACAAATCTCTCCTCTTCCCGTGCCGCGGATGTGATCACAAAACGCGCCGGCTACATTTGCCATCGCTCGGCCGTGGGCGAAATCAATGTGGTGAAAAAGATGGAGAGTATGGGCGCTGTGATTGGCGGCGAAGGCAATGGCGGTGTGATTAACCCCGATCTGCATGCCGGACGTGATGCGCTGGTGGGTGCGGCGATGTTCCTGCAGCTACTTACCGAACTCGATATGACGGTTTCGGAGTACCGGGCCACGCTTCCTCACTTCGAAATGAGCAAACAGAAGGTTGAGTTGCGGGAGATGACCGTGAATGCCGACGAGCTTCTCGAGCAGGTCACGGAGCGTTTCAAAGATGAGAAAATTACCACGATCGATGGGGTGAAGATCGACTTTGAGGAGGGCTGGGTGCATTTGCGCAAATCCAACACCGAGCCGATCGTTCGTGTGTACAGCGAAGCAGCCACGAAAGCGGAGGCTGAAGCACTGGCAAAGCGGGTTGTGGAACTGTGAGGGCCTAGCCCTTCGGCTTCTTGTAGACCGGCACATTCGAGCACGCCTCACCGTACATCAGCTTTTTTACGTGGGGCATGAGCCGTCGTGTGGCCTCCAGGTACACCCCGGCAGGTACATTCATTTTGCTGCAACCTTTGAGCAGCACAAATTTGTCGGTGAATTCGCTCCAATCCGTCGCATCAAACCGTTGAAAAAATAATCGCTCCAGAACCTGCTCCTTCTCTCCCTCGAAAATCTCTTTGGCGTGGGGTGATGCGTATTGCGCCACAAGCATATACGCCCATTTGGGCAGAATGGCATCGGTTGAGCAGGTAACCGCCAGCACCGCTCCCTCGTACTGCGTCCAGTCGTGCGCCTCCATCTTCTCCCGGAACTCCTTCTCCTTGAGGATCATCTCCATAAACAGGAAATCCTTCAGGTCGAACACACGGATGTCCGGCTCCCCGATCCATTTTTCGAGATCGATGGTGATGAGTTTCGACTGTTGTACTTTGTTGATGATGTCTGCCATGGGTGTGAATCAATGGGTGTAGGCGATGGAGGTGAGGGTTCTTTGTGAAATGGCGCGATAAAGTCTGCAGGGTGGAATCTGCTTACAACGAAAACGACTCGCCGCAGGAGCAGGTTCGGGCGGCGTTCGGGTTGGCAAAATGGAACCCCTGCCCCTCGAGACCGTCCGTATAGTCCAGCTCGGTGCCCGCAAGATAGAGAAAACTGCGCATGTCCACGACAATTTCAAGTCCGTCGAACGTGAAACGCTGCTCACCAGATGCACTTCCTGCACCAGATGCACTTGTTGTGCCGGATGGACTTCCTTCAGCAGGGGCACTTCCTGCACCGGACGCACTTCCTGCATCAAAATCTAGCTTGTATGTCAGCCCGGAGCATCCTCCGCTCTCCACCGACACACGCAACGGTACGTTCGTGGCAATCTGCTGCGCTTCCCGGATCTCCTCGATCCGCTTGGCTGCTCGTGGGGTTATCGAAATGGACATATCAATCCCTCCTTTTCCTGCTGATCCCTGCGTTTACACAGAAATGACCTGAATTTCCGGATCGATACGCTTTACCATGCTTTCGATGGCGTAAAGCGTTCCGGACGATGCTGTTGGGCAGGTTCCGCAAGCACCCTGATAGTGTACTTTCAGGCGGTTGCCTTCCAGACCCAATACCTTCAAACCGCCACCATCCGCCAGCAAATAGGGCCGAACCTGCTCGTCCAGCATCTGATTGATCTGCTGCAACCGCGGATCGTCCGATTCCTGGGCTTCCTTGCTGGCATGTACTTCCTCATCCTCTGCAATATTCTGATTGGCTTTCGCCTCCCGGATCGGTGGTGCAAGTTTCCGCAACAGCTCCGACCACACAGCTCCTCCATCCTGCGTCACGGTAATATACTTATCCACATAGTAGACATTGATCACATGATCGATGCTGAACAGCGCTTTGGCCAGGTCGTCGTGCTCTGCCTCTCCGCTATTTTCGTAGGATCGGGTTGTCCCTGCGGTCAATGGCTCTGCAAGCACAAATCGCATCGCATCGGGATTCGGGGTTCGTTCTATCTCTTTAATTTTTGGCATAACAGTCTATCATTTCTATCAATGGTTCTCATTCATCCACAAGCTGGGTTCCGTCGCACGTTTGGCAAACCATGTATCGCCCATGATGTGCAAACATCAACCCGTTTCAAAAAAATGTTTTTACAAATTCAAGGCCTTCGACGAGCCGGTCGATATCCTCGCTGCTGTTGTAAAACGCAAAGGAGGCCCTTGCTGTTGCGTCGAGTCCGTACCGATCGTGAATTGGCTGCGCACAGTGATGCCCGGTTCGTACCGCAATCCCCTGCTTGTCAAGCAGTGTCCCGATATCCGATGCATGAATTCCGTCCATCACAAAGGGCAGTACCGCTGAACGCTCTGCCGGATTCCCAATGATCCGAAGTCCGTCCACCGCGGCGAGTTTCTTCGTTGCCTCCTCCAGAAGTTCCCTCTCCCGCAAGGCGATCTGCTCCATGCCGATCGACTGAAGGTACTCAATTGCCGCACCAAGCCCAATCGCGGCTGCAATCGGTGGAGTTCCCGCCTCAAACCGAAACGGCGGCTCTTCGTAGGTCGTGCCTTCAAAACTCACACGGCTAATCATCTCCCCGCCTCCCCGGTACGGTGGCATGGCCTCCAAAAGCTCTTTTTTGCCGTACAGAATTCCGAATCCGGTGGGGCCACACACTTTGTGGGCCGAGAACGCGTAAAAGTCGCAGTCCAGTTCCTGTACATTCACGGGTTGATGGGGTGCCGACTGCGCTCCGTCGAGCAGCACAATGGC
>PZPG01000056.1 GCA_003045995.1 Bacteroidota bacterium
TGTCGTTTGGCATTTTACTTTTTATCACCGTGGGTGGGTTTTACTGGGTTCGCAGAAGAGACGGACAAAAAGAATCAAGAATACCCCCTACAAATTCTGCGACCACTGAAAGTGATTTTAATCCACTCGTTCTTTCATCAGACGGAAAAACAATCACTGCTTCCATTCAAGGTAAAGAATTGATTTTACCGGGATTACAACAGAATCAAGGTCAAGTTCTTTACAAACTTCTTTATGACACAATGGCAAAAAAAATAAATGAAATTCCGGTCACCGTTTTCGATGAAAAAATGTTTCCGGGTGATCCATCCTCTCAGGCAAGTACTAAGCGAAAACGACTTTTTCTATCGTTGAGTCAGGAGCTTGGCTTCGATCTGTTTGAGGAAAGGAAGATGGTTTTGGATGGGAGATATAAAATGCTTCTTCTGCGAACTGAAAACATTAAAATCGTTGAAAAATCCTCTTAATCAACAATAAAATAACTATTTGCAACTATCTGTCAACTATCTGTAAGGGAGTGTTTCGTATCATCAATCACAGAGGATACGACTCATAATGTGTGTGGGTTGGAACGTCTTATTCAAGAACATTTCATTTAGAGCAACAAGGCCTGATGGGTGAAACCTCAGGTCTTTTTTTTATCAAAAATTGACTCTAAATCTGTAAGCGCTTACATTTCCATTCCAAGAAAACTCTTCATATTTTATTCTTATGTACAATCCCAGCATTCCTTTTAGCGAAAATCACATGATACGACGTTTTAAGCAATTTAGTCTTTCAATAATTGTTCTTTTGTTCTGCAACATATTCAATAGCTCAACAGCCTACAGCCAGGACAAAACCATGCTGCAGGGGTTTTACTGGGACGTAACTCCGGGAGGTGTCTGGTACGATTCGCTGGCGATTAAAGCCCCGGGACTGTCGTCGATTGGGATTGATGCAGTTTGGTTTCCTCCGCCAGCCAAGGGGGATGGGCAGTTGAATGTGGGATACACTCCCTACGATTATTACGATTTAGGTGAATTTGACAGTCAGTCCGGGGATGTATCGTCTGGAACAGGGTCTTTCATTGCAACCCGCTACGGAACCAGAGAGAAACTGGAAGCAGCCATCGAAGCTTATCAAAGTCGGGGGATTGAGGTGTATGCCGATATTGTCTTAAACCATCGTTCCGGCGGGTTAATCGAACCCAATATCTATGGCGAGTTCTATACCAACCGCGATGGTGGATCTCTCTATAGCCCGGATGGAGAGAACACCTTCACAGCATTTCCACTCACGAACGGTTCCGGACGGATTGCTTGGACAGCCGGTAACGGAAACGAATATTTCTACCCAAATGCCGCTGTGAATCCAGACAATACATTTGACTTTTTCTCCGATTCCCAGCTTGCCGGTTTCCATCAGATGTACACCAATAGTTTTGGGTATTCCAATGCCCTGCACGATGGAAACGGAAGCACTCTGGCGATTGGGGATAGCCTGAAAGTGTGGGGCGACTGGCTTTCCTCTGAAATCGGTTTTGATGGGTATCGGATGGACTTTGTGAAAGGCATCCACCCGAATTACCTAACTGAATGGCTCAATCATGGATCGACCAATGGGCGGTTTCATGTGCATGAGCTCTATGATGGAAGTATGGATCGCCTGAAAACCTACCTGAATCAAATGTCCGGGACCGCAAGATCGGCCGCTGTGTTTGATTTCAACTTGCGTTTTGGGTACAAGGAGTTGAGCGACCAAGGCGATGGCTATGACATTCGCTGGCTATTAGGAAGAGGACTTTTCTACGACGGGGTAAACAATGACCAAATTGTTAATTTTGTGGATAGCCACGATTTCGACCGCCTTGACTATCAGAATGAAGTAAATCAAGACGGTCATAGCCCCATTACGAATCTCAAACTCCCGCTGTATGCACACATGATGTCCCTCCCTCCGATGGCAACGATCTGGTACAGGGATCTATTCTGGTACGGTCTTACCGACCAGTTGTCCCGCCTGTCGCAGATCCGGGATCAGTTCATCTCCGGAGCCTATCACACCAACACCTCTTTTATTGATGCATCCGGAACCTACCAGGCTCCGTTCTGGCCAGGCGATGCCAATGACGACCCGCGCCAGATGATGGTGATTCAGCGGGAAGGAATCGATTCGGAGACCGGTGCGATTATGGCGATTAACAAACATAGCTCCAGAGAGATTGGTGTATGGGTGAGCAATGTGAAAAACGAATGGAACGGACAGTTGCTGTATGATATCTCTGGAAATGTAACTGGCACCACGCAGGTTTATGAAGACGGGAGGGTGTACATCACGGCCAAACCGGGAAGTTACTCTGCATGGGTACCTCTCACCTACACGATCAACGATGAGGTTAGCCTGCTGCTCACGGAGATTGGACAACCAGCAGAATCAGTATTTACGGGCCAGTCTTTTGCTCCATCCGCAAAGATACTGAACGGTGGGTTATTTACGGTGCCAGGTGCGACCCTAGCCTATGACATCACCCTGAATGGAACTTCGGTGGCCTCCGATTCGAGAGCATACGATGCGCCGGCGGCAAGTTCACAATTTGTAACTTTTGATTCAATCACCTTGTCGGCGTCAGGTACTTATACGATTGAATTTACACTCAGCTATTTGGACGGTGATGTGGAGAAAAATGAAACCATAAGCCGTTCCTTTACGGTTACAGACCCCTCTTCTCAAACCGATCTAACCATCGACGGTTTCTTGAATGAATCCAATTGGGTGCTGATGGCCGAGCGTTCCAATGAAAATGCCGGATTTGGTACCGAGCAGGTAGTGGAAGCGCTATATGTGTACGCAGATGCAGACTCTCTCTACTTAGGACTGAAAAGCAAACTCATCGATAACGACGGCAATGGTATCGGATTGATGCTAGAGTTTAGTGAGCTCAGCGGACTCTCTGCCGGAGAGGTAGTAGGAAATACGGATGGAGCGGTGCACTACCTGAATGCGTTCCGGGATGGTGACCCAGCCGTTGACTTTGCAATGGACCTGAATCCGGATCTTGGGATTTCGCTTAGCTACGAAGGTAGCGCTACCGACCGGCGTTTAGTGATGAGTATGGCACGATACATGCCGGACGGAAATGAAGGACTAGTTGTGGTTCCGTTCGAAAGCTCACCGGTAGGGAATGGAGATGTGGGAATTGGACCGATTTTTGAGGACTCCTTCCTGCCTCAAAATTCAGTGACTTACGCCTTCAGCCAGGATGAAAACTTTGAAACCGGGCTGGAGCTGGCCATTTCGAAAGACGCTTTGGGTATTTACAATGGTGAAGTGCGGGCGTTTGCCTTTATCGTTTCGGGAACAGCATACTTCTCCAATTCATCGGTTCCGGGCGAGGCCGGAGGGACTGGTGCCGGGTATGATGGGGCTGGAAATCCTGGTTTCGCCACCGATTTTAGTACGATGGATGGTGGGCCGTTCTACTCTGATTGGGTTGCCTTAACCGACTTTGAGATTGGCACACCGCCTGTAAATGACGTACAGCAATCGTATGGTGCGGGATGGAACATGGTAAGTTTACCAACGGGATTACCACATTCGGATGTGTCGGAGATCTTTCCGCAGGCGCTAGAGGGTACACTCTACAATTTTGCAGGTAGTTACACACTGCAAGATACGTTGGTTCAAGGTGAGGGGTATTGGCTCAACTTGACCGAAGAGGCAGAGGTCACATTCGGCGGGTCAGCAACAGGATCGCTCACTGTCCCTATTTCTCAGGACTGGAATCTGCTGGGGAGTATCTCTGAATCGGCTGTGATACAGGATCCGGATGACCTTTTAATTGAAGGAACCTTGTATGGATACAACGGAGCCTATTCATTGGCAACTGCGATTGAGCCTGGTTTGGGGTACTGGGTGGCTGCGAACACGTCCGGCGAGATTACTCTCGTGCCTGATGCAGGTGCTATGACCTCGGGAGCATCCGCATCAACCCGAACAAATAAGTACTCGCACCGAATGAACGAGAACGAACAACCGGGGAATCCTGGCGCACAGACAGACGCCGGGCTACTTGATGGGAATAGGGCTCGGAATGGAGCTGAGGCGCTGCAACTTCTTCGTGAAAATCTGGATGCATTTGTGCGGGTTACGATTGGAGATGGTATGGAGCATACGCAGACGTTGTATTTTGGCGGGACGGTGCCGGATGGAGTAGCGCCTTTGTCGATGACTCTTCCTCCTGTTCCCCCGGCGGGATCGTTTGATGCGCGACTGCAGCAGAACCGTTGGGTGACGGGAGATCGATATGCCGAAATCCGATGGATGTTGCCAGAGGCGGCAGCTGGGTATCGAATGCAAATCACTTCCGAAGAGTCGATGCTGGTGCGCTTTAAAGATGCATCGGGGATGGTGACTTCCGAAATGCAACTATCGGAGGGGGATGTTGTGATGATTCCGGCCGGTAGTGTTTCAGCGAGTGTCGAACCGGTGGTTTCTGCTGAGACTCCTGCGAGTTTTTATCTGATGCCAAACTATCCGAATCCATTTAATCCGACGACGCAGATCCGGTATGGCCTGGCGGCAGAAACGGATGTGCTGTTGGAAGTCTACAATATGATTGGGCAGCGGGTCGCGGTCATTACCAATGAAACGCAGCAGGCCGGGCATTACACCGTGACGATGGACGGACGGGCTTTGTCGAGCGGGATCTATCTTTACCGATTGCAGGCAGGCGATTTTGTGGAAACACGGAAAATGACGCTTGTGAAGTAGCAGGCGAGCATCATAGGCGAGCATTGTGTATAACTGAGTACCACGCAGGGCCTTTAAAGAGGTTCCGGGCGTAATGGCTATCCTATCAACCTGAAAGAGAAAAAAAGAGGGATTTTTTACAATGATGAATGTGTATTCGGATCGTTGTATGCATTACTTGCGTAGCGAGCGTTGTGTGCCTCGCGTGCGTTGTGTGCGATGCAAAGTGAATCGCCTGCTTGAATCTCTACCAAAACGATCGTCACCTGAGTTGCTTGAGTTGCTTGAATGGAATCGGGCCGGTGTATTTAAGCGGATGCTGGGGTTGGGGTTGGGGTTGGGGCTGATCGCTTCTTTATGTTTTGGGAGTGCAGGGTTTGCGCAAGCGCAGGGGACGGTGGATGTGCTTTTTCGGTATTCGCCGGAGGAGGGCGCGGTTCGGAGTTTTGTGCCGGGGTCGTTTAATAACTGGGGTAATAACAGTAGCGGGGTGATTCAGCCGTGGGATGGGTCGCTGATGACGCCGGACGCGACGATTGACGGGTATCCATTTTCGTATAAGGTGAT
The DNA here is from genome assembly GCA_003045995.1 of Bacteroidota bacterium. Lineage (GTDB taxonomy): Bacteria > Bacteroidota > Rhodothermia > Balneolales > Balneolaceae > Sam29DG08-bin30. The sequence continues at coordinate 5,299 of PZPG01000056.1, forward strand.
TACGCTGCCGGTGGGCGGAGGGGAAACGACGGTGGGAGGTAGCTCGGGGTATACGTATAAGTTCCATGAGCACAGGAACAGTTCGGGGTCGTCGTATGTATGGTTGGCGGATCCGCTAAATGCCACGATTGTGGGGGAGTACGGGAATTCGTTTGTGGAGATTACGCATCCGATGATTTTTCAGACGGAGCCGGCCGATGGGGCGCTGGTGAATGTGGATCCGCCGGCGCTGGTGGCGTTTGTGGGGGGGATTGCGGGGGATCCGATCGATGCGGGGGAGTCGGAGGTGCGTTTGAATGGGGTTCCGGTGGGTGCGTTTTCATCGTTTTATGATGCGGAGCGGGAGTTGCTGTATGTGCCGGCGTCTGAGGTGGTGGGTCCGGATGGTGCAGGTGCGGGAGTTGCAGATGGTGCAGGGTTGGCGGCTTCAGGGTTGGTGGCCGGTGAGAATACTCTCACAATTCGGGCGGTGACGGAATCCGGAGCCACAAGAGAGCAGGTGACTTCGTTTACGTATCTGGCTCCGGAGGTGGTGGATGCGCCGAGACCGGCGGGGATTGAGGATGGAATTACCGTTAGTGATGGGGATCCTGGGACGGTGACGTTTTCGCTCTTTGCGCCGGGGAAGGAGTATGTGCATGTGGTGGGAGATCACAGCAACTGGCAGGTGGATGATGCATATTTAATGAAGCGCGATGCGGTTCGTGCCGATAGCGTCCATTTTTGGCTTACAATCGACGGGTTTACGCCTGGAGAGTATGCACGGTTTCAGTATTTGGTGGATGGAGAGATTGCGATTGCGGATCCATACAGCGAGCTTGTGCTGGATCCATTTCACGATCCCTACGTGCCGGAAGGTCGATTTCCTGGAATGCCGGCCTACCCGGACGGAGCTCTGAGTGGATTGGTGAGCGTGTTTCAGCCGGGGGCAGCACCGTACAATTGGCAGGTTCCCGATTTTGATCGGCCAGCGCCGGAGGAACTGGTGATTTACGAACTGTTGCTTCGGGATTTTGTAGAGGAGAGTAGTTTTGATGTGCTGGCAGACACGCTAGAGTACCTGCAGCGGCTGGGGGTAAATGCGATTGGTCTGATGCCGGTTGCTGAGTTTGATGGAAACTTGAGCTGGGGGTACAACCCTATGATGCATGGGGCCTTGGATAAATACTATGGTTCACCGAATGCGTTCAAGGCCTTGGTAGATGCAGCTCATTTGCGTGGGATGGCGGTGATTTTAGACGTGGTGTACAATCATGCTCACGAGCGGTCGCCGCTGATCGAACTGTATGGGGCGAATCGTTCGACCAACCGGTTCATCGGGCCAGGCCATGCATTTAACGTATTTCAGCATCTGAATCATGATGATCCCTACATCCGCTACTGGCTCGATCGCATGAACCGCTACTGGCTTGAAGAGTATAACATCGATGGATTTCGGTTCGATCTGTCCAAAGGGTTTGCCACGAATGTGGATAATCCTTCGAATTTGCAGGGTCCGAATCCGCAACGGATCGCCAATCTGAAACGAATGTACTATCGATTGCGAGAGACCGACCCGACCGCGTATGTGATTCTGGAGCATTTTGCCGATGGGTTTGAGGAGCAGCAGCTGGAGCAAGCAGGAATGATGCTCTGGGGAAATCACAACTACAACTATGCGGAGGCAGCTCAGGGGTATCATGATGGGGGGAAATCGGATTTTTCCGGCATCTATTTCGGGAACCGGGGATTCGTGAATCCGCATCTGGTCGGATATATGGAGAGCCATGACGAACAGTGGCTGATGCGCAAGATGAAACTGTATGGAAATTCATCGAATCCGTCGCACAATATTCAGGAGCTGGACACGGCGCTGGAGCGTCAAAAACTGAACGGAGCATTTTTCTTCACGATTCCCGGGCCAAAAATGATGTGGCAATTCGGCGAACTTGGGTATGGATGGGGTGCGCAGGAGTGCCTGATATCAGGAGACGGGAACGGAGATTGCAGTGCGTCGGATCCACCCAGAACCGGTGAGAAACCGGTGCGATGGGAATACGCAGAGCAGGCGAATCGTAGGGCGCTTTATGATACATGGTCGGAGCTTATGCGGTTGCGCAGATCGTCACCAGTGTTTACATCCCCGGAAACAGCGTTCAGCTCGTTCCTATCTGGAGAAACCAAATGGATCCGATTGCAGCACGAGGATATGGACGCTGTGATAATTGGAAATTTTGATGTAGTACAGCGTGATCGACAGATCAGTTTTTCCCAGGCGGGCACTTGGTATGAGTATCTGTCCGATACCACCATTGAGGTGCCTGCAGGAAATCTTTCTTCGACGTTTACACTCGACCCTGCGGAATTCAGGATTTTCACATCCGAGCCAGTGCAGGACGTGTTACCGATTACAGCCACGCCTCAGTTTGACCTGGAGCCGGGCACTTATACCGAGTCAGTTACACTTTCGATCACATCGCAGTCAGAGGGTGCATCCATCTATTACACGCTCAACGGCGAAGAGCCCTCCAATCAATCCGAACTCTACACAGGCCCGCTCGTGCTGAATTCCAGTGCGGAGGTGAAAGCCATTGCTGTCAAGGATGGATTCGAAAACAGTGCAGTGCAGGAAGGCATCTACCGGATTGTGGAATTTTCGCTGACGCTGAATGTGGCGGATACATTTGTACGGGAACTAGACCTGACAATTGGAACGGCAGCAGATGCTACGAGAGGGTATGATGAATTGTATGACCGACTGGCTCCTCCCCCACCGCCGGACGGGGCGTTTGATGCGCGGATTCGTGTGGACAACGTGAGCTATTTTGATGCGTATCTGCCAGGGGTGAGTTCTGGCGGGGGGACTGGCGGGGGTGCAAGCGGGGGTGCTAATATCGAGTGGCAAATTTCTTTCGAACCCTCATCCGGCTACGCTCCTGCAACCCTACGCTGGGATCCGGTTCAGCTACCTCCCACCGGCACCTTTTACCTGAAAGACCTCACAGGGGGAGCGTTTGTGAGTGTCGACCTGCGCACGCAAACACAGGTAACTGTCGAGGAGCCCTTCATCACCGATCTGATTCTCACGTATCAGCCCGGGGCGTCGAACACAACCATTCAGCAAGCCTACCCTGCATCCTGGAATCTTGTGAGCCTGCCGGTTCTTTCCAGCGAAAACAACGTCCAGGACCTCTTCCCCACCGCAACGGAAGGCTCACTGTATCGCTTCGAAGGAAACTATTTGCCAGCGGACCATCTCACGCCCGGCGAGGGGTACTGGCTTCGGTTCGACGAGCAAACTGTCGTTGATTTCAGTGGATCGCCTGTGACTCAGCAGGAGGTCGACGTTGCCCTAAACTGGAATCTCATCGGAAGTTTGTCCGTGCCTGCGATGATTCAGGATGATCAAAATCTCATTGTCCCTGGCACACTCTATGGATTCAATGGAAGCTATCAGATTGCAGATCAAATCGAAAGCGGACTGGGATATTGGGTTGCGACCTCCGGGGATGGGTCGGTGAAGTTGATGCCTTCGGACGGAATAAGTGCCACAAGTTTGCAGCACCCCCTACGTACACCCGAAATTCTCGGTAAATTTCACACAGTTCGTTTTGTTCGGGGTGATGCGGATGCTACCTCGGCCATCGGTGCGATCTACTTTGGCGGGGACTTCGATCGCGACGTCCATCCGCTTCAGACACAATTGCCACCGGTTCCCCCGGCCGGGTCCTTTGACGTACGAATGGAGGGAGACACATGGATTACTGAGAACGAAAATGTGCAGATGCGTATCCAGGTACCTCAAGCCATTGAGGGTGAGAAGAATGATGGTGAAGAGGATGAGGGTGAGGGTGAGGACGATGAGGGCCCGATTTTTATGATGATCGACGGGCCGGGAAATTTCCATTTGGCAGGTGATCTTTCTGTGGCAGGTGATCTTTCTGTGGCAGGTAATCACTCGGCGGGCGGTGACCTTGCCGGTAATCTCACCACGACCAGTGAACCCTTCGTAGCCGGTGGTCCCAGTGCTTCTGGCAGTTCCACTCATTCAGGCGATCATGCCTACTATCGTATCTCGTTTCTGGATGCACAATTGCAGAGTTTAGCTCCTGCTCAGGGTGTACGGGCTCATCAAGCATTGGAAGTGCCCGACCATGCAGCGTATATCTCGGCGGAAGTTCTCTCCCATCAACCCGAAACCCCAACGGCTGTACGCCTACATCCCAACTACCCGAACCCGTTTAATCCGAGTACGCAGATTGCATTTGATTTGCCGGAGGCCTCGATTGTGACGCTGGAAGTGTTTGATGTTCTCGGTCGCAGAGTGGCTGTGCTTGAAGACGGATGGCTGGATGCAGGCTCTTTTGTACGAACGTTTGATGCAAGTGGTTTATCGGGCGGTGTGTATGTTGTGCGGTTGAGTGTGCGTGATGCATCGGTGCCTGGAGTGATGGGGGAGCTGCAGAATCGAAGGCAGAACGGCATGCAGTTTACCCGGAGTATCACGCTTGTGAAGTAGCCATGGCGCGCCTATGTGTGAGGTACATCTCTCTTCTCTTTTTTGTATCTTAGTATTGGCTTACGCACCGACGACCGGAGAGTTGGGAAGAGTCATCGAGCTGGCAATGCCGGTGAGTTGGAATGGAACAATGAGTTGGTCATGGCTGGTGCGTTGGGTTGAACCACCAAGTTGGCTGAACCTGTTAATTGACATCAACTGTAAATTGGCATCACCTGTGATTCAGGCGAGGCCTATGGGTTTGGTTGGGTTCGAAATGGAAAACCCATCAACCCGAATAGAAACAATGCGCTGCATGCATGACTTACAGGAATGCGCAGAGATATGAAATGAAGAAGAGAAGAAACGGAGGCTCGCAATGAGTTCAAAAATAAGTGAAAATAGTAGTTCAGATCTTGAGGATATCAAGGCCAAATCGTTTGATGAGGTGATTTCCGGGGAGATGCCGGTTCTGGTGGATTTTTATGCCGATTGGTGTGCGCCGTGCCGGATGATGCCGCCGATTTTGAAGGAGTTGAAGAAGCGGATGGGGGATTCGCTGACGATTATTAAGGTGGACACGGAGCGTAAGCCGGATCTGGCGATTCGGTATCAGGTGCGGGGGATTCCAAATATGATTTTGTTTAAGAAGGGGAAGGTGATTTGGCAGCAGGCGGGCGTGATGCAAGCGGCGCAGCTGGAGCAGATAATTCGGATAAAGTTGGAGGAATTTCATGAAATTTGAGACCAGAGCAATTCACGTGGCGATGGATATACATAATCCGTCGGCGTCGGTGGTGCCGCCGATTTCGCCGAGTACGATTTTCGAGATCGATGCGGAGGGGCGCAAGGAGGGCGATTTGCATTATACGAGGCTCGGGAATCCGAATCGGTTGCAGTTCGAGGCGGTGATTGCGTCGCTGGAGGGGGGTGTTGCGGCGGCGGCGTTTGCGTCGGGGATTGCGGCGGCGACCGCGGTGTTGCAGTGTTTGGAGCCGGGGGATCACGTACTTTTGCCGGAGGATGTTTATGCGGGAAATCGGAAGATGGCGAAGGGGTTGATGGGGCGGTGGAATCTGGATGCGGAGTTTGTGGATATGACGGACTTGGAGCGGGTGGCGGATCGGATTCGGGTGGATGGAGGCCGTAGCGGGCGAACGAAACTCATTTGGATGGAGACGCCGTCGAACCCGTTGATGCAGATCACCGATGTGCGAGCAGTGTGTGAGTTGTCGAAGGCGCATGGGATTCGCACGATCGTGGATAATACATGGCCGACTCCTGTGAATCAGCGGCCGTTGGAACTTGGAGCAGACCTGGTACTGCACTCGACGTCGAAGTACTTTGGCGGTCACAGTGACCTGTTGGGGGGTGCGATTGTTGTGCGGGAGCAGGATGAATTTTTTGAGAGGCTCACGATGGTACAGCAGATGGGCGGGGCGGTGCCGTCACCCTACGATTGCTGGATGTTGAGCAGAAGCACCCGCAGTTTGGCGGTTCGGATGCGGGCGCACAACGAGCATGCGATGGCGGTGGCGCAGTTTTTGGAGGGGCACAAGCGGGTGAGTGAAGTCTTCTACCCGGGTTTGGTGTCTCATCCGGGTTACGAGATTGCCAAGTCTCAAATGGATGGGTTTGGCGGGATGATCTCGTTTTTGATTGACGGCGGCCAGAAGGAGGGAATTGAAATCGTGGGCCGTTCGCAACTGATCATGCGCGCGACAAGTTTGGGTGGCGTTGAGAGCACCTGGGAGCATCGGCGAAGTTCGGAAGACGAGGGATCTGTATCGCCAGATAATTTGATCCGCTTGAGTGTGGGCCTGGAGCATCCGGACGACCTGATCGAAGACCTTACACTGGCGCTAGGGTAGTTTGATAGCGGAGAAGTAGAGAAGTTGAGATGTAGACAATTAAAGAAGTAGAGAAGCGGAAAGGCTGAAAAACGGTTTCTCTCTATCACAAAAAAGTGTATCTTTGGTGCCCGGAAAAAGGCGTGGTAGCTCAGGCGGTTAGAGCGTCGGATTCATAACCCGGAGGTCGGCGGTTCGAATCCGCCCCACGCTACATTTTCGGAACCGCTTATCTTCCTCTTGTATTTGTACTCGTTGGCACTGTGCTTTGTGTCTAATCACACCAATTTAGATAGCCTAATCCGCGCCAATTCTAATCTGTACCCGCGCCTGTTCTAATCCACACCCGTATCCGTTCTAATCCGTACCCGCGCTAATCCGCGCCTATTGTAATCCGCACCCGCACCTGTTCTAAATCTGGGCCCGTTTACCGCTGCAGATTCCCCTGCACAAGGTACCAGTCCACCCACGTTTCCATTTGCTTGACCGACTTCAGGCGCAAAAGAATCTCTCGATTCGAATCCAAAAGCAACCGGGTAGGCATCTCATATACATGAAAGTCTTTCACAATCGGACTTTCCCACATCAACCCGTCCCCAATCGCGTTGAATGAGTACCTTCCCATCGTGCGCCGAAAAGCCTGCTCATCCTGATCCAACGAGACATACAGCACATTTACCCCCTCCTCTCGCCATTTATCGTAGTTCTGATTGATGCTGGCGAGCTCACTAGTGCAAGTCCCGCAACTGGCAGACCCAAAATAAAGCACGGTAAACTCTCCCTGAAGATCATCCATAGACTCCGGCAAAACCGCCATAGAAGGCGCCCCAGAAGTACTCGACGCCCCCTTCTCGGGAATAAACAAACGATTTTGAAACAAAATATTCGGGGCCGTCTGTCCCTTTTTCACAGCACGATACGTTTCCATTTTCCGCTGGAACATCGGCCGAACTTCGAGGCGATCCTCTTCCAGAACTCGATTCGCCAAATGTTCCGCCGCTGTGAACAAACTGCGACGCTCCAGCAGATCGAATAGCTTATCCGAAAGCTCGTGAAACCGATCACTATCTTTCACCAGCGTGTCCAGCATCCGATCGATCGAAATCCCCATCTCCACATACACAGAATCCAGACTCCGGCCGCTATTTTCAATAAGCCAAAAATGGCCTTCGATGGTATCCTTGAGCAACCCACTTCGGTATAATTTGTCGCTTCCGTAGTCGATATCGCGAAAAAATGCGAACGCCTCGGGTATTTCATCTGTCCGATACTGAGCAATCGTCGAAACCGAGCTTACGAGCCGCCGAACTGGTAAAAACCAATGCACGTAGCTGTCCTCGGGTAGCGCATCAATGTAATCCTGGTCTTCTGTTTTGATGCGTTTCATCTCTTGCTGGATCGCATTTTTGGGCGTCTCGTGAATGGCGAATAGCGAATCGGCCTCGTAAATTTTCTCCAGATACACCCAGGCGCTCAGCGACTGCTCCCGCCGCGGATGCTCCGTTGCGAAGGTCTCAAACCACATGTTTTCCTGCCCCTCGGTGATGCGAATCGATTCGGTAAATGCCAGCGTCTCTCCTTCCAACCGGATCTCCTCACCACTCAGCACGACAATAAATTTTGTGTCATCGCCCGAGGTCATAATCCCCATTCCGAAGTAATCCTCGTCGTACGAAAGCGTGAAATTCCCCTCGTCGTCGGTTGTGGTTTCGGCGATGGTGTACGGGTCATATCCGTTGAAACCCTCGAGCTTGATTGGCCGATTGGGCATGGCCGACAACGTTCCGGAAATCGTGGGTTGTGTGGTG
>PZPG01000111.1 GCA_003045995.1 Bacteroidota bacterium
TACTGAGAGAGTTGAGCGTGTCCTCAAATTATCTGGACAGGATCTGCACGATTGACCATGCAAAATCATTATCTTAACGGCCGATGAATGGCCGATTGCTATCCGCGCTGCTTTTTCAACTCGTTTTTGTGACACATCATGCGATAACACATTCACGATTTTGCTGAGATTCACACCCGTGCCAAGATTCACGCTTTTGCCAAGATTGTTCTTGTGGCCAAGGTGGCAATCACATCAACCCGAATTAACAAATTCTAGTACAGGAACGCTTTATGACTTCTCTTTTTCACGGTTTGATTGTATGTAAAACTAAATTATTGTATGTGCAAATTGCCTTTGCTTGGTTGTTTTTTGGAGGAATCGGGTTGATGGACGGGCTTGCGCTGGAAGTGAAGGCTGCACAGGATGCGTTGGAAGCGAAGGTTGCGCAGCAGGTGCCAGAAACGCGTTCTCCGGATGAGTTTCTGCCGTATAGGCTGGGCGATCAAATGACACCGCATCATCGGGTGCTGGCATATGTGCGTCATGTGGCGGAGACATCGGATAAGGTGACGATTCATCCGTATGGGACGACGTATGAGGGGCGGGAGCTGGTGTATTTGGTGGTATCGGATCCGGCGAATCATGCGCGAATGGAGGAGATACGGCGGAATAACCGGGTGCTGACGGGATTGGACGCAGCGAGTGTTGTGGATGGGAAGGCATCGATTTCTACCGGGGACACCAAGCCGATCGTGTGGCTGAGCTACAATATCCATGGGAATGAGGTTTCGTCGAGCGAGGCAGCGATGCTTACGCTGTACAATTTGGTGGATCCGGCGAATGAGCAGGCGGCCGAGTGGCTGAAGGATGTTGTGGTGATTATCGACCCGATGCTGAACCCGGATGGGCGCGATCGGTATGTGAATTGGTTCCATCAGATGGCGGGAGAGCGCTACAATCCGGAGCATATCGCGCGGGAGCATCACGAACCTTGGCCTGGCGGACGACCGAATCATTACTATTTCGATCTGAATCGCGACTGGGCGTGGCAAACCCAGGCGGAATCGATGCTGCGGGCGGATGTGTATCAAGCCTGGATGCCACATGTGCATGCCGATTTTCATGAAATGGGCTACGACAATCCATACTTTTTTGCACCGGCCGCCGAACCGATGCACGAGGTGGTGACGCCTTGGCAGCGGGAGCTTCAAAAGCGGATGGGAGAGAATCACGCTGAGGTGTTTGACCGGGAGGGCTGGCTGTTTTTTACGAAGGAGTGGTTTGATCTGCTCTACCCTAGTTACGGCGACACGTGGCCGACGTTTCAGGGGGCGGTAGGGATGACGTACGAACAGGCGGGGCATGGGTTTGCCGGTGCGACCGTTCGCCTTCCCGATGGCAGAGAGCTTACGCTGAAGGATCGGATTGCGCATCACACGGCGGCAGGGTTGTCGACGGTGGAGGTCGCGGCAACGAATGCCGGGCGGATTGTGGAGGAGTTTGCGGCGTATTTTGAGCGGGCGCAATCGGAGCCGCAAGGTCGTTTTAAAACCTATCTGATTCGACGGAGCAACGATGAGGATGCCTTGTTTGATGTGATGCGGTTTATGGAGGAGCAGGAGATCCGGTATAGCGTGGCGGAGCGGTCGCAGCAGGTTCGGGGTGTAGTGGTGGGAGGTGCCGTGAGGAGTACATCGGGGGGTACGTCGGGGGGAGCAAAGGGGGGTGTGATCGGCGGTGCCGGGAAGCCCTCGGAGCGTGTGACGGTGCAGGAGGGCGACCTTCTGGTGCGGAGCGTGTGACGGTGCAGGAGGGCGACCTTCTGGTGAGTGCGTATCAGCCAAAATCTGCGATGGTGCAGGTGTTTTTTGAGCCGGAAACTGCGCTGTCCGATTCGCTTACATACGACATCACGGCCTGGTCTGCATTCTACCGCTTTGGCCTGGAGGGAGCAGTGCTGGAGTCGCGCGTGGAGGGTTCGGAATCGCTGATGGCAGAGGATCTCCGCTCGTTTTCTGTTCAGGCACGGGGTGATGATGTTGCATTTGTGTCCGAGTGGAACTCTATGCATGATGCACGGTTTTTGGCCGGGCTGCTGGAGGCCGGGGTAAAAGTTCGGTTTGCCACCGAGCCATTTACGGTGCACGGTACGGCAGGTCAATCCACATCATCCCAAACGTATGGCAGAGGCTCACTCGTGATAACCAAGGAGAATAACCGGCATCTGGGGGATTCACTGGAGCAGATTGTGCGAAATCAGGCGCGGATGTTTGATCGGAATGTTGCTGGAATTTCGTCTGGTCTGATGAAAAGCGGTCCGGACCTTGGGTCGAGCCAGATGAGGCTGCTCGAGAAGCCCGTGATAGCCGTTTTGGTCGGGGAGGGAACCGCATCAACCCAAGCAGGAGAAATTTGGCATTTTCTGGATCAGCAACTTCGGTATCCGGCCACGCTGGTGCATACATCGATGGCCGATGAGATCGATCTGCATGAGTTTACAACGTTGATTTTGCCAGAGGGTCGATATGGGAATTTGCAGAGTGGCTCGTTTGGGGAGGATTTGCTGGCGTGGGTACGCGACGGAGGGCGGCTGATTAGTTTTGGGGCTGCCAATCGGGTACTGTCGCAGTTGGAGGGTATTCGCATCAAACCGAAAGAAAATGGAGGGAATGGCGCCAACGGTGGGTATGATGGGGGTTCGGCGGACGATAGTGACCCGCGGCTGATGCAGTATGGCGACCGGGAGCGTGCTGGAGCGGCGAATTTGACGACGGGGGCTGTGTTTCGGGTGGCTGTGGATGGGTCGCATCCGCTTGGGTATGGGTATGGGGATATGGATGGGGGTGCGTATTATTCGTTGCGGAATAGTTCGGCGACGTTTGCGTATTTGGATGGAGGTTGGAATGTGGGGACGGTTCGGTGGAAAGGGGCTGGTGCGGGAGAAGCAAGGGGTGCGGGAGAGGCAGGGCATGCGGAGGCAACATGGGGTGCCGTTAGTGGTTTCGTTGGTTCAAAGGCGTTGGCGCAACATGAGAAGTCGCTGGCGTTTGGGGTGCAGGAGCTTGGGCGGGGACGGATTGTGTATTTTGCCGATAATCCGCTGTTTCGCGGGTTTTGGGAGAGCGGGAAGTTGCTGGTGGCGAATGCGATCTTTTTTGTGGGGAATGATTGATGGAACGGGGCAGGTTTCAAAAC
>PZPG01000014.1:0-7077 GCA_003045995.1 Bacteroidota bacterium
CCAATATCAGAACCAGCTACAGAGTACCGGTTTTGAGACTGCGCAATGAGAAGAGTGCCAGAACTGTTGTAAACTGGGGTAACGGAATAAGCATACCACGTGGCAAAGAATGCAGAAATGAGTGTTAGTCCTATAATCGACCATTTATGACGTAAAACGGTGCCAATGAGTGATTTAATATCGATCTCGTCATCATCTCTGGAATCCGAAAAGAGCTCTCCTCTGTAGTTTTCACCTCGATATGCCTCACCTCTGTACGCTTCTCCACGATAAGACCCTCGACGAAATGACTCGCCACGGTATCCATTCCGGATAAATGATTCTCCACCATAGGATTTCCCATTCTTCCGATTCCCTTCAGATCTTCCGTTATCTTGATTTTGCTGATCGTTCTCGCTCATTTATTTTTTTTCACGATTAGTTTTACACAATTTTGCAAAGTTTCCGTTGTAAGACGACTTTCTCTCCAAAACAAAACTATTTAGTATTCCAACACAATTTAAAATAAGTAATGGAATTTTTATTCTTCGCTAAAGAGATGCGAACATTCGTTTGAAAATTATCCAAAATATCGTCATTTCACAAATGATATAGTAGACTATTTTAGGTACTATGTTTTAAAAAGCCACGATTTGCCATAATCAAACTTCGATAGGCCTCGAGTACTGCCTGAGTTGTTTCGTACTCTACCACGGTTGCGTGATGTTTCACCTGTTCCAATGCATTTGCAGGTGCAAATGGCTGTGATACTATCTTCATTGCAGATATGTCTCCAGTACTATCCCCAATAAACGCCATCGCGGAGCGGTCAATCCCCAGTTTCTTCTCCAGCAATTCGATCCCGCGAACCTTGCTCTGCCCAGCCATCAATACATTTACAGACACCTCCGTATAATGAACCTCCAGTTCAGGGTATTCTGCTGCCACCTTTTCTTGAATGACCGAATGGATCTCCAGATTCAGCACGGGGTCTGGACAAACCACCCCGGCATCCATCATTTTTGCAAATTCGGGCATCGTCCCTGGGTACTGAGGTAGCAGATCCTCCGAAAGCCACTGCTTGAACTTCTCTACCGGCTTTAACAGCTCCCGCCGATCATCAAAAAAAGTTTCTACGCGATTTGCATCCCAATCGTACAACGCAGCACTTTCAAAAATAAAGGGAATCTTAACATCCAACCACTGTGCTACTGCCTCGGCGTAGGGAAAAGGCCGCCCTGTGCATAACGTCAATGCCGGAATCGACTTGTCCGTTCTGCTTGCCTGGTTTAATCGACGAATTTCGGTGATTGCCTCCCAATCCGGGGTTTCAAATGGTGTGGCAATACAGCCGTCCAAATCGGTTACAAATAGTTTTATCATTTTTCGTCCTCTTTCAACGATCAGTCGTCTTTTAAAAAAATGGTTAGAATGAATAACAAAAGCCCCGCCATCAATAGTGTCTGATACCGATTCTTGTAATCAGTAAATTCCTGCGTGGCAAATTCGTTGCGTTCCAGATCTTCCAATCGTGCCAATAAGGGGTCAATCGTTTCATTTCCAGAACGGATCTCGAAGTAACTTCCACCCCCCTCAAATGCGATTGTTCTCAACCGTTCCGAGCTCATCCTTGTAATCACGGTTTCACCATTTTCGGATCGGAAATACCCCTTTAATTGCCCCTCCTCATACACAGGTATGCGCCCTCCACGTTCGGTTCCAATCCCTAAACTGAAGACCTTCACTCCCTTCTCTTGAAGTTCCCTCACAGCAGGAATAGGATCTTCCCCGAAATGCTCTCCGTCTGCAATGACTAGCAGAACATCTGCCGCATCCCACTCTCCTGACTCTGCATTGGCTTCCTTTACAGACTCAAAGACTTCACCTGCCCGTGTAAGAGCCGCATTCAAATTGGTTGTTGAGTTTGGCATCTGTTCTGTTTCTGCAATATCCAGAAACAAACGCAAGGCCGCATAATCGCGCGTCATCGGACTTTGAACAAACGCCTCGCCTGTAAACACAATGAGACCCACCCGATCCCCTTGAAGCCGATCAATAAGGCGATTGATTTCAAACTTTGCTTTTTGAAGGCGTGACGGAGAAATATCTTCTGCATTCATGCTTCTGGATAGATCGAGTGCAATCAGCATGTTTAGCCCTCGTCGTTCCACCTCACGTACTTCTGTGCCAATTTTCGGACCGGCCAGTGAAACAACGATCAGTATCATGGAAAGACTAAGAAACACATTTCTCCAGCGCTGCTTCGAAGAAGAATATCCAAAACGAAGCTTCTGAATGAGTTCAGAATCGAACTGCTTTCCTACGATTTTCCCTGCCCTCTTTCGCTGATAAAAAAACAGTACCATTAAAGATGGTACCACCAGTAGTAACCAAAGATATTGTACATCATTCCAAATCATAAGACATGCAATATTCTCAAATGTAGCTCTCTATCTGTATTATCTGTTTTGTATTCCATACGCATCGGTCTCGCAGGGAGTAAAAATAGCTTTCCATGGTATAAACCTCGTTTCTCTCCATACAAGTGACCATTCAAATAATACCTGGTCAAACATGGAAAATCCATATCCATATTTCTTCTTTTTTTGCTTGAATTTCAAGAAAAGAAATTCTCATTTTTTTTGGTAAAATGATACATTGCAAAAGAGTTTGCTAGAATCACATTCAACACCCATCTAAAAAACAATCATACCACCCTGTGAAAAATATCTTCCAAAGTGAAATCGTCCAGTTTTTCCTTAAAATTGCCGGTTTTTTTCTCGTCTGGTACATCTTGTACGATCTTTGGATAATGCCTAACGGCTGGATCGACGAGCCATTGTCCAGGAATATTGCCGGTATTACCGCTGGGCTTTTAACCGCTTCAGGGGAGACCGTATTTTTGTACGATAGAGTGGTGGGAATCTTTGGATCCGCCGGTGTGGAGATTGTGGACGGTTGCAATGGCATTTCTGCGATCGGACTGTTTCTGGCTTTCATCATTGCTTTTCCGGGATCCCGTTTGCCACGGTTTCTCTTCTCCATTTTGGGCATTACTGTGATTTACCTTAGTAATATTGTACGCGTAACGGTGCTGGCCTACACACAAGCGTACTGGCCAGCTGGGTTCGCTTTCACCCATGATTACTCCACTACAACTCTTTTCTACCTTATTATTTTTGTTCTGTGGGTGATATGGGCCAATACCGGGACCCAGTGGATGTCCGGATCGGAAAAACTGCAGGAGCAAACCTAAACTGCAGGAGCAAACCTAAACTGCAGGTTTTCTAAAACAAACACCGAATGGATGTTCCAGAAGTGCTTGTTCTATTTTGACGCTATATCTTCTGCCATCCGATGATAACTTCGTTCGCGCGGTACCACTATGGCCATCCAAATTACGCCGATCCCCATCAACCCGATGGAAAATACCCCCATTGCCTCTTTTAGCGTGAGTATGTTCCACTCCAGTAAAAGCGATGCCAGCATCACAGAGAACGACTGAACCAGCGTAAACAGCAACCACTCGGTACTAAACACCCGGCCGCGAAATGTATCCTCGGCCCTCCGTTGCAACAGAACGGTGCTCATCACCCAGTTCGAGCCCGAGGTTGCATGTGCTAGCATCACAAACAGTAACATCATCCAAAACGGCTCCGACAACCCCACAAACAGATACATCAACCCGGAAAACATCATAAAAAAGCCGATCGAAAAGATCCATTTACGCTCGTCCTGAATCATCCGCCGTCCAATCACCGGCCCGATTCCCGTTCCAATCCCACGTGCTGCATACAAAAAGCCGAGACCGATACTTCCCATCAAGAGCACCTCCTCCGACAACAAGATAAGCATGTACACTAATGCACCCAGGCAGCTACTAAACGATGCTTTTGCCAAAGTTGGACGAAGCACTTCTTTGTTTCGAAACAGGTAGGAAAACCCCTCGCCAATTCCCTGCAATGGGTGCTTCCGCTGGCCATCCTCTCCTCTCACCTCCATTTTCTGTTGTGGAATCACGGCACGCCATATAAAAACCCCGGAAACGACATAGCTTACCGCATTTAGAAGAAATACCAGATCTGTCCCAAGCCAGGCCGTCGCCACACCACCAATCGCCATACCCGTCGTAAAAATCACACTCCAGGAGGCCGCCGAAATAATGTTCGCAGTCACCAGCTCCTCTGCATTTGTTACATTCGGAATCGACGAAGTTTTTGCAGGTTCAAAAATCGCAGAAAAAAACATCTGCACCGCCGTAAGCAGATATGCCAACCACAGTAACTCCTCCGAACGGACCGCCAAGAGACCCAGCACGAGCAGTGCCCGAACCCCATCACACAAAATCATCAAAACCCGTCGGTCGTAGCGATCGGTCAAATACCCGGCGATCGGCGACGATACCGCAAGGCTCAACATTTTCACCACAATCACAAGACCCAGCAGCAACTCCGAATCACTGTACGCCTGCACAATTGCATAGATCGCAAGCAACCCAAACCAATCGCCAAAATTAGATACAATCTGCGCCAGCCATAGCCGCCGGTAGTTTACATTTTCCCGAAGAAGCCCAACGTATGGATTCATGATTTTCCGGTACTTCCAAACCCACCCTCACCGCGTTCGGTGTCCTCCAAGCTTTCCACCGTGTTTATAACTGCACGGAAGACAGGTGCAATCACCATTTGCGCAATCCGATCGCCGCGCTCCACTGTAAACGGTTCCGATCCATGGTTTACTGCCAGCACTTTCACCTCTCCCCGATAATCGGAATCGATCGTTCCGGGAGCATTCAGCATCGTAATTCCATGCCGAAACGCCAACCCGCTTCGAGGTCGAATCTGTGCCTCCGTTCCCGGCGGAAGAGCAATCTTGAGCCCAGTCGGAATCAACGTTCGTTCGCCAGGTTGAAGAATCAGCGGTTCCGTAATAGCTGCACGTACATCCATCCCCGCCGATTCCGGGGTTTCGTACTCTGGGAGTGGCAAATCCCGGGCATGCGGCAATACTTCACAGGAAAAACGAATGTTCATTAGGAGTTGCTTTTATTTCGGGTTGATGCGATAAGCCTAGCGGAAAGGTACAACAACTTGACCTCTAATTTTGTATCTTTTCCGTGAAAAAAGGGACGTTGAACCTATGAAACACATTGAAAAAGTTTCGCTAATTGAACGAGTATGAAGAGAAATCCATTCGGTTGGCATCTGTTGAACATCATTCTATGGTTCAACCTCATGTTGCTGTACACAGGATGCCAAAATAGCGGTGATCAGCAGTTATTCGAATCGGAGGCACTTCGAACGGCACAAAATTTCACGGAAACAGCACAAAATGGCGAAATCGTTAGCGAGGATAGCGACGATTGGCGCATCGCACCATTTTTTGGTGGACTTGTCGAGGTAAGACCGGCATATCCGAACCCTGTACAAACCACCGATCAGCTCTTCGTGGAAATCCGTGTTACAGGGATCGATGCTGTCTATGGGCTTGATCTTATGGTATACTATCCCGATGGATCGGTTAAGGTACTCTATGAGGATTTTCAGAGCCCTCTTCCTACGGGGCTTAGTGTGATTCCGTTGAATCCATTACTACTCGGTCGTTTTAATACGGTTGAGAGCGCCCGCGGGCTCCATCGTATTTTGCTTACGGATGCCAGTGGCACGATTATTACGTACGGCGACGTTCAAGTCTTATAAAATCCAGGAAAACGAAACTCCGAAAAATAAATGGAAAGTGGCTTTTCATAATGCCCAGGCAGAAAGTAACAGAAACAGAAAAACAGATTTTAAGCACCTTGATGTTTCGGGAAGATTATGAAACGTTGAAGCAGGAAACTCAGCTGGAAAGTGGAGTGCTTAGGGATGAATTGATAACGATGATTAATCGGGGATGGATTGAGGTGTTTGATGATTCGGAGTCTTCACGTAAGGGCGCTGTGGAACATACAAATCTGCGAGCTGGGTTGAGTGGCGGTACCCGTACGGGAAGTTCAGCATTTTACGATTCCGACCATATCGATCAATATTCCTTTCAGGCAACAAAAAATGGATTGCGGGGTATACGACATGGCAAAATATGAAGTAACCATTCAGGAGCAGAAAAATAGCCTTTTAGTTTCAGAGAGTGCGGATTGGGCTGAAATGGATGGTCAAAAAATTCACTACTCGGTGCATGCGTTTGATGCTCACACAACCTATCTCAGGGTTGGGCTTCGGCTCTATCGGATCGACAATGTCACGAGCCACGGTCGGGACGTGGAGTTTTCGGTTGATGGCAGAATGGTTGCCGGAGAAGTTTTGGATGAACAGTCTTTATTGCTCCAAAAACTGGGATTTAGGTCGGAGTCGGAACATACCGGCGGGTCGCTTTTGTCCCCGATGCCGGGGAAAATTTTGGAACTACTTGTAGAAGTTGGGCAGGAAGTAGAAAAAGATCAGCCGTTGGTTATATTGGAAGCGATGAAAATGGAAAATGAGCTCAAAGCGCCCTCGAACGGAACCATCTCTGAAATCCATGTGAAAACGGCTCAAAATGTTGAAAAAAAGCAACAGATTCTCACAATTTTGCCTCGTGTATGACGCACAGCAAGCTCGAAAGCAGGTTGATGAATGGTTAGAATGAATGGATAGGATGAATGGACAGATTTATTATTGATGGCCCAACGCCCTTGAAGGGGGATATACACGTAAGTGGATCGAAGAACGCTGCGCTCCCGTTAATGGCTGCGGCTTTGCTTGGAAATAGTGTTTCTAAAATTTGCAATGTCCCTGATCTGCGCGATATCGACTCCTTTTGTAAGGTAATTGAGGAGACCGGAGCGGGCGTCCTGCACGACCGTGCGGCCGGAACCGTTACAATTGATCCGTGTCAACTATCCCGGGCGGTTGCACCGTACGAGTTGGTTCGTAAGATGAGGGCATCCTTCTACATGTTGGGGGCGTTGCTTGGGCGAACCGGAGAAGCTGTTGTTTCACTGCCGGGCGGATGTGCCTGGGGGCCGCGACCGGTAGATCTTCATCTGAAAGGATTGGAGGTGATGGGTGCAAATGTGGAGTTGGTGCAGGGTGATGTACATGCATTTTTTCCGGAAGTTCG
>PZPG01000014.1:7277-26165 GCA_003045995.1 Bacteroidota bacterium
TACAAAAAATGGGGGCTGATATTGAGGGTGTGGGTACCTCCACCTTGGTCATACGGAAAGTAGAGTCGCTACGGGGCGTGGAGATGGACAATGATCCGGACAGAATCGAGGCCGGTACCTTTATGATCGCAGCTGCGATGCTTCCCGGTTCTTCGCTGCAAATTCATCATTGCAACCCAAAGCATTTGGGTGTATTTCCTGCATATTTGGAAAAGACCGGAGCAAAGATTCACCATGAAGGGACTACGATTCGAGTGGATGCCCCAGATTTGGTGCAGCCTGTGAATATACAGACAGCGATTTATCCGGGCTTTCCCACCGATCTGCAGGCTCAATGGGCTACACTCATGACCCAGGCATCTGGTAGCTCCGTTGTTGAAGATCAGATCTATTTCGATCGGTTTAGCTATGTTCCGGAACTTGCCCGCCTAGGAGCCGATATTCGACTGGAAGAGCATGGTGCGGTCATCGGCGGACCTTCGCAACTCATTGGGGCATCGGTGATGAGTACCGATTTACGAGCTAGTGTAAGTCTGGTGATGGCGGGCATGGCAGCATCAGGACGCTCTCAAGTTCTTCGGGTATATCATCTTGACCGCGGGTACGAAAAACTTGAACACAAACTAAATGCCGTTGGAGCAAGGATTCAACGGGCATCCGAACATGAATAAGTCTTTCTACTTGTAAAAATTCCCATTTAACATTAGCACGGATTATTAGTATATTAAAACTTTGAAAACAAACGTAATTTTCAGGCGTCGCAGTTGAGTACACGTTATTCAAATTTTTCTATTTTTTTTGTTTTTCCGCTGAAAGTGGTCCTCCGCTTTCTTCACAATCGTCGTATGATTGTCAATCAAAATGCAGTTTATCAAACTGCGTGCCATGGTGTTGTTCGTAATGAGCAATGGGACTCTCATACAAATCATAAGAATACTAACTTTTTACAACTCTTCTGTATTGATAGAGTGATGGAACTGGTTACGCTTCTCTATTTTGCGATCAACACCCTAGTGAGGTCTTTGGCTACCTGCCTACTGCCAACATCGTTCTACTTGCTGAATAAAACAGCAAAATGGAGCGATTGGAGCAGATTAAGACTCCTTGAGCCTGTTGTATGTGGCACAAAATTAAGTCCGCACACCTTCAGTCCGCACACTTTTTATAACATACCCTCCTACCAAATAGGATCGGGTTGTTATGGCATCAACCATTCAGGAGAGTGTAGATGAATTATCGAAACACTCATGAAAAATCAAATTATCATTCACTCCTCGGGGAAACAAACCCGGGTTGCGCTCCTTGAAGATGGGGAGCTGGCACAATTATTTATAGAATCAGAAGAGAATCAGCGAACCGTTGGTGACATTTACCTCGGGCGCGTCCACAAAGTGATGAGTGGAATACGAGCCGCGTTTGTGGATGTAGGTATGGCGAAAGATGGATTTCTTCACTTTTCCGATGCTGGGGATCATCTTGGCGATTACCTAAGAATGCTCAATGGCGGTCAGGCGTTGACCAAATCTGCTCAAACCGATCTGGATAATTTCGATAATCTATCGAATTCAGAAAAACAGATCCTGGCCGGAAAAATGCTTCGCAACGGCCAGAATGTACTGGTTCAGATTGTGAAAGAGCCGATTGGATCAAAGGGGCCGCGTGTTTCCACCGATATCACCATAGCCGGCCGTTTTCTGGTGCTGATTCCTATGGGAAACTTTATTGCACTTAGCAAAAAGATCAATCAGGGGAAAGAGCGTCGGCGGCTCAAAGGAATTGTTGGTTCAATGCTTCCAGACGGGTTTGGAGTGATCGTGCGAACGGTTGCGAAAGATCAGGACAAGGAGATTCTGGAAGAGGATATGCGAACGGTTCTGCGCAAGTGGGAGAGCATTCTTAAAAAGCTGGAACAATCCAGGCCTCCTACCCGTCTCTACAAAGATCTGGATATCACGGAAAGTTTAATCCGGGATCTTTTCGCAAAAAATTACGACCGGGTGCTGATTGACGAACCCCATCTGTATAAGTCGATCCGTAGTTATGTATCGCAAATAGCACCCAACATGGTGCCCAAAGTTCAACAGTACAAAGGGCGAGATCATATCTTCGATTCGGTTGGAATCGGAAGTGATGTGAACTCGATATTTAGCCCGAGGGTTCGGATGAAATCAGGGGGATATCTGATTTTTGAACAAACGGAGGCGATGTATGTTGTGGATGTGAACTCCGGCCCCTACGCTGCCAAAGAACGGCAGGAGGATAATTCGCTGAAGACCAATCTGGAGGCAGCACGAGAAATTGCAAAACAGCTGAGACTCCGGGATATCGGCGGGATTATCGTGGTTGATTTTATCGATTTGAGAGAGGATAAAAATCGTAAAAAAATATATGATGAGCTGAAGAAGGAATTCAAAAAGGATCAGGCCAAAACCAATGTGATTGGAATGAGTGATTTTGGTTTGATTCAGATCACACGGCAAAGGATCCGACCCAGTGTTGTGAATTCTGTATCGAAGGTTTGCCCGATGTGTGGCGGCAGTGGCAGTGTAGTTACGCGAGATACGATTGTTACTGATATCGAGAGCTGGATTAGCAAGCTTAAATACAGCACTCGCTATCGGGCCGTGGATATATACATCAACCCGTACCTGAAGTCGTATCTTACAAAGGGGCTTTTGAGCATGAACCGGCAATGGCAGATCAAGTATAAGGTACGGATTCGCCTGATTGGAGAGGAAACGGTGTCTTTGAATGAGTTTAAGGCGACCCTAAACGGGTCGGATCTGGACATTACGGAGGCGGTATGGGAGGATCAACCGATCGATAAAATTCTGGAGGCCTATGCGAAGGAGCAGGCAGATGCTCAAGTAGAGAGCTTGACGAAAAAGGATCCATCCGGGCTGGACTTTTATGAGAATGAGAAGTCATCCGGGCGGAATGGTCGCGGAGCACGTGGTAGCCAGAGTAGTGGACGTGGGGGACGCGGTGGACAGAGTTCAGGAAATCAGCGTGGTGACGGACGAAACAGTCGTAGCAACGGAAAAGACAGTCGGAGTGATGTAAAAGACAGTCGTGGTAACGGAAAAAGCAGTCGAAGTGATGGTCGTGGACAACGGGGGCAGGACTCAGATAGTTCAGCGGTTGACTCCAGAAAGCCGAGACGTCCCGTACAATAACAAACATAAGCACAGAATCATGACAGAACAAAGCAAACGATTGCGTTCAACAACGGTGCTGGGTGTTATTCACAAAGGCGAAGCTGCTTTGGGTGGCGATGGTCAGGCGACGCTGGATAAAACAGTAATGAAATCAACGGTTCGAAAGGTTCGCACGTTACGGGATGGGCAGATTGTTGCCGGATTTGCGGGATCCACTGCGGATGCACTGTCACTGTTTGAAAAGTTTGAAGAGAAGCTTCAATCCTATCAGGGAAATCTTCAGCGTGCCGCTGTGGAACTTGCCAAAGAGTGGCGAAAGGACAAATTTTTACAGAAACTGGAGGCGCTTCTTGCTGTGGTGGATCAGGACGAGTGTTTTTTGATCTCAGGACAGGGTGACGTCATTGAGCCGGATGATCAGATTGTTTCGATCGGAAGCGGTAGCCCGTATGCTCTTGCCGCAGCACGTGCACTAAAGCAGGAAGCTCCCCACCTGTCTGCGCGTGAAATTGTGGACCGTTCGCTTCGGATTGCTGCCGATATCTGTATCTATACAAACGATCACATCACCATTTTGGACGCAGTTCCAAAGACTGCGTCGCGATAAATACCTTCGACCGTTTAGGGATATTGTTATGATTCTTAGGTAGTGATTCTGAACTCTTGTGAGAACGAAGTTTCATTGTGGTAGCTAAGATTCTGTGTCAGCGGAAATTCTGTATCAGCAGAGAATCCACATACCATGCATTTGTATCCTGCGTTCTAAAGTGGGTTCTTATTTGTAGTTTGTGAATGAAACTCCTGAAGACTGAGTGTCTTAGGTTACGTAGCCTGTGCCGTGATTTCGCGCAGGAAGTATCCGCATCAACCCGAAATTATGAATAAAGTATTGCCATGAAGAAAGCTGGGACAACGACAAAAAATTGGACGCCACGGGAGATTGTACATGAGCTGGATGAGTATATTATTGGCCAGCATGATGCCAAGAGGTCGGTTGCAATTGCTCTTCGGAACCGGTGGAGGAGATTGCATGCGAGTGAAGAGATTCGGGATGAGATTATGCCAAATAACATTTTGATGATCGGCCCGACGGGTGTTGGGAAGACGGAGATTGCACGACGGCTGGCGAAGTTGGCACAGGCTCCGTTTGTGAAGGTGGAGGCTTCGAAGTTCACAGAGGTTGGGTATGTGGGGCGGGATGTGGAATCGATGATTCGGGATCTGACGGATGTTGCAGTGTCCATGGTGCGTGCGGAGATGCAGGAACGGGTGCAGGATAAAGCCGGAGAACGGGCGGAGGAGCGAATTTTGGACATTTTGATTCCGCCGGTGAGGAGCCGAAAGAAGGAATCGGGGGCAGGAATGAGTGGGAATGCCGGAAAGGATGTTCAGACGGGATTTGATCCGCAAAATGCCTCCGACGAGGAGCTGAACCTGCGTACGCGGGAGCGGTTTCGCGAGAAGTTAAGGAACCGGGAGCTGGAAGAACGTACGATTGAGATTGAGGTGTTGGGAAAAAAGTCGCCCATGATGCAGATTTTTGGCCCACAGGGAATGGAGGAGATGGGGATGAATCTGCAAGATATGCTTGGCAATCTGACCAAGAGTGGTAAAAAGACCCGTCGTTCAGTGACTGTAAAAGAGGCTCGGGAGTTGTTGCAGGAGGAGGAGGCTGAAAAGATGATTGATCAGGAGGCGGCTGTTCAGGAGGCGCTCGAACGGGTGCAGCATCAGGGGATTGTTTTCATTGATGAGATTGACAAAGTGGCTGGTGGGACGTCTGGCTCAGGAAAAAGTGGTCCGGATGTGAGTCGTCAGGGGGTTCAGCGGGATCTGCTGCCAATTGTGGAGGGAAGTAGCGTTTCGACGAAGCATGGGGTTGTCAAAACCGATCACATTTTGTTTATTGCATCGGGTGCGTTTCATATATCGAAGCCATCGGACCTGATTCCGGAACTACAGGGTCGGTTTCCGATTCGTGTGGAATTGAAGTCGCTTTCGGAGGATGATTTTTACAATATTCTTACGAAGCCGAAGAATGCTCTTACTAAGCAATATCAGGCCATGCTAGCCTCGGAGGGGGTAGAGATCCGATTTCATGATGATGCGATTCATGAGATCGCTTCGACGGCGGCGCTTGTGAATGCGGAAGTCGAAAACATTGGAGCACGACGGCTTCACACGATTTTGTCTTCGTTACTGGAGGAGTTGCTATTTATCGTTCCAGATGATATTCATAGCGGGACGATCGATATCAACGCGGAATATGTTAAAAAACAGATCGGCGACTTAGTTACGAATCGTGATTTGAGGCATTTCATTCTTTGAGGTTGGTTTGGAAGAATTTATGAGAATGAATCTGTAAGAACGCACTTGAATTACGCACTATTTGTGCATAACAAAAACACTGAACAACGATTTTGATAGTATGAGTATGCGAAAATTGATTGCTCCACAAATTACACTTCTGATTCTACTGGGCCTTTTTTGGGTAGCTGGTGTGGATACGGTCGTTCAACCAGAGAATGATCGGGAAAATCTGCAGAAGTATCTCCAGGTACAGAGGCGCGTAATTGACAATTATTACGGCGATACGGATCTGAGTACTCTATACCGGGAGAGTATTATTGGCATGGTGGAGGCACTGGAGGATTCGACGTTGGATGTGTTCGGGACTCCGATCGATACGAGTGCGGCGGGGTTCACGGCGGTGGATAATCTGCGTGATTCGTTTACGCGGTTTGAAGAGGCCTATTTGTATGTTGCCAGCACATTTCCGGATGCAGAGATGACGAAGGTGACGGAGAAGGCGATTTCACGGATGATGGATACACTGGATCCCTACTCTGTGTATATAGAGCCGAAAACGAGTGATCGGATTCAGGAGGAGTTTGCCGGGAAGTTTCAGGGGATCGGAATAGAATTTAATATTATTGAGGATACCATTACGGTGGTGACGGCAATTTCCGGAGGTCCAAGTGACCTGCTCGGGATAATGTCTGGCGACCGGATTGTAGCGATTGATGATTCATCCGCAGTTGGGTTTAATAATGAGGATGTGATTCAGCGGTTGCGGGGTGAGAAGGGAACGGAGGTGGTGGTTGACATTTTACGACCACGGAGCAGTAGTCCGCTTCGGTTTACCATTGTTCGGGATGATATTCCCATAACAACCGTGGATTCGCAATATATGCTGGATGAGGTTACAGGGTATGTGAAGGTGAACCGGTTTGCAGCGACAACGCATTCGGAGTTTATGGATGCGGTAGATTCGCTTTCGGAACGTGGGATGGAGCGATTGGTTTTGGATTTGCGAAACAATCCGGGGGGGTATTTGTCGCAGGCGATTGCTATGGCCGAAGAGTTTTTCCCGCGCAATACCGTATTGGTTTCTACGAAGAGCCGGCATACGCGGTTTAATCAGGAAGCACGGTCACAGAGGGATGGACGGTTAATGGAATTGCCAGTGATTGTACTGGTGAATGAGGGATCGGCGTCGGCGAGTGAAATTGTGAGTGGAGCTATTCAAGATCATGACCGGGGTCTAGTTGTGGGAAGCCGAACGTTTGGAAAAGGGCTTGTGCAGCAGCAGTACGAATTGGTGGACCGGAGTAATATTCGGGTAACCATCTCGCGCTATCTGACGCCGTCCGGGCGTTTGATTCAGAAACCGTTTGACGGA
Organism: Bacteroidota bacterium; assembly: GCA_003045995.1. GTDB lineage: Bacteria > Bacteroidota > Rhodothermia > Balneolales > Balneolaceae > Sam29DG08-bin30. The sequence goes on from PZPG01000014.1 coordinate 14,118, forward strand.
GACCGTGAAGTGTATGCGTACGAATTTGAGAAGGAGCATGCTGATTCTTCGACCGATGCGTCTACGCTGATTGATCAGGTGCCCGATTCCTTGCAGTTTTTGACAAGTTCCGGAAGATCCGTTTTTGGTGGCGGAGGAATAACTCCGGATTTTATTGTGAAGGAGGATACGTCAGAGGTTGGGTATTTAATCAATTTCATGGTTGCCAATCGTGTGGATTTTAACTTTGTTCGGGATTATCTGGATGAAAATGGTGATGAATTTAAGGAGCGTTGGGAGAATTCGTTTCATCAGTTCCGGTCGGACTTTGAATGGTCGGACGAAGATTTACAGGATCTGCGATCACGCATGATGGAGAGTGGACTTATATTGGATGAGACCGTGACCAATTTTGAGGCATCGAAGGATACGCTGGTAACCAATGAGTCACTGTATGAAGAACATATCTGGATGAATAAGGCACGAATGAAGGCACAGCTAGCAAGGCAAGTGTGGGGGAGCGAGGCGTTTTATCCGGTTATTAATGATCATTTTAATGATGATCTGGAGGAGGCGATGAAGCTTTGGGATGAAGTTGCCAGACTGGAGGAGTTGTCGGCCGGATTGATTTCGCCTACGGATTTGAAATTTCGGCGCTAAAAGAGAGCAATAAGGGCTACTTTACAAATTGGCATTGGCAAGACGGTCGGCCATGATTATACCGGCAGTTTCTGTGCGCAGGCGGTAGGCTCCAAGCAAAATTGGTTCTGCATGGGCCTCATGTAAGAGAGTGAGTTCTCGGGAAGACCACCCTCCTTCCGGGCCGATAAGGCCTACCAATTCTTTGGTTTGTTCTACACGATCCACGCGATCTATTTTTGTATTCTCTGCTGCCATGTTGCCATAGATCAGACGTCTGGAACCAGCCAGATTGCCTGTTCTGCTACTTGATCTATCACCTACTTCTGGATTCCCCAATACCTCGTCCAGTGAGCGGGCCATCGAAATACCCGGCAGAAAAGCTCTTTTTGATTGTTTCATTGCGCGCAAAAGAACGGCCGATAGTCGTTCCATCCGTATGGAACCTTTTTCCGAATGATCTGCCGTGAATACGGTGAAAAAATCTGTTCCCAACTCGGTTGCTTTCTCAAGCAAAAATTCAAGTCGTTCCCGTTTGCGGATCCATCCGATTGCCAGGACTTTACGTGGAGATTCCTTTGTTTGATGGGTACGCTTCTCGATGCAAACCACAACCTCGGTTCGGGTTACCGATTCTACAATACCGTGAAATAATGTACCAAGGCCATCGGTAATCTGCATAGGATCCCCTACCTGGCATCGTAAAACCCTTGATGCATGCTTTGCTTCTTCACCTATCAGACGGATGTGCGTAGATGTGACAGTGCCTGGTTCGGCATAGAAGAGCGTATCCATCACCCCGCTTCTCCAGGAGAAAACCGGGTTTGACCCGTTTCCAGCATTTTTTCCAGATAGGGCCGGCACAATTCACAATGAACTGCACAAATTTCCGCTTCCTGAAACTCTTCGATCCCAGTATATCCTCTCTCCTCTCCTATGCTTTTAACGTCCGAAAACAAAATATCACTACAGATACAACGATCGACCATCACCCCTCCTGCTGAAAATGCTTTCCAAGTTTTAAAGCCTGCCCCTGATAGTTGCTCTCTATATCCTCCCCATAGATCACGTCAGGAATTTCGGCATTCGGTTCAAAATGCATACTGCAAACGGTTTGGCCATCCTCAATCAAGAACGGAACATCATGGGAGCGGACTTCCAGAACGGCACGCGAACCTCCAGAAGCACGATCTCCTCCGAAACCACTATCAAAAAAACCAGCATAGTGTGTACGGAGTTCCCCCGATCCAGTATCGTAGGCGATCATTTCGGCCGCAAGATGTTTTGGAATGCGGCAACGCTCTTTGGAGGCAAAAATATAAAAAGCCTCCGGCTCCAAAATAAGATGATCGTTGCTGTCTGCGTAGATCGGTTCCCAAAAGTCCGGGACTGCATAATGATTCATTTTGGCCAGATCGATCACATCCCGATGCTTTCGTGCCTTATATCCAACCACCTCCCCGGCCTTCCCATGCAAGTTGACTCGTAAAAACAGACCATTTTGCACCATAACACGGTCGATTGAAAGCGGAGCCCCTGTATCATCAAAAAGTAGCGGGTCTCCGGAGTGGATCCGCAAGAGATCCTCATCGGAAAGAAGTTGAAACCCGTGACGGAATCGAATCTGATTGAGTCGTTGCCCAGTCTTTACACGAACCGGAAACGATTTTGGCACCACTTCCAGATATAATTTCCCGGTATATCCCGGTGCGATCTCCTCGAACCGATGAGAGTGATCTGTAATGACGCGGGTAAAAATATCAAGCCGCCCGGTACTGCTTTTTGGATTGGCCTTCGCAGTAATATGCTCAACACTCGATATATGGCTTGCGGCGGTGTTGGGAAGGTGAATCTCTTCCAGTAGCGGGATGATGTAAACACAATTGGGCTCTAACACAGCCCCATCTCGAATGGAGAATGAATATTGTGACAATTTCTCCATTTTTTGTTGCACCGATTCATTTTCCGGGAGAAAACTGCAACGTACCCTCCATGCGGTTTCGCCCAGTCGTAAATCCAGTGAATTGGGCTGATACTGTCCATTCTCAATCGGATACTCATCCGGTGTGCGAATGACGCCCGCCTCGGCAAGGTCTCTGATCTTCTGAATCGGTAGAATTCCTTTCGTACGAAGGGTGATGGGTTTTTGCATCCGTCAGACCGGTCATTTGATGGGTTCGGGTTGATGGGTGAATGTACTGATTTTTGCGGAAGAATACAGAGTGCAAGCTTTATCTTCATTGCCCGAACATCCTGAATTTTCCTATCTTACAAAGAGTATGAACATCAACCCGTTCCTGTTTTTTCTCTATTCGAGATCGTGTTTATGACTTGGTAATGACCTGCAATGTTTGTTTCCTGAGATGACAGCATCCTTTCCCTCTAAAATTCGTATTCTCGTGATGCTTTTACTCAGTATCGTGGCGACTATTTTTTTACATGTTCATTTGGACCTCCCGGAACATGAGCAGGAATTAACATCCCCCGGGCAGATAGACCAGTCGGTGGCTCGTGTTATTGAACAATACTCGCTGGAACAGGTTGTTGAGAGGGAGGAAACCAAGGTGGATTCTTTGTTTTCCCGCATGATGTACAAGATTGAAGTTCCGGAATCCTTCTCGAAAACCAGTTTCCACATCGATCTTCAGAAACAACTTACTGGCTATGATATCGTTATTTTTGGAGAAGCAGATTTTCCGTCCGGAGATTTATGGCTTTATGTGACATACCGGAGGGATTTGTACAGAACGATCCATTTGACAGATCAAAATAGTACTGAGAAATGATAACCCCCTTTCCTGATCCAAAATCGATTCTGAGACGTTTTGAACTTTCCGAATTTCCACAACCGGAAATTATACGATTGCAATATCCGGTGTTGTTGTGTCATGGATATGGCAGTGTAGCAGGTTTGGTTCGTCCATCGGCACTTCATCTTCCCTGTATGACCCTGAGGAAATTTGGTGTTCATGCGTTTGCTCCGAATACTCTGCCGTATGGTGAAATTGCTACTCGGGCGGGGGAGTGGATTGAAAAAATAGACATCCTGCGCGAGAGATATGGGTTTGAGAAGTTTAATGTGATTGGTCATAGTATGGCTGGACTCGATATCCGGTACGCAATTGCCAGATTAAAGGCAGCCGATCGGATTGCGTCGCTGACGACCATTGCTACGCCGCACAGGGGAACCTCGATTGCAGAGTTGTTACTTACAACCCCGGATCTGATCCAGGATGCGGTGAGTGGAATTTTTAATTTCCTTGGTGAGGGAGTTTATCCGAAAACAAAAAGTGACTCCATTGGGGCACTTCGTCAGTTGACTCGTTCATATGTAGAAGAGACCTTTAATTCCGAGGTAGAGGATCATCCGGGAGTGCATTATTACTCGTATAGTGCAGCTGTGGGCAAAGGAACGGACGCACCGTTAAATCCTGTGTACCGGTTTCAAAATGTTCAGATCTTTCAACGAGAGGGAGAAAATGATTCGTTTGTATCGAAAAAAAGCGCCATTTGGGGAGAGCACATTTCAACCGTGCCTATTTCTCACATTGAACAGATGTACATTCAGGTTGGGCGAGACAGGGTAAGTTTGGTGGAGAATTTTTGGAAGGATGTAGCGCTGAACTTACAGGAGCGTGGTTTTTAGAGAACGGTTTCGCTTAGTTTTTCCAGAAGTTTGTGGGATGTAAGATCGTACTGGATGGGAGTAAGTGATGCAAATCCTTGTTCAATCATGTCGATGTCACTTCCGCCATCCTGTTCCAGCATCTCAAACTTGCCGGTCATCCAGTAGTAGTCTCGATTGTAAGGATCAACCCGTCCTTCAAACTCTTCAACATATCGGCTCTCGCCTTGTCTTGCCCATCGCACTCCTTTCAGGGGGCCTGCAGGAGCATTGAGATTGAATGTTACCCCCCTGTCTACACCATTTTTTAGAATATAATCGATCACTTTATGCGCAGCTTCCCGACATCCGCTTAGATCGGCATCCTCGCTAAAGTCTGTGCAGGATACAGCAAGTGAAGGGTATCCAAGGATTGTTCCCTCGGTTGCAGCGCTTACCGTTCCAGAATAAAGAATGTTGATACCTGCGTTACTGCCATGATTGATCCCACTTACAACGAGGTCGGGTTTCCGATCCATCAGCTGATTGTGTGCTAGTTTAATACAGTCTGCCGGTGTCCCGTTTACGGCATGCCCGGTAAAGATTCCCGCAACCATCGTTTTTTGTGCCCGAAGCGGCGTAGAAACCGTGATGGCATGCCCGACGGCACTTTGCTGGCGATCCGGGGCAACAATCATGACGTCTCCGAATGTAGATGCGACTTCTGCAAGTGCACGTATGCCGTTGGAAAATATTCCATCGTCATTGGAAACCAAAATCAGTGGGCGTTGCTTTCTCACTAATGATACCTCTCTTGTTCGTTTGGAAAGTCGCCACTTTTAACATCGTGGATGTAGGATGTCACGGCCCGGCTCATCTCTTCGTGCAGATCTGCATATCGTCGCAAAAATCGCGGGGAAAATCCTTTGTTCAGACCGAGCATATCGTGCAATACCAGCACCTGACCGTCACAATCCGCGCCTGCACCTATACCAATGGTAGGGATGGATACTCTTTCGGTTACTTTTGCCGCCAGTTCTGCTGGAATTTTTTCCAGGACCAGAGCAAAGATTCCGGCATCTTCCAGCCGTTTTGCGTCATCGAGAAGTTGTTGTGCTTCTTTTTCCTCTTTTGCACGTACTTTGTAGGTGCCAAATTTGTAGATACTTTGCGGAGTAAGTCCGAGATGACCCATCACCGGAATACCAGCGTCGACAATCTTTTTCACCGTTCCTGCTATCGGTTTCCCTCCTTCCAGTTTTACGGCATGGGCACCAGCTTCCTTCATCATTCTCCCTGCATTAATCAAAGCTTCTTTCGCTGTAACCTGATAACTCATGAACGGGAGATCTGCGACCACAAGAGCCCTATCAACTCCCCGTACCACGCATGAGGTATGATAGATCATATGCTCTAACGTCATTGGAACTGTAGTTTCATACCCTGCCATTACATTACTAGCAGAATCGCCGACCAGGATCACATCTACCCCCGCCTGATCAATGATCCCTGCCATGGTGTAGTCATACGCTGTGAGCATACTGATCTTCTCCCCGCTGTGTTTCATCTCTACAACGGTCTGCGTGGTCACTTTGGATGTGCTAGCTCCCTTCTGAGTGCTCATGTTGCAGACCTGTCTGTTATGGCAGCAGAAGCTTCCAGTTCGCAAGCTGTTTCACCGTTTACAGTTGCTCGGCCCTCCATCATCACAAACTGACGACGAATCGATGCTAGCTTGATCTCCATAATCAGTTGATCCCCCGGCACCACGGATCGGCGAAACTTTGCCTGTTTGATACCTGTAAATACGACTAGTTTTTTTTCTGGCTCTTCGACCTTTTTTTTCAATAGCAAAATGCAACCACTTTGGGCAAGTGCTTCTACTTGCAAAACTCCGGGCATAATCGGTGCGCCCGGAAAATGTCCGTTGAAAAACTCTTCATTTGCAGTTACGTTTTTCAGCGTTAAAATTCGATCCTCTTCCATCTCCAGCACCCTGTCAACCAACAGAAATGGATAGCGGTGCGGTAAATATGATTTTATCTCTTCAATAGTCACTATCGTAATGAATTAAGTGGTGCCTAGCCTTTGGGAGTTCGTTTCCATTGTACTGGCGTTTTTTTTGAGCCGTGCGTTGTGGCTGTCTATGCAACTTACTTTCTGGTTTGTAAAGTAGTTGATGCAGTCATTGGCAAAATCATTAATGTAGTAGTCGGAGTGATGATTGGATTTGTCTGCGAAAGTGAACCAGGTATTGAAAAAATTACAACACGAGATTCCGCATCAATCATCGCCTTAACATCTTTCAAATATACGAATTATCTGCTACGGTGCCCACATAAACATAGGCGATCCCGCCTGTCAGGGACACTGCTTTCGACGAGGTAAATACCCCAGAATCTTTCATCAACTCCAAAAAGCGAGCACCAGCCGGAAATGCTGCACTCGTTTCTGGAAGGTAGGTATATGCCTCCCGATTTCCTGAGATCCATCCCCCTACCGCTGGCATTACATGCTTGCTGTAAAAACGATAAGGTACCCCAACGACTCCCTTGGGCTGACCAAACTCAAGGACAACAACTCTGCCACCTGGCTTTACAACCCTTGCCATCTCCTTGAGGGCTTGAATCGGATCGTCCACATTCCGAATCCCAAACGCAATACTCGCAATGTCGAATGTTGCATCACCATACGGTAGGTGCATTGCATCGGCCACTTCAAAATCAATCTCTAACCCTTTTTTTTGTGCTTTTTCAGGTGCATGAGCGATCATTTCGCTACAAAAATCTGTTCCCATCACATAACCGTCCATCCCGACCTTTTGTTTAAACTCCAGTGCCAGATCTCCGGTTCCTGTTGCACAATCCAGTACCCGATCACCCTCCTTTGCCCCGCTCTCTTTCACGGTCCTTGTGCGCCACAAATTGTGGATTCCAAACGACAAAATGCCGTTCACTTTATCATAATCATCTGCGATATCCGCAAACATAGACCGAACTTTTTCACTCATACTTTTTGAATCTATTAATTTAAATCTATTGAATACAATTAGAATCGTCTGGAGATTGTTAAAAGTATCTGAACACGGGTTGATGTTTAACTCAACACGGGTTGATGCTTTTACCTCCAAAGATATCAAACGTATTGATGAATCCTTTCATTCCAGATAAAACGAAGTAGAATGCTCATGTAATGGGTATGGTTCAGGCAATAGCTTTGTCTCAGGCAATAGCGACCGTAAGAATGTGGATCTCTTGTGCCCCTGCTCGATCTAATTCATAAGCCAACTCGAATGTGGTTGCTCCCGTGGTAAATACATCATCAATAATGAAAACTATTTTGTTGCCAATCTCCTGCGGTATCTTGACTTCAAACGATCCGCGAACATTTTTTTCCCTTTGTTTCAACTGCAATCCAGTTTGTGAAATGGATTTTCTCGTTTTGATGACGGACTGGTCTTTGACAAGTGGAATTTCTGTTTGTTCTGTAACTCCAAGGGCTATTTTTTCGGCTTGATTGTAACCGCGCTTTCGAAATTTCGATTGGTGTAGTGGAACCGGAACCAGACACATTTGCTTGTATATCCCTGTCTTAGGTTCTTTGCAAGTGAGGACTTTTTGAACCAAGTTGGGGGTTGCATTTCCACTGGCAAGCCACTGACGCCCCAACTCCTGTCCCAACTCGATTCCAGCCTGAGGAATGTTCTGATATTTGATCATGTGAAGAAGGTCTTGCAAAACCTCCCCTTTGTCGAAATTCCAAAGAGCAAAGGAGGAGCGTACACAATCCGGAAGCAATAGAGGGTCCGTTTGCCGGGCCATATCAAACCGAAACGTTAAACAAGTATCGCACAGATACCGGTCTCTTTCTGAAAGCGCATCACCACAGCAGGTACAAACGGAGGGGAAAATGAACTCGTTGAAGGCCAACCGAAGACCCCTAAGGAAAACCTGTAAATGGATTCTGTTGTGTTGCTTCATACCCCTATGAGTGAGAAAATGGATAATCCTTACAGTTTTTTTTTGATTGCGAAATCGTCGGATTTGGGAATGATATTTTCCTATCTTTTTTGTTACTTTTGATACGTGAACCAAAGCACAACATTTTTTAGTAAATCTGTTCGATCTCTGGTCGGTTTTGTTTTGGCATCATCTTAATGGATCCCAAATTCCAGGAGAACGCCCATGAAAATTATTGGACAGGAGCTGTCTGTCATCCGGAAACATCTTGGTCTGTCGGTAGGCGATATTCAGCATCGAACAAAGCTTTCCAAAGAGATCATTGAGTCCATCGAAAACGGTCTGATTTTTGATCGAAATTCGGAAAAGGATGTGTATTTACGAACATATATTCGCAGTATTGCACGCGCTTTAAAGATCGATGATACTGTGATCGTGAAGGCATTGGATCAGTTGAAAGCCGGCAATTACAACCACCTCCTGCTAGATTACTATCCAGAATTGAATCAGTCCGCAGATGGAAAAAATCATGTGAGCCCAAGTGATAATTCTTCTGAATCAACAACTTCCGGAAGGGCTTTGCAGAAGAATAAAGATAGCGTGAATGTTGAAGATGGTAGTACGGGTGGTGCAAACTCTTCGGCTACAGTCGAGATCGGGGGGCGTCGCAATGTCGAGGGTCTTGAAACGAGTGCATCCACTCCGACTGTCACAGAGACTCGAATGGTATCCGGTAGAACGAACACGCTTCCGGGAGATGAAGCTGGCAAAGAGATTAACTGGGCTCAGATGGGAAAGCAATTTAATCAACCCCGGAAAAAGTTTTCCTGGAAGAAAACCATCGGCTGGATGATTTTCATCCTCGTAATTCTTGCTGGTGTTTACATTTTTATGACCCTTCTTTGAGGCAGAAACTCTATCGGGCCATGAACGACAATCGTCTAAGCTACGTGCGATTCCCAAAAGATTTCTGAGTTGATGTATGAATAAAAAAGTGGCGATTGAACGGGTTTTAGAGTTGCGGGATCTTATTGATCGTGCTAATGAGGCCTACTATCAGGAGGCGATGCCGTTTATCAGTGACCGTGCGTTTGACGAAGCATTGTCGGAGTTGCGAGAGCTCGAAGAGTCTTTTGATCTTGGAACCGAGGATTCTCCGACTCTTCGCGTTGGAGGGAAACCGTCTGAGTCGTTTGTGACTGTGGAGCATCCGCAGCCGATGCTCTCGTTGGATAACACGTACAATGAGAAGGAGTTGCGGGATTTTGACAAGCGGGTGCGGGACCGGCTAGGGGATCAGCCATTTACGTATAGTGTGGAGATGAAATTTGATGGTGCATCGATCCGACTTCGGTATGAAGATGGGCAATTGATTGTTGGTGCTACAAGAGGCGACGGGGAGCGCGGTGACGATATCACAGAGAATCTCAAGACACTGAAAGATATTCCTTTACGGGTCGACGAAGTGGTACTTAAGAGTTTGTTCCTGGAAATAGATAGTGATTGGGATGATGATGAGGAGGATAAGGATGAGGATGAGGATAACCGTAATCCTTCGTTTGTGTTTGAAGTTCGTGGAGAGGCGTATATGGAAAAGGAAGCATTTGTTCGTCTGAATGATTTTCGTGAAGAGCAGGGTCTTCCTCCTTTTGCGAATCCAAGAAACTCGACCGCAGGAACGCTAAAAATGCAGGATCCGCGGGAAGTAGCACGGAGACCCATTCGATTTTTTGGATTTGATTTGATCGTGGAAGGTCGTCCCTCTCCCCCAACGCAGATCGAGAAGCTGAAACGAATTGGAGACCTGGGATTCCCTGTAAATCCCGATTACCGGCTTTGCAGATCGGTGGATGAGGTACTGGATGTGATCAGCGAATGGGATCTCTCACGCCATTCCCTGCCGTTCGAAACAGACGGCGCTGTGATTAAGGTGAATGAGCAGCACTACCGGGCAGAACTGGGTACAACGTCTAAATCTCCCCGATGGGCGATTGCGTATAAGTTTCAGGCCGAGCAGGCTACCACCTTGCTAGAGGGCATAACATTGCAGGTGGGCCGTTTGGGGAGTATTACGCCGGTTGCTGAACTGAAGCCGGTAACCCTTGCTGGTACGGTAGTGAAACGGGCATCGCTTCACAATGAGGATGAAATTCATCGAAAGGACATTCGTGTGGGGGATTTGGTTACGGTCGAAAAAGCAGGTGACATCATTCCACAGGTCATGAGTGTGGTGGATGCAGACCGCGAAGAACGGGGAAAACCGTTCCAAATGCCGTTAAACTGTCCGGCATGCGGGGAAGAATTGGTGAAACTGGACGAAGAGGTGAAGTGGCGATGCATCAATCCGGAGTGCCCTCCGCAGATTCGGGAGAGGCTAACGCATTTTGCCTCTCGGGATGCGATGGATATCGAGGGATTGGGAGAGGCAGTAGTGTCTCAGCTGGTTGATCACGGACTGGTGCACACGTTTGCGGATCTCTATCAACTATCGGCGGAGGATGTGGAACCGCTCGAACGTATGGGGAAAAAAAGCAGTAAAAATTTGATAGAGGCGATTGAAAAAAGTTGTACTCAGCCATTTCAGCGGGTGCTTTTTGCATTGGGAATTCGCTTTGTTGGCAAGACGGTGGCTCGGGATCTCGCCTTTCATTTTCGTTCCATGGATGCTTTATTGGAAGCTTCCGAAGAGGATCTTTGTGCGGTACCCTCCATTGGGCCTAAAATTGCCGGCTCATTAACAGCATACTTTGATCATCAAAAACATCACAAAACACTCGAAGCATTGCGGGAAGCGGGGCTGCAATTCGAAATGCCTGATCAGACAGGAAGGGATAGTGAAAGGCTTGGATCGGGGGACGATGAATCCGAAACCGGGTACCGTTGGTTTCTGGAAGGGAAAACATTTGTGCTTACGGGAACACTTCCAACCTTGTCTCGGAATGATGCTATCGACCTCATCGAGCGTTATGGTGGCCGAACCTCCTCCTCCGTTAGTAAAAAAACAGATTATGTTCTCGCTGGCGATAAAGCGGGCAGCAAATTGGCGAAAGCACTGAAATTGGATGTACCGGTTTTGGATGAAGAAACATTTCTCGAAATGATTCAGAATCAGGTCGGAACCACATGAACAAAATTTTGTTGGTTCACGGTCGTTCATCTCTTACTTTATATTATGTAGAACTGTTCAATATGTAGAACTGTTAATATTCCATTCCTGTCGTTGGGAACACTCCTATCCGTATACTTATGGGATTTTTGGAACAAATTGGCCTAAGCCCGAAAAAGAGCCCTGAACTGAACATCGGAAAAAACCGAAAGAAAGAGCAGGATCGCACCGGAGAGAAACGTCTTGTGATCTGGAGGACGGTTATTCTTGTTGCCTATATTTTTCTTATGATCTTTTTGATGCTAGGAAATCGGCTCCCTCAAGGTATCAGTTATAATGTTGGGGAACCTTGGTTATCGGAAGATCTAAATGCTCCTTTTACGTTTCCAATCCTGAAAACGGAACAGGAGATTCAAAATGAGCGGGATGAGGTCATTCGAAACACCCCTCCGATTTTTAAGGAGGATCCTTCCGTTCAACTAGCTGTGAACTCCAAATTTGATGCCATTGGCCGGGTGGTTCAGGCGAATCTTCGAAGTTATCAGCAATGGAACAACAATCTCTCTGCTACATCCGACAGTCTCCAGTTTTTACAACAGATTCGATCCAATAATCTTGGCTTACCTGAGGAAACATGGCTTCAGATTGGTTTGATCTACAGCTCAGTGGAGTTTGAAGCGTCAACGGATGCCAGCTCCGCCTCAGGTGTTGGTACAGATACAGGCTCCATATCAGGTACAGGCACCACCTCAGGTACAGGC